>CAYUDW010000279.1:0-4180 GCA_964442595.1 uncultured candidatus Brocadiaceae bacterium
TATACCTTCATTTTTTAATTTCCTTAATCAAACAAATATAAATCATATCTTTCTTGAAGTTCTGCCGAGTATCTTTTAACTATATTTCTTGCATCGTCTTCATTATCACAAACAAATTTTAATCGGATCCACTTAAACGGCGCTGGATCTTCTTTCGTTTTCTCCTTCTTAATCGCAAACGAAATACGGTACTTTCTGTTACTTCCTTCATTAATACTACCAACAACTTTCCCCTTCAATTTAATATCAGTATGATTATAGTCAAAAGATCTGTATCTTCCAGTTTTTGCATGTTTTTTAAATGTAAAATTCATTTTCTTATCCCCCAAAATCTTAAATCTCTTCCTGCTGTACCAAGCATAAAAGCTACGAAATGTCTTTCAGGATTCATCACCGAGTAGACATCCAAAACCTTTAAGTTCCGATAATATTTACTCCAATGACCTTCGAGTTGAGTCGTTCCTGAATCCTTTGGTTTCGCTATTTTTGTGCCATGTTGCCTTTGACTATATGCACATGAGAAAAACATTAATCCACCACTGTCAGTCAGTCTCATCATTTGTGGCAACGTAAGGTACCAAAACATGTCATGCTCCAACGCATTTGTAGACAGCACAACATCATATCTCTCACCAGTTACTTCATGCGCTGGAGAAACTATGTCAACTCCAGGACCTTGTACAACGTCAACTCCAATATAGTGAGAGTTTTTGAAGAGGTATCGGTTTGTCCCGTTCACATCTAATGAACCTATGTCAAGAACCCTTGCACAGTCGAAGTAGTCTGGGAACTGCTCCTTTATGCTTTCACACCACTCCTTTTGTTCCCTGTGCATCGAGTATCTCCTGTAATGCTTCCTTGCTTGGTTGAGGGTTCCTCCGTATCACATCAAAAACTGATTTCATCTCTGGTAGGCAAACAGTCTCGATTCCATTCTGCGCCTCGAAATATTTATGAACCAATGTTTTCGTATTAGTTGTCCATTTATTGAGCGCCAAATTCATTTTCTGAGCAACCATTTTAAAGTCCAGATGCTTCTCACAAACTGCATTAACCGTTGGATCCAGATAACAGACTTCATGGTGCCTTGCTGGATTACATATAATTATTTGTGTCCCACAGCAAAGTGCTTCCAATGGACCCCTGTCATTCTGTCCTCCCCCACCAAGATAAACAAACAGTTTAGATTTGTTATATATCTGGTTGACGGTTTTCCTCCCTACCATTCCCAGAACTTTAATATCAAGGCTATGTTCCGCAATAACTTTCGGAATCTGACTTGTATTCGTCCCACGCATCAACCTCCCTGGCATTGCACATTTAAGTTTAACCCCGTACATCTTCTGATATTCAATTACCGCTTGGATCGTTTTCCATTGACCCTTCTTATCATGGATATGAGAAGCACCAATGCAGACATCATATTCTGGAACACACCCAATTGGATAGAATATCTTGGGGTGAATTGGTTTATGGAAACCTACTCGAAGTCTGTTTCTCGCATCAATCCAATTCTTTTTTCCAATATCAGAAAAGATAATGTCCCAAAATAACCATCTCTCTCTACCTGTGTCTGCGGCATATAACAATAACCAATGCTTTCCTTTCCTTTTAACCAACCATTCGTGCCAAGAACGAAATCCCCCACGTACCCATATCACATCTTCAGGTTGCATAAAAGGATCCACATTAGTAATATGAGGAACAACATGAATTGGTATTCCATATATACTTGCTGAACCTGAGTACCTATTGGACTCAATGAATATAATTATCTCATCAACTATCTTGGTCTCCAACATTCTGTGAAGGAGCCACATGTAGCCTTCTGATTTAAGTCCTCCTTCACCAACCGCAAAGTGATTCCTCGACGGAACAGACGCATCATATACCGCACCTTTTGGTCCAGCTCCCTGTTGTGTAAATAAAAATATTAACCTCATCCCGTTTTCCTTTTCAATTCAACCATCTTAGAATCTTTCTCAGGTTTTGGTTCAGTCAAATTAAGCAATTCAATTAATATAGCCTTATTTGTCGAGTGCATATCAGGACAATAGTAAAGAATAAATTCCCTGACGGTTTCCCAATACCATATAGGAAGCTCACCGATATGTACCTCATATTTTTTTAGGTCATCCCCCGAGTTCTTCCATGACCTTTTCCCATTCATTCCGCTCCTTCTTTTTCATGGCCCTAAATCCCAAAGGCAATACGGAACTGCCTACATGGTGGAAAATTATATTTCCTAAATCCTGATACCATTTTTGACCTTTCATATTTGTCCAATACCAATACCAATCGTCACCATGAAATGTCTCAATCCTGTGTGTCGGAATAGGAGCAATCGCATCCAAATATTTTTTCTTAATAGTAAAAGCGCAACCTTCCCTCTTCCCCATCTTTTTTATACGGCGCTTTCCTTTCCCTTTTCTAAATTCTTCCATAAAGTTTACGGCGGCAGGGCAAGCTACACCACAGTCCTTATAGAGATCAAAAGTTTCAAGAACTCTTTGGAAAAACCATCGATTCAAATAAACATCATCATTCAGTATGGAAACATAGTCGCAGGTAATATCAACAAGAGACACACCAAGATTCCAAGATTCGTTGACTCTCCCATTTACACTCTTGTATACATCAATCTGAAATTTATCAGAAAGAGGATGATAGCCTTCTGGCCATAACTCTACATCGGTGTTGTCTACGATGATAACTCTTTGAGGAAGGATAGTATTATTCTCCATTGATCTCAGGAGGTCAGCGCATAGCATCGGCTGAACAACGGGGATTATTACATTGATATTCATTTTTTCAGCCTCATTTCAGACATCGTAGGAAAATAGAACTTGTGATATAAGTTGTCCATATTGTAAGTCTGACGGGCAAACGTTCTGGACATCAGAGATTCATTCTCCTTCATCCTGCCCGCAACCACAAAGGCTATATCCTCATAATACCGTTCCGATTGTACGTTGTGTTCCTGATGGAACGATCCAAAGTCAAAGTAAATCGCAGCATTACCACTGACCTCAATCTGCATTTGCAGAGACTTATTAAGAACCATAAAGCACCCTGATAAGGCTGCCTCAGGGACAACTAATCCGAAACTCTCCTCCCGTGTGGGGAAAACAAAAAGATTCGAGCAGAGGAAAAGTTCTCGGATCATGCGCTGTGGGATACCAACATCGAATTTAGGCGGCTCAAAATCGGAAGTGAAAATCAGCTCCTTTTGGTCGATGAGCCCAAAACGTACAGCTTCGACCCTAAACTTATCGGCATCCTGCTTTTGTTGTCTCCCTGTTGCCCATTGATTTGCAATGACTAAACATACCGATCGACCTTGCTTTTTCAACCCCGCTATGATCTTGCATACTTCTCGAACCCGTTTTGACTCAAGGCGATCAACGGAGGCTGGCAAAATCTGAACTACATCTGACTCCATAACCCCGGGATACTTGTCGATGAATCTGCAAGTATCAGAGTGAAAGTCAAACCAACATCGAATATCTTTAATGTGGGGGATTACACGAACATCTTCCATCGTTCCCCTATACTGTTCTGCTACTCGTATTCTATCGGTATAATTGGGGTAGATGATCTTGTGCTTCTCTCCATACTGTTTAATGAACCACCAGTCTGACATTGCACTGGGCACGGAGTGGACCCAATGAAACCATCCCCGCACATTAGGCAAGTGTGGAGAAGCCTGACGGCAGGCTTGCCCGTAGATAAGAAACCATCCGGTGAACGCAAAATCATGGGTAAAAACAAAATCTGTTCCTTCGAGTTCCTTAATAAGTACATTTTTCGTCTTTTCTATGATCTTGTGGTCATCTTCGGATACATCATTGATTGATTTGTAGTCGGTAAGTTTCTGGAAAGGGATAACAGCCTTCATCTCATATTTAGAAAAATCCCCACCGTACCGAACAACATCCTCCTCTACGACAGGTTCACCTGAATTGAAATTATACTGGTCATTAACAAAAAGGGTTACTTCATGTCCATGCCTGAGGAGCATGTAACACTGATCCTTGACGATTCCCGTTAGACTGTAACCGGGACTGAAATCCATAAAATTTGTTAAAATTGCTACTTTAGCCATGTCCTTTTCTCCTTTCTTCGTGTTATACGATTGAACCACTGAATCTCATTCATTAGTTACTAAACCCCTTTCAAC
>CAYUDW010000280.1:0-4171 GCA_964442595.1 uncultured candidatus Brocadiaceae bacterium
GTGCTCCTGTACGGTCCGTCTCCGGCAAGATGGCTCCCACGATCTGCCGTCCCAGGGCCTCAGCGGCCTCATCGAGGTGTCCGACGTCCTTTCTGAGCCGGTCCGGGAGGCAACTGCCGTCGTCCCCATCCACAACACCTATCAGGTCGCTGGCGCGCAGGCAGTTCCTCAGGTCTTTCAGAATCTTCAGGCCACGACCACGGTCAGAGATCAACACAAGGACTGCGAAGTTGCGCCTGTAGCGCTCGGCCCTGACCTTCTCCCTCAAGAGCATCTCCGAAAACGAGCGCACGATCGGCCTTCTGGCACTGGCCTTCACTTCGTCGAGCAGGGCCCGCGCAATCTCCAGCTCCGTCCGCAGTCTTCCCAGAAGTCGGTCGTCGGTCAATTCGTTCTCGCGTAACGAGGTCGCGGCGAGGAGCGCCGGGCAGTGACTGATCGGAAACCGGCCCCCACTATCCCCAGAGGGCGCAGCGCAAGTGTCCCCTGCTCGCAAGTCGTGTTCCGAAGAGCAGGGATTCCGTGCAGCATGCGCTGTATCAGGCCCACGGGGCGCCCCGGCCGGAGAGGGAACGGGCAGGCCGACGCCTGGCGGAAACCAAACTGACGGACAGAAGTGTGACAAAGACGTCATTGACTGCCAACATTGTCACATCTGAGGCCGGCCACCTGCGCGGGCGGCCCGCAACAGCCCATGCTGGGGAACATCCACCGATCTTCTGCCACAAACAGGCGGTCACGCCGGCCTTCGGTACCGAACCTGCTTCGGCGGAGTAGGCCTACGGTATGCTTCACCGTGGGCTTTGCCCGCACCGAACGGCCGATGTCGGCCACGCTCACGCGGCGGCAGCGCATGGCGTCGAAGACCGGTTCCCGAAGAGCTGTCTTCGGGAGACCCGAAGTGCAGATTGGCATCGGGCAAAGGCTTGACGTCGCGGCCGCCCCTTCATAGAATCTCCCCTGGGCACTGCTCAATCTCGGATTGGAGTTCTCGATCCCATGGACTGGGAGATCTGCTCGGTCACCCTGGCGGCTGGCGTTGGGCGCAGGATGCCTCAGGACATGCCGCCCAAGCCGTGCTGTAAGATCGGTCCTCTATCCGTTATCGAGAACGCGCTGAGAGCCTATGAAGAGGCGGGCATCCACCGGCACGTTGTCGTTGTGGGGCACCGTGCGGGCGAGATCATGTCCGAGGCGAGCCGCGCCAAACCGGACGTGCTGTTCGCCTTCCAGGAGAGCCCTCTGGGCACCGGCGACGCGGTGCGTTGCGCCCTCGATCTGCTCAACGGGGTCCGTCCGCCCGAGCACGTGCTGATATGCACGGGGGACAAGGTGGTTGCCCCCCACGTGATCCGGGGTGTGGTCGAGGCCTATGGGGGCTCTGACTGCGACCTGTACCTGGTCGTCGGTCCGAGCGAGCACTATCCCGGCTCCGGCAAGGTCGTCGAGCGCCCCGGGCTTTCGCCCGCCATCATCGAGGTACCGGACATCCGCGTCCGGAGCCTGGCAGCTCATCTGCGGGGCCTGCCCGACAATGCCAGACCCGGCACGATAGAAGAGCTTCGGGAACTGACAAGCGATTTCATCCCTGATCCTCGCGAGCTGGCCGTCTGCTTACCTGCGCTTCATGAGGTACTCCAGGGCGAATCGCTGAGCTGGTCCGCAGTGCTCGCAGAGGCAGGGGCCGTGCCCGATGCGTTCGACCTGCCCGGGGGCCCCGTATCGGTGCAAGAGGCGGTGGCCTCGCCTCACTGCAACCTGAGCGTCTACATGGGCCGTTTCAACCGGCTCAGGAACGCCGTACACGCCTTGCGCACCGACAACGTGCAGGGCCAGTGCTACTTCACGGACGTTCTCGACCTGATCGGTGCGGCCGGTGGCCGCGTGGGGCTTTTCAGGATCCAGGACCCCGAGGACGTCATGGCCTTCAACAACCTGGATCAGCTTGAGCGCGTGAGGAAGGTCCACGCCCGCCGCATGCAGAGCACGTTGCGCTACCCGGCCCTGGAACGGTGGCACAACTACCTGGCGCGCCGCGATCCCAACGGGCTTGCCGCGCGGGCCGTGGATGCACTGAGCGTCCAGGTCGGACACGAGCAGCCTGCCATCGTGGTGCGGTCGCCGGGACGCATCAACCTGATGGGGCGCCACATCGACCACCAGGGCGGAACCTGCAACCTGATGGCCATCGATCGCGAGATCGTCATGGCCGCCTGTGCGCGCGACGACGACAGGGTGAACCTATGGAACCTCGACTACGCCAGCTTCCCGTCTCGATCGTTTACGTTCGGCGAACTTACGGCCGATATCCACTGGGAGGATTGGCTCCGCACGCTCGACTCGCAATACGTGCAACGGCTGGCCTCGGAAAGCGCCGGCGACTGGTCCAACTACGTTAAGGGCGCGGCCCTGCGCCTCCTGCATCGATTCCAGGGCCGCCAGCTCCGGGGCATGGACGCTGTGGTGTACGGTAACATCCCCCAGGCGGCGGGGCTGAGTTCGTCGTCCGCGCTGGTCGTGGCAGCGGCCGAGGCGCTCACAGAGTTGAACGGCCTGAACATGAGGCCCAAGGAGTTCGTGGACCTGTGTGGCGAGGGCGAATGGTTCGTCGGCACCCGCGGCGGTGCCGGTGACCACGCCGCCATCAAGTTCGGCCGGGAGAGAGAGGTGGTGAGCGTTTCCTTCTTCCCCTTCCAGGTCGTCGGCCATCACCCCTTTCCCGAGGGATGGTCGCTCATGGTGTGCAACTCCGGCATCCAGGCCAGGCAAGTAGAGAACGCCCAGGGACGCTTCAACGCTCGCGTGGCCTGCTACCACATGGCCAGGGAGATCGTGCGCCGCGAAGTGCCGGGGTTCGCCGGGCTCATCGAGCATCTGCGCGACGTGAGCACGCGCAATCTTGACGTGTCCCTCCCGGCGCTCTACAGCTTGCTGCTGCACATGCCGGTCGAGGTGGGCCCCGATGAGGTGGAGCGCATGGCGGCGGAGCACCCCCTGGTGGACAAGTGCGTGAGGGGGCTGAATCTGGGCGAGCTTCGGTTCCCCGTGCGCGACGTGGCGCTGTTCGGCCTGGCCGAATGCGAGCGCTCGGAAAGAACGGGACGGCTCCTCGATAGGGGGGACGTTGCCGGCCTGGGCCGCATGATGGACGTGTCGCACGACGGCGACCGCGTGGCCCGCTGGATGCCGGAGCGCACGCCCTTCGAGTGGCGCGCAACGGACGACCGCCTACGGGCCCTGGTGCAGCTCTCGGCTTCGCCGAGGGCACTGGCGCTGTCGGGCGCAGCTCTGTGGGAACAGCCGGGCGCCTACGGGTGCAGCACGCCTGAGATCGACAAGATGGTCGACTGCGCGGGCGGATGTGCTCAGGTTGCCGGCGCCCAACTGGCAGGGGCCGGCCTCGGAGGCTGCATCATGGTCCTGGTAGAGGATAGCGGCGATGAGGAGGTGCGCCACGCACTGCAGAGGGATTACTACGAGCCGGAAGGTATCGAGCCGCAGTTATTTGCCTGCCGACCCTCGACCGGCAGCCAGGTGCTGACGTCCATCGAGACCTGGCCGTAAGGTTGCCACCCACCGGGGGCCCTGCCGGTTGGGCCCCGGCTGTCTTCCCCGCTCGTCGCATGGTGCGATCACAGAGACCGCTTGGCAGGCGGGAAGGCGACCGCCAAGGGCTTGGGGCGGGGAGGGCGTAAAGCCTTGCACATACGCAGATTATGTAGATAGGGGGGGGCGGATGGGGGGATTCGAACCCCCCGTGGGCTCTTGCCCACTAGGCCCCGAACCTGCGAACCGGCATGATCAATGCAGAGCGATGTTGCCCGCAGATGCTTGCTCAACATGCATCGGCTGAATGACTTACGGCGAGCATATGGCTGCAGGTGCTGGATGGCGGCGGACCGGCATTTGGCGCGAAAGTGTCCGAAGAATGTCCGAATAGCGCACGCTAGGTCCGGCCGGCTTCCCAACCCAGAGCCTACGCCCACCTAGCCCCGCAGGACGACGGGATCAACGCGCTGTGAGGCACTGGACGCCGGACCCGGACGTGGTTGTGTAGATTCCCGGCAGCCAGGTGAGCAACAACAGCATGGCGCCCCGCTCCTTTGCGCCGTCGTTCCGGCTGGCCTATACTGGACCTTTCGTGCGTGTTCCCCGATGCACAGCGCCCGCC
>CAYUDW010000281.1:0-4085 GCA_964442595.1 uncultured candidatus Brocadiaceae bacterium
TAGTAAAAATAAAAGAATCTAAATTTTTTGGAATTAGAAAAGAATGGATAGAAGAAACCCAAATAGATATTACGGACAAAGAAAAAACTATCATCGATTGCCTGGATAAACCTCAATATTGCGGTGGAATAATTGAAGTAGCAAAAGCTTTAAAGAATAATAAATTTGATCGAAAAAAACTCGAAAATTATGCTCAGCGCGTAGGAAACTCCGGAGTATTAAGAAGATTAGGTTATCTATGCGAACTATTAAATAAAAAAATAAAACTTCCTAAATTAAATACTCGAAATTATCTTTTATTAGACCCAACTATGTCGAAAAAAGGTCCGAAAAGCGCTAAATGGAGACTAATTATAAATCTTGATGAAAAAATATTGGGAGAGCTTGAATGATTCGTTCTTACCTGCTTTCGAGGTATCTTTTAGTAAAGTTAATGAGAATAAAAAGGAAATGAGAAATGGATAAAGAATTAAAACAATTAATACAGACCGGTGAAGGTTACCATCTTGAATTTAAAGAATCTCTTGACAAATCTCTCATTGAAGAAGTGTGTGCTTTTGCCAATTCTTCCGGCGGGAAAGTGCTGCTGGGTGTTTCCGATGATAGGGAGATTAAAGGTATCAAAACAGACAATAATATTCTTTCAAGAATACAGGATATAGTGAATCGACTTGAACCAAAATTAAATATAAAAATATCAGTATCGGATAGTATTATTATCGTCAGTGTGCCTCAGGGTAAAGAAAAACCGTATGGATGTTCAAGGGGATTTTTTATCCGAATTGGACCGAACAGCCAAAAGTTAACACGGAATGAAATTGTCTCTTTTTTCCAGAAAGAAGGCAGGATTCGTTTTGATGAATTGGAAAATAGTAAAGCTAATTTTAACAGAGATTTTGATAAAGAGGCATTTATAAATTTTATTGGACTATCAAATATAACACCGGCAATCGATCATAAATTTCTTCTTGAAAATCTTGACTGCCTGTTGAAAAACGGTAAATTAACCAATGCGGGTGTGTTGTTTTTTACAAAATCCACAGAGTTTTTATTATTACAAGCCAAGGTTGTTTGTGTCCTGTATAAAGGGACGGAGAAATTACATATCTTGGATAAAAAAGATTTTTACGGAAATATTATTCAAAATATTGAAGATGCAGTAATGTTTGTCAAAAGACATACCAACCTTGAATACAGGATTGAAAATTTACGGCGGGAGGAAATTCCTGAGATACCGGAAATAGCACTTAGGGAAGCTATTATTAATGCTGTTTGTCATCGGGATTATTTTGAAAAAGGTGCCAGTGTGATGATTGAAATCTTCGATGATCGGGTGGAAATATCCAATCCGGGTGGCCTGCCTTCCGGGCTTGATGCTAAAGAATTCGGCACAAAAAGCGTGGTAAGGAATCCGGTTATCGCTTCCCTGTTAAACCGAGCAGATTACATTGAACAAATTGGAACCGGAATAAATAGGATTAAAAACGCTGTTAAAGAACACGGCCAGGGGAATGTGGAATTTTATTATAATAACTTCTTTATCGTGACTTTTACAAGAACCAAAAAGGCCACTGAAAAAGTCCCTAAAAAGTTGGGTGTAAAGTTGGGAGATAAGTTGGGTGTAAAGTTAGGAGAAAACGAAATAAAAATTCTAAAATTAATGGAAGATAATAAATATATCACCACGAAAGAACTTTCTGAGCATATAAAAATAAGCACTACGGCGGTTGATAATAATATTACAAAATTAAAGAAAAAAGGATTATTAAGAAGAATCGGCTCTCCAAAAGGCGGACACTGGGAAGTTATTAAGAAATAAGAGAGAAAGTAGGACAGGCATCCCGCCTGTCTACGAAAAGATAATTAGTTTATTTGTAAACGGTAAGTAAAAATGCACTTTACGCGGAAAACAATTTTGCACCTCTCGCCCGGAAAATAATTGCCTTAAGACCTTCTTCGATTTACAGAAATTACCAGTCTTGAATGGCAAGAATGGAAAGAACAGGGAACAATAATTAGTGTTAAATAAAATAAAACAATTCCCCAAAAAAGAAGGACTTTTAGTAGAATCCTGGGGGACATTCTTCATTTGGAAAATGGGGACCGGTATCAATAAAATGAAGAACCTCATATCTAAAGCCGGCTTACCTCCGATTAAATTTGAATTTGATAATTTCTTCATGGTAACCTTTAAAAGACTCAAAATTAAAGAATCCATTATTATCCCTGAAACATTCAGTAAAAAATTTGACGAAATGTTACATTATGAGGGAGTAAATGAGGGAGTAAAATTCCGATTGAAAAAGGAAATATCATATTTAAATACATATAAGAGCATTAGACGGCCTAATGTGGAGAGGCTGTTTAATATATCTACGGCTACAGCAGAAAGAGACTTATCAATTTTAAAACGCTTGAATCTTATTATTTTTGAAGGAGCACCTAAAACAGGCGGATATGTATTAACCAATAAAGGAAAAAATATTCTGGATAGCGCCACTTCTTAAATTTACATCTCCCTTTCTCTTTCCGTCATTGCGAGGAACGTAGCGACGCGGCAATCTCATCTTTCATCCTCTTTCCTTATTTTATATTTATGTTTTTGTTATTAATACCAATGATTAAATTATCTCATAACTCGTATTATTAATCGGTCAATAGGTTAATTGGCGAATTGGTCAATTGAATAAACTTTTCTTCTAAAAAAGAAGGACTTTTAATAGAATTCTGGGGGACATTCTTCTTTTGTATTCCCGCACTTATGTATAAAAGGGGGACTGACTTCTTTTATTTCCCCACATTTATGATAGGTAAAAAGTAAAGTCTGTCCCCATGTAACACTAACTTACAATAATTTTTTTTCCTCAAAAAGAAGGATTTTTTATAAGCAATGCAGTATATAGATAACGGTGTGTTTTATAGATAACCAATCAAAAGCTGAAAAAGGCAAACTATCCGAAAGGATAGGGCGCAAAGTTATGGGTCTAAAATATTATGACCGCCAGACTGCCGGCTTTTTTCCGTGTGTACTATTTTACAAAATCATCATTTTTAAATAAAAACTTAAAAAATCAAACTTTTTCAATTATTTCAAATTATCTTTACAATTATCGCCATACAGTAGTCGTAGCCGTGTGATATAATTACAAAGAATATCTAATTTTAATAAAAAAAGAAATATTTTCATAACTTGTTTTAATGGAAAATTTGAGTAATTTCGGAATATATTGAAAGTTCAATGTCTATTTTTATATGATTTGTATGCCTACTTATTTTAAATTATACTAGGGTAAGAGGTGATTAAATGACAAACATAAAACCAGGCGACATCATTAAAGGCAATCAGTGGTCAGAACCAGTAGAAATAAAATTAGTTGAAGAAGATGAAAAATATTTTCACATAATTGGTGTTACAATTAATTCAAGAAAATATGTCGACCAAATTATTCTTCGTGAAGAGCTATCAAATATTTCTATTCTTAGCACTGAATCTACATTTTCTGAAGAACCCTGGAAAGTATTTTTATCTTTAGAAGCAACCCGCTATCGTTTTGCATCCCTTTATGACCCATTATTAGCAATGAATGTTTCCAAGATTGACCCCCTTCCTCATCAAATTGAAGCAGTATATGGTTATGTATTAAAAATGCCACAAATACGTTTTTTAATTGCCGATGACCCCGGAGCAGGTAAAACTATTATGGCAGGGCTTATTATTAAAGAGTTAAAACTTCGCAATCTTATAAGCAAAATATTAATAGTAGTGCCTGGGCACCTTAAAGATCAATGGAGGAGAGAGTTAAAAGACAGATTTGAAGAAAAATTTCTTATGGTTGATAGGAGTCTTTTAAACGCTCTTTATGGTGAAAATATGTGGATGAGGGAAAATCAGATTATCACTTCTATTGATTTTATAAAAAGAGATGATATCCTTCCCTCTATTTCTGCCTCTCATTTTGATCTGATTATCGTTGATGAAGCCCATAAGATGAGTGCTTATCTTTACGCAAATAAGACAAAAAAAACAGCACGTTATAGAGTAGGAGAAATACTTTCAAAAAATTCAGAGCATTTTTTAATGTTAA
>CAYUDW010000282.1:0-4085 GCA_964442595.1 uncultured candidatus Brocadiaceae bacterium
CATCGTAGGCGAACTCCAGGTACGGGTCGCCGGGATAGTCGACGCGGGTCAGAAGGCGGTCGGCGTCGTACGTCATCACGGTCGTGCCCGACAAGTCCACGACCTGAGTGAGGTTGCCCAGGGCGTCGTATGTGTACTCGATGTCGGGGCCGTCGGGATACGACCTGGTCAGCACGCGACCATCCGCATCGTAGGCGTACTCTACGGTTTGCCCGCGCCGGTTCACCCAGGAGCTGATGTTCCCGAGCGCATCGTAGGAGAAGCCCTCTGTGGTGCCGTCGTCATAGGTAATGGACACCACGTTGCCCTTGGCATCGTAGGAGAAGCCCACGGCTCCGCCCCTGGAGTCCGTCATGGAGGCAATCCTGCCAAACGGGTCCGCGTAGTGATAGCGCACGGTCTGGCCGAGCGGATTGGTGGAGACGGTCTGGTTGCCGTACTCGTCGTACTGCGCCGTGTAGAGCCGCCCGGCAGGATCCGTTATGGCCGTGGGCAGGAGACTGTCATTGAAGGCGACCTGGAACGTGTTGTCCAGAGGGTCGGTGGACTTGACCAGCAGGCCGCGGTGGTCATAGAAGAAGGTGCTCTCCTCCCCCTCTGCGGTGGTGACTTCGACCGACCCTGACGGACCGTAGCTGAAGACGACGGCGACATCGCCCCCGCCCTGCTGGGCGCTTACCAGCCAGCCGCGTTCGTTGTAGCCGAAGTAGTCCTGCGGCCCATCGGGATACTCCACCGAAAGCAGCGAGTGCAGGCTTGCCGCGCCAGCACCAATCTCGTAAGTGTAGCGGAAGACCTGGCCGTCGGGATCCTCGACCGAGAGGAGGTGCTCGTCCTGCGCGTCGTACGTGAAGACAGTCTCGCGGCTCTGTCCGTCGACGATGCGCTCGATCCGGCCAGCGCCGTTGTACTCAATCTGCATTGCCTGGCCGGACGAGTGCACCAGCGAGGTCAGCCAGTCGCCCGTGTAGCCGCAGGTGATGCGGTTGCCGTCGTCGTCCTCCAAGTAATCCAATCTGCCGTCTGCCTGGAAAGCGGACACTCCGCCCCTCTGTTCCATCAGCAGGAATGAGCCGTTCGCCTCCTTCGTAAGCTCGGCGTAGCTGCCCTGCCCACAGAAGTAGCCGCCCCGGCTATCCGGCTGGAATACCCGGCCGGCGAGGCCCGGGCTCACAACCTGCACCGTCCCGTCCGCCAACTCCACCAAGTGCAGCTCCCAGGAATGCGACCATCCGCGGCCCAGCGGACCCATCCGGAAACGGGTCGGTATGGAGTTAGGAAACGTCCTGGCGAAGCGCAGCGACAGCCCGGGCGCCGGCACGACCATGTCCACGGAGCTAGCCAGCACGGCCATCGGTCCGTACCCGTTCGCCTGCTGCATCTCGAGAGCGAGCAGGTCAGAGACGTCTGAGACGTTCTCGCCCAGCCGCCCAAGGTAGAAGGCGTTGTCGTCGAGCATCGTGACATAATCGCCCCAGGTGTCTCCCACCTGCAGCGTAAGGTTGTCCCAGACCACCTGCCACGGTTCCTCGCCGATGTACGGCGGGCGCGCCGCCTGCCCGAGCGAGGTCCAGTCGATCAGGGTGGTATTGTCGGTGGTAATGACCCCAAGGTTGAACTCGAAGGGTGGATACGAGTAGTCCCAGGGCTGCAGCCAGCCGGCCCAGTAGACGGGAACCCGACCGGATTCGCCCGGCTGCAGGAGACCCGGCACCTCGCCGCTGGCGAGTATCTGCACCATATTGCCGAAGCCCTCCGGGACTGCTGACGTCCAGAAGCCCTGGGTGAGGAGGGACCGGTCCAGCGTCATCAGGGCGCTTTCTTCGCCATCCTGCACAGCAGTCAGGAGCAGCAGGGGGGCCGCCATGGCCAGGTCGCCAGTATTCTCATACTCCACATAGATCGTGGCGAGCTGGTGGTAACCCAGGACACTGGGCACTATAACCTGAGCATCAAACCCCGTGGCCCCCCCCGCCACAACCGCGAAGGAATCTTCGAGTTCGGCAGAGCCGCCCGGGTCTGAGACGCGCACCGTATATAGGCCGGCGGGTATGGCGCCAGCGGCGAAGAACGCCGTGATTTGCGTGAACGAATCAACATCGGCGATGCCCGCCGTGTAGGTAGTGGAATCTGGCGCAATGAGCTCAACCGTCGCACCGGACGCAAACCCGGCTCCGGTCAGGGTCAAAGTGATCGGCGCCGCGTTCCCGATCCGGTCGGGTGTCACGTCCGTCAGATCGAGCACGGAGACCTCCGAGAGAATCGTATAGTCACCCGACCCCGGCACATAGGCGCTGTATGCGAGAATGTACCACGCGCCCGGCGAAGCCGCGGGCACAAAGACCTGCTGGTCAGCGCCGCCGAATGAACTATAAGGGCTCTGGACCGAACCGGGCGCGGGCGGCGTACCGAAGGCGATGTAGAGTTCGTTGGAGCCCTGGTTGTCGGCGTCGTCGAGGCTTACCTGCAAGTTGTAGCCGGACGGGACGTTCACAAGGTAGTAGTGGGCCTCGCCCGTGTCGGTGAAATCGGCATCCAGGGGCACACCGAACTCAAGCTCAGGCATGGTGAACTCGACCATGTCGGCGGACGCCGCCCAGTTGTTCTCCAGTGTCGCGCCCTCGTAGGTCTCATGCCTTGCGTCAGCCTTCACGATGAAGTAGTAACTCCCCGGGATTACGCCCTGAACGTGGATCGTGGCTTCGGCGTCGTAGCTGTCCCCTGCGGCAAGGCCGCCCGTGTGCTCCTCTGCGCCAAGGAACCGGTCATTCGGTGACCATGTCGCGTCAGCGGAGATATAGATCCCGTCATACCACGAGCCTGCCGCGTCGTCGGGACCCAGGTTGCCGACAGCCCACGTAATGGTGACAGTCCCGTCCTGAGGGCCGCTCGTTGGGCCAACGACGTTGCCCGCCGCAAGATCAATGTCAACCGGCGGCGCGCCACCGAACTCGATTGCGCCCATGTCATAGTATGGATACAGGCCGCCACCCGTGTCGGGAACGTCGAGACTGTCGTAGCGGAGCCGATCCAGCATGTCGCTGACTGGGGCGCCTTCGCTCGTACCGGCGTCTATTGGTGGAGAGCCATCCTGCAATCCGTAATCCAGGTTGTCCCTGTCAACGTACAACGGATCCGCAGAGATGTTGCCGTTCTGGCCCGTCTGGTCATCCAGGCCCTCGTAATCACCATTGGAAGCGGAAGGATTGAACAGATCGTTGAAGCTTAGATCCGCCGTTGCGCCGCCCGAAGCACGCACGCCGGCCCACGCGCTATTCGTGATCAGGTTGTTGGTCAGAATCGCCATCGCCCCGTCGATGTCCACGCCGCGGGCGTTGCCGTCGATGGTGTTGTTGATGGCGCTGACAGTCGAACCCAACTCCCCCCTGATGCCAGGGTCGGCGTTTTGAACGATCAAGTTACTCACCAGATCGACCGTAGCGTTACTGGTCGCGAAGATGCCGTCGGCGGTTGCGTGCCGGATCACGCTGTTACGCACCATGACTGAGGAGCCGCTAACGACGATGGCGCCAGCCGCCCCCGCGCCGCCGTATCGCGCCTCAACGTGATCGAGCACGCTCCCCACGCTGGTGCTCATGAACTCAATCCCGCCCCAATCGCCGTTCGATCCGGTGTTTATCCCGTCGTTATTGGTATCTCCCCCTGCCGAGTCGTCCAGCTCCGAGGTGAAGACGATCGGCTGCGCGCTCGTGCCGACCGCGCTCAACGTGCCATTAACGATAATGCCGTCGTTCCACCAGTCCCGACCTTTGACGATCAGGCCCGGGGCGATTGTCAGGGTCGTCCCCTCGGGGACCGTCACGTCACCGTTGAGGACGTGCACAATGTCCGTGTCGTCCCAGACGGCGTCTGCGGGAAGCTCGCCGCCGTCGACTGCCAGTCCGTTCACACCGTTGTTATCGAACGTCACGCCACCTATCGCTGGGTCCGACGCCAGGTTCATGCTAATGGCCGCACCCACGTTGTCCTCAAAGGTGTTGTCAGTCAGCGTCGGGGCGCCACCGTCGATGCGCAGACCCGCCGTCGAAGAGTCCCGCAGCACGCTGTTCGTCATCGTCAGCTCG
>CAYUDW010000283.1:0-4028 GCA_964442595.1 uncultured candidatus Brocadiaceae bacterium
CTATATTATCTAAGATTTAGCATAAGAGTAACACTCTTTCTCTATCCCAAGAGACACACTAAGTAACATGCTTATAACTATGCTAACCATCCAACCATCAATCTTCCATTATTACTTAACCTAAAACTAAATATCTTCTTCTGGATGAAGGTAACAGGAGAGGCCTTTTCTTATTTGGAAAAGGAGCCAAAGAGGCAAGATACGAAAGGTATTTAAACTTTCAGGCAAAAGGACTGTTACCGGACAGAACTCTGGAGAGCTTTATACAAAAAGGCACCGACGGGGCAATTCCTAATCAAAAGGAAAACCCATACAGAGTTTACTTATAAAGAACTGTTTCCTAATCAATTAGGAAGAATCTTTTAGGCAAAAGTATCGGGTAAAAAATAATGTAACAACCTTTCTTATCTGGTTTTTTTGTAAAATAGCATGATTTGAATAGTTTGAATAGTATGTTAGAGAAAATCTTAGTTTTAGAATTAAATATATCAAATATGAAGAACTGGTCCTGCGGCTCTACTTATTTATAGAAATATTCGGAAAATTGATTATTAGAGTAAATAAGAAAAAGGAGATAGTATAAAAATGGCTAAAAAAAACTTTTTTGGATTGCTTAAAAAATTATTTGCTAATTTGATAACAAAAGATACTCTTAAAATGATTAGTTATGCATTCATTCATTCAACAACTCACGTTGGGTGTTTTATAGCAGTTGATGGCTTAATTAAATTAGTGAATGCTTGTATAGCAGAATCAGAATCTCAGTCTGGACGTTCTTTTGGCGAGATTCATGTTAGCGCTATCAATTCGATATACACTAAGATATATTATAAATACTTTATTCTTCGGGAAAGTTCTGTAGAGATTGAAGAGGACTTCCCTTCAGATCTTAACTATGACAAGGAGTTAGTACGGATATTTTCAAATCTTAAAAATAGGGCAAAGCGAGTAGTTATTGTTCATCTAATAAAGCAAGCTTATATTAATCTTCTTTATCTTAGCCTAAAAGTATCAGACTCATCAAGAATGCGTCTTTTAGGCGCAGGACTTTTGTGTAAATATCTAGTAAGCACTAGTCCAAATTCATTATTTTTTATATTATCAGAAGATTGGCGTATTATTGAGTCTGCCTGCAAGGATTACAAGAAAGCTTGGGCAGCAAAACAATGGCAAATGTTAGATATAAATGAAGCAGGAGCTAATTTAGCTGATTATATTATAGACGCTGATTTAGCGGTTTCATATTCATGGAATATGACGATCTTGCCAATTATGCAAGCATTCAGCAAGGGTGAAGAGCCGGATTGGGAAATAACTAATGTTACGGCGAAGAACCTTGCTCAATATTTATTAAATCGAGATTATAGTAAGTTACGTTCAATAGGTATAATAAGTAAAGAAGATCGGTTTTTTTTGGCCTTGAAAATTATTAAGGAAGGTCATCCAATACAAAAATTACCAGACGGAATAGAAAACTCAATGAGTACTTTGTATTTAGTTTATGAGAAAAATAAAGTTTTATTAAAGGTACATTCTATAGTAAAAGAGTACTTTATTCATAAAAAAAGATACGATTTAATGGATATAGAAGTAGCAGATTTTCAGAATCTTTTACAGGAAAATTTACTATTCCATAAAAGTGATGCTACAGCAGTGCTAAATAGGTTCCCCAAAATAATTAGTAATCTTGAGAAATTTCCCAAGCATGAAGCATGGCGTAAAGAATTGTCATTAAAGCCATTTATAATAGGAGCTGGGACTTACCTTGCTTTGACATTGTTAGAAGGAGAAGAACCGGCAATCAATATACTTTCAACCCATCTTCTACAGACTATTACCACTGGTTTGAGCACAGAAATTTACCATGTGCTCTATGAAGTACCAGGTTCTGTTAAAAAAAGGCTTGAGTTTGAACGCTTGTTACGAGAATTACGGAGTCGGCGCTCGGAAAACTAATAAAAAATTCAAAAAGAATATTTTAATAGCTTTCTGATATTGCATTCAAATCATTATGCTATAATTATACGAGACTTAAATAAAATAATTATGTTTATATTTAAACCTGAAATACAAATTATATTAATAATTTATGACACAATTGTCTATAAAAAACAAACACTTTATTTTAATTTTTTTAATTGTCAATAGCAATATAATAAGATGAAAATAATTTTAAAAATGTGATAAAGAAACATCTCTTGAATATTATATATTAATAAAAAGAAGGTTGATATAAGAAAAAAAAGA
Organism: uncultured candidatus Brocadiaceae bacterium; assembly: GCA_964442595.1. Taxonomy (GTDB): domain Bacteria; phylum Planctomycetota; class Brocadiia; order SM23-32; family SM23-32; genus DAOVRD01. Next base: position 2,248 of record CAYUDW010000283.1, read on the forward strand.
GGAACTACGGTAAAATCTTTCATCTTGATAAATTTTTTTATCTGTTAAAAATAAAGATTCAATCCCCGAGAGTATTCATAAAGAGATGAAAAAGTGATAAAAGCACTGTATTCCTTTGGTAAAAACTAATAAATATAGCTAATATCAACAATGATTTAATTGAAGAGATAATGACAATAAAAAACCTAGTTATAAAGTAGAAATATTTTATTCTGATTTGAAGAATTATTAGAAATATAATGTTCATCTTATTTTGAAATTATTGTTGCAAATAAGAACCTACTTGTTTTTTCATTTCAAAACAGTTCAGAATATGATTTTAGTAAATAACTAATGTAATAGTTCTTTGTTATTTGATTTATCTCAAAATAATAATTCTCACTTTTTATTACATGATTAGAATAATAGTAGGGAGTATATTTATTAATAAACAAGGAACAGTAAGTCATTAAATTGGATTTATAATACTCGTAGGAAGGTTAATTAACTCCTTTAATTTATAGATGTTTCGTAGTTCTTCAATAATCTCACCCCAACAAAAAGTTCCAAACGTTTCCAATAGGGGGAGCCTGACAATTTTAAGCCCTTTGGCATTTAGCTGAAGGGCTTTTTTATTGGAATTTTTTTAAAAAAGAAGGGTTTTTAGGATAAGATAGAGTAATATTTAAATACAGAATGATAATTCGCCTTTTTACGGAATAATAATTATTAAATAAACTGTAATTTTTACAATTAATCAACAACTAAAAAAGTGAAAAGGTAAATTAAATTGAAGTGGAGGTGTAAAAAGAAATATAAATATTCGGTAACTTATTTTATTGAATAATTTGAAAAATAAAGGAGAAAAAAAATAATGAAAAAAAATATTTTAATTCTAACATTATCTTTGATCTTAATAATTGGAATGAGTTTTTCAGCTTTAGGAGCTCAAAAAGAAGTATCTTGGCTTATCGGCTCTGAGCCCCCATCTTTAGACCCTTGTTTAGCCACCGATAGTATTTCCATAGATATGGTTGAAAACCTTTTTCTTGGTTTGACCGATCTGGCTTTTGATATAAATACAAGTATCACAGTGGTTAATCCAGAGTTAGCTACTTCCTGGGAATCCTCAGAAGATGGCTTAGTTTGGGTCTTTCATATGAGAAAAGATGTGGTGTGGAGTGATGGAAAACCAGTAACTGCTCATGATATAGAATATGCAGTTAGAAGAACCTGTGATCCTGCCACTGCCTCAGACTATGCTTATGTACTTTATATCATTAAAGGAGCTAAAGAGGTAAATACCGGTGAGATAACTGATCTAAGTCATATTGGAGTAAAAGCAGTAGATGATTATACAATTCAATTTGCCTTGAATCATCCTGCCGGTTACTTCCCAAGCATTGCTGGTATGTGGATAGCCAGACCGGTGCCCAGATGGGCTATCGAAAAATATGGGGACAAATGGACTGAACCGGAGAATATAGTTACCAATGGTTCCTATCTTTTAAAAGAATGGAAACACGAAGATGAGATAGTTATGGTGAAAAATCCTGATTATTATGATGCTGATAAGGTGGATATAGATGTGGTTCGTAGTGTTATAATTGTAGAGGCTTCTACTGCTATGGCTTTGTATGAAGCTGGGGAAATAGATTCTACAGCTTGTCCTACAGAGGATGTTGATAGAGTAAAGGCAGATCCTGTCCTGAGCAAAGAATATATTAATATACCTGATGTATCTACCTATTATTATGGATTTAACAATACTAAGCCACCTTTTGATAATCCTTTAGTCCGTA
>CAYUDW010000284.1:0-1912 GCA_964442595.1 uncultured candidatus Brocadiaceae bacterium
CCATGCTCGTCGGCGTAGCTGAGGATATCCTCGAACAGGTCCGCCTGGTACGGCGAGCCGCGGTACCAGGTGCTGGAGATAGGTCCGGACAGCTCGAAACAGTTCATCCCCACCTCCCTGATGTCCTTCACCCACTGGAGCTGGTTGGACCAGGCCAGATCGATCTGGTGGCCGCGGAGGTGGGTGGGCACGCCATTCAGGAAGAACTGGTGTCCGCGTTGAGTGAACTCGCGGAAGCCGAAGCGGTAAGCGCGCGTTTGGTGGGTACAGTCGTCGCCCTCGTAGAGCTTCGCCCGCACCACATAGAGCCACGGGTCATCGTAGGTCCACGGATGCGCATCGGGCCACGGGAAGGCACACTCGACGCGCTCCGCCTCAGCGGTCACCTCACGCGACTTGCCAGGTCGGCCGTTCAGCCGACAGGGATGGACGAACCGCTTGACCACGTGATCGGGACGGGCCGCGTCGGCGACCTCGAAGACCACGCGGCCCTGGCACGGCCGCTCGCACCAGACGTCGGACGAGAACTCGATCTGCCCGCTCTCCACGCGGGGCCGCACGACCACGTCACGCACGAACGCCGCCGGCAGGGCACGCAACCGGATCGACCCGTAGATGCCCGACAGCCTGTTTGAGTCGTTGGCATACAGCACTATGGTGACGACCGCATCGCTCCCCGGCTCCACCAGGTCGGTGACCACGTAGTCCTCATCCTCCCAGCACGAAAGCTTGTCCACATGCCGGCCGTTGACATAGACGTCCGCGAGTCCGTCCAGGCCATCGAACCCGAGACAGATCGTCTTGCCACGCCACCGGTCTGGCACGCGCACACGGCGCTGGTACGTGGCCACGACATACTCGCGCAGCGATCGGCCGTCCCACCGGCCGTTCGCAGGCTTGCCGTCGGGCGTCGTGGCGTCGCCGGGCCGGGCGAAGTAGCCGGGCACACGGGCACGGCCCCATCCCTCGGCAGGCAATTGGGCCTGAGGGCGCGCGCCCGGCAGGAACACCCACCAGCCGTCCAGTGTGAGCTCGTCGCCGACAGTCAGAGGCGCTTCGGCCGGCTCCGGTGGAGCGGGAGCACGGGGCTCCACGAGCATCATTCGTTCGGCGACCGCGCTGGCCCTGCGATCCGGAACCGCGCAGATCGGTCGGCCCTGGCGTCCCAGCTCGTGAATGCGCGCGACGGCTGCTTCGTCCAACGGCTTGTCCCAGATGGCCACCTCGTCAAGGGCAGCATGTGCGACGTAGTTCGGGTACAGCAGGCATCCTGACCCGATGAACAGGGGACCGTCCTCGAACGCACGGTGGTGCGGGAACGGCGCCTGGGCTGCGGGCGCGCCGTCCATGTAGATGCAGCGCGCGTTGTGCTGGCGCGACCAGGTTACGGCCACGTGGTACCACTGGCCCGGCCGCCACTCGCCCAGGCCGGCGGCGCTGCAGTCGTAATAGAAATCGCCCTCGGGCTTGACCGTGCCGAAAGACAGGAGGGTGTGCCTCACGTACTTGTAGAGCATTCCCCACTCTTCGGCCCCGAAGAACGTGCAGTAGATGTCCGTATCGTCGCCCCGGAAGCGTGGGGATATCCAGAAGCTGCAGGTGCCCTCGTCCGGCCGGAAGTTGCCTCTCGCGCTATAGACGAGGGGCGAGACGGTGATTTCGCAACACTGACCGACCCGGCCCGGGCTGAACCGCGGCTCGGCAACGCCCGCCACGACCAGCAGCGGATCCCCGGGCCCGGCCAGGCGCGCCGTGGGCTCGCCCCCGGACACGGCGGCCGTGGTGCTTCCGTCCAGGGGCAAGTAGAAGATGGGCGTTGCCGGCTCAGCCGGCACTGCGGCTGACAGCCACGCGCCCCACGCAACGGAAAAGACTGCGAGCAGATGGAACATGTCGACCTCTCGTTCTGGGT
>CAYUDW010000284.1:2012-4021 GCA_964442595.1 uncultured candidatus Brocadiaceae bacterium
TGATCGATCCGACCTTCACGCCGATTGACCTGGTGGAGCAGTCCGAGGAGGTGCTCGTCCTGGACTTCCAGGACCCGAACGAAGAGGGCACGGGCATCGCAGCGGTCCGGGAGGTGCTCAAGGGAGAGCACGAGGGACAGACGGTGAAGGTGGAGTTCCTGGCCATGGGTGAGGCGCTCGCTGCTTCAAGCAGGGCGGTGATGGGATGGATCGCGAGTGGCCAGCGGCTGGCCATGCTCTTCATCGGCTCATTCGAGAGGGATGGCGGCGGGGGCGAGAGAATAGCGTATCTGCACGTCGCCGGCCAGTGGCTGCTGCTCAGCGAGTACGAGGGAGACTGGGACATGGATAAGGTGGACCCGCGCCTTCTGGGCTGCTGGGCGGGCTCCACGGACATGCTCTTGCGGTGTGTGCAGTACGTGCAGTCCAACGAGAATGCGGAAGTGCCGGTGCGGGCCAACGCCGCGTGGCAGCCGGAGGTCAGGTTCGGGCAACTGCAGGGCGAGATCCGCAGCGTAGAGCCCGTCAACGTGACGGGCGCGAAGGGCAAGACCGACCTCTTCGTCACGAGCACGCAGGGCGACCGCCTCTTCCGGTTCGACGGCGGCGAGATGGCGGACGTCACCGACAGACACAAGTTGACCAGCAGGTCGCGAGTCTGCACCTGGGGGGAGTTCACGGGGGACGGCAGGTTGGACCTGTTGAGCTGGGACGGCGAGGCGCTCAGCCTGCACGCGCAGAAGGCGGACGGCACGTTCGAGGCGAAAGCGCTGGTGGGCGGCGAAGGGGTGCTTGAGGGCGACTGTCTGTCGCTCAGCACCTTTGGCGCAGGGGGCGGGACGAAGGTTGTGGCCGCCGTCGACGGCCCTCCTGTGATCCTGACGATAGAGGGCGACGGGAGCATCGGCACGGAGCCCATGGCCGGCGCCGACTATGCGGGAAAGGACCTGGGAACGCCGAGCGTGTGCCTGGTGGCCGACTTCGACGGGGACAACAAGGTGGACGTGCTCCAGCTCTTCGCCGTCGGCAGCTTGTTCTACGCGGGTACGGGGGACGGCAAGTTCGCAGCGCCCGTCACATCCCGGGTGGCGACGGGCGGGGGGCGGCACGGCGCGTGCCTTGGCGACTACGACGCCGACGGGCTGCTGGATGTGTTCGTGGGGGGCGAGCGCCGCCACCGCTTGTTCCACAGCCTGGGCGGCGGCCGCTTCGTGGATCTGCTCCACCGATCGGGCGAGATAGAGTACATCCCAAAGCCCGGCGCCATCCGCGTGCAGACCGGCGACGTCAACAACGACGGCCGCCAGGACGTGCTGGTCGTGTACGGGGCGCAACTGAGCCCGCACCTTTTCTTCAACCGGGGTTTTCGCAGTTTCGGTCACGCGCGAGAGCTGGACCTGCAGATAGAAGGCCGTCTGCCGGAAGCAAGCAGGGGCCAGCAGGGCGGTTGCCTGGGCGACTTCAACGGTGACGGGGCGCTGGACATGGTGCTGGCGCTTATGAACGGCGAATTGTGGATTCTCCTTCGGGAGGTGGAGTACGAGTCGGCAATGGCCGCCACGGCAGATCTCTCGCCTACGAGCCCCTGGCCCGGACCGGTCAACGTGGCGGCCTGTGCGGGAGAGCCGCCCCGGGAGCTCGGCACGTGCGTGGTCCGGCAGGGCGGAGCGCCGGCCCTGTGGGGCGTGCCTGAGTCAGAAGCCGGGAACGTCACCGTCCGCTGGCGCACGCCGGGTGGCACCGCGCAGAGCAGGATCGTGGAAGTCGTGCCGGGCGACGAGCCTAAGCACGTCGTCGTGGGCGCACCGGCCGCCGAATGACCCCCGAGTTGAGGCCGTGTCTCCTCCATGGACATTCTCAACCTGACAGCCTTGCCCGACGTGCCGCCGATGGCGGTGGTGCCGGTGCTGGTGGGTCCCCTGCAGGCGCTGTTGGCGATTCTGCCGGGCATTCTGGTGGCGCTGGGCAGCACGCTGATGGCCGTGTTCAGGCCGTCTGCCATCAAGCGG
>CAYUDW010000285.1:0-4010 GCA_964442595.1 uncultured candidatus Brocadiaceae bacterium
TGCCACCGGCCGGGAGCCTGGATGGCGACCGGGCCGCGCACTATGCCGCCGCTCAGGTAGGTGTCGTTGACCCGGACGGCGAGCACGTTGCCCGTTTCCTTGAGCAGTCCGGGTGGTATCGGGTAGCGCCGTTCGACGGCCCAATGATCGTCGGGATGCGTCTCGTTGGTCACGCTGCCGATCAGCTCGCCGTTCAGATACGTCCAGTCTTCGTCGTCCACGGCGCCCATTACGAGCACCAGGTCGGCATCCGGTGGGACGGCGCCCAGATCGAACCTGGTGCGGTACCAGAAGACGCCGTTGTAGTCCGCCAGGTCGGGGCGCTGGCTCTCCCAGGTCGCCGCCACCTCGATCTCCGGCCAATCGCCGCCATCGAAGTCCGGTGACTGCCAGCCTTCCGTGCGCCCGACGTCGTCCGGATCGGGGCGCCCGCGCCAGCGCGCTGACAGATCGGGCAGCACCATGGCGGGCTCCGCCCAGTAGTGCAGCAACGGCGTCTGCATCGGCGCGCCCAGGTTTCCCAGTATGCGCCCCAGCAGGCAGGCCGTGCGCCGGTAGGTCACGCGGTCGTGATTGAAGTCCGCCGGATCGAACATCCAGGCCGCCACCTGGCAGAAGAGGACCTTGCCCTTGCCCAGGTCGGCCGCGGCCAGCAGGCCCCGCTCGTCGGTCGTCTCCACCTGCGAGATCAGGGGCAGGTCCCGGAAGTTGCGGAAGTGCGTCTCGGCGTTGCTCAGGCCCTGGAATGCCCGTTCGCGGACGGGCAGCTTCAGCCGCGAACTCGCAACGGTTCCCACTTCCCACCTGGCGCGGACCGGGGCGCGCTGGAGCCCCGCCTCGCCGTTGGCCAAGAGCAGCAGGTTCAGGCCGCCCTTCACCGCGCCTTCCAGGTCGTCGCGGCTCGGACCCTCCGCTCCCGGCCCGACCACCAGCAAGTCGCCCGCGCCCGGCTTGGCTCCGGCCGGGCTTTGCGGGGCGACGCCCAGCTTCATGAGCGTCTCGGCGCCCTCGGGGCTGCCGACGTAGTATACGTCCCTCGCCTCAAGAGGCTGTGGGGAGACGCAGTAGCGCACCAGGTTCCGCACGAGCCTGCGCGCGGCCGGATCCTGCTCCGTGCGTCCCGTCACGTCCATCTGGCAGAAGACGATGGTTCCCTTCCCCTGCCTGAGCTCCAGGAGGGGCGCATACTGGAGGTCGAAGCCGCCGTCCACGATGGGGAGGAAGTTGCCCCGCGCCGGTTTCTCGATCAGGGCCGTGGCGACGTTGCCGCCGTTTCCGCAGCGCCAGACGCGGGAGTTCACGAACCCGCACCAGCGGACCTGGGGATAGCTGTTGTAGCCGCCGGTCTCCTCCATGTAGGGGGGATACAGCGTTGCGCCCCCGCGCCAGTCGCGCAGGTTCTCTGCGGACAGCCCGTTCAGGATCGGATGGTCGGGCACGCGCGGGAAGACGCGCCGCAGGCCGTAGACCTGCGTCCGCAAACCCAGACGGTCGCTCAGTACCTGCTCCGTTTGCTCGAAGACGAGGACGTTCAAGCCGTCCGTCACCCCGGATATGTCCGGTGCGGCGCCGCTGGCGGAGAGCGCCTCGTGCCCCACGATGAGCAGGGCGTATCCCTTCAGATCCGCGCCGCGCCGGACTTCCGTGAACGGAACGCCCAGCCCGGCCAGCGTCTCCGCCGTCTTGCCTTCGGGATCGTAGAGGGCGATCCGTCCCCGGGCCTGTTCCTCGCGGGCGGGGCCGAGCACGTGCACGTCCATGGCGTCCTGCTGGAGCTCCCCGCCGGGGAACTCGACTGAGAGCGCAAGCCGGTACGTGCCGGGCTCGAGGTCGCCCGGTAGCTCCGCGGCGATCGGCTCCTTGTGGATGCTGCCGGGCTCGATGCCGGCGATCGTCCCCCGACCTGCGGCCACGTCTCCCAGGGACCAGCGGTAGGAGCAATCCACGGACCGGCGCGAATCGTTGACGAGGATGACCTGCTTCTCAACGCGCTCTCCGGGAAGGAAGTTGTGTCCCTCCTCCGTGAAGTCGCCCGCCTTGCCGCCCAGGTAGGCCAGCAGCGGCCGGTTGTAGCGCAGGAAGGTGCGTCCCACGCAGCTCGGCTCCCAATCCTCCTCGGGGTATCGACTGGTCAGGTAATCGCCGCCGCCGATGGCCACGTCGGGGCTCAGGCCGGGCCGCTGTATGCGGTTCCATTCCGTTTCCAGGGGGATACGCTCCGTCGGCCGGCCGTCCCTGTGGCGCCAGAAGTCGCCCTGATCCCAGGGGAGCATGGCGGACATGCCCCACGTGCGGTGGGCGGGCCAGTTCTTCGAGGCGTAGAGGCTCTTGATCTCCAGGACGTTCCGCTCCCGGTCGCGGAAGTGGTTGAGAATGTCCCAGTAGTGGAACGGCTGGTCTTGCTCCCAGTAGCGCAGCTCGGTCCTGAGGCACGCCTCGTCGCTCTGGTCGAACTCGTATGCGTCGTCGCCCTTGAAGGTCGCGGCGAACTCGTGCGTCCACGCCTGCTGCATGACGTTGGCGCGCCAGATGAACTGCGGCCCCCGATAGCTGGACCACGAAGCGATGTGGGGCAGGCCCCACTCCACGAAGAAGAATGGCTTGACGCCTTCCGTTGCCCAGACCGCCAGCCAGCGCGAGCGCTCCCGGATCGGCGCCCAGTTCAGGTAGCAGTTCAGCGTGATGAAGCTGCCCAGGTTGCCCGACTGATGGTGGTAGACGGGCCGGGTGGGGTCGAGCGACTCGGCGATCTGCTGCGCGACGAGTGCCTGTTCGCGGTTGCGGCTGACCGGACCCGGGTCGCGGCCGTGCAGGAACGCCGGGTCCTGATCGCCCCGGTAACCGGTCGCGTTGTGGTTCATCGCATACAGCACGACCGACGGATGGTGGCGGACCTGCCCCACGATCCAGCCGGCCAGCGCACGATAGCTCTCGCGCACCTCGGGATCGTCCAGCCTCCAGCCGAACTGGCTGCAGTGCGGCAGGCTGAAGGCCAGCAGCATCCCCTCCCGGTCAGCCGCGCGCAGCATGTCTCGGAAGTAGCCCACCGCCCCGACCTGGAAATGGTAGTTGCTCATGATGAAGGAATTGAACCCGTACTTCCTCATTCGGCGATAGGTGTTGGCTGCGCCTCCGAACGAGCCGGCGTCCGCCGTGTTCGCGTTGCCAAGGTCCAGCGCACGCAGGTGGATGCGCTTTCCGTTCATGTAGAGATCGCGACCCTCGATCCGGAAGTCGCGGAAGCCGAACTCGACGGGCAGCGCTTCGTCCAGGATGACGCCTTCCCTATCCACCAGGGCCAGGTGGAGCGTGCAGAGATTCGGGTCTTCGATGTCCCACAGCGGCGGGTCGGCCCAACGCGAGCCGAAGGTCAGGCACCCGTCGCGCAGGTCCGTCCGCGAGAACTGGTCGCTCGCAAACTCTTTGACCGCCCGTCCCTCATGCTCGACCCGGGCGCGCAGGCGGAAGCTATCGCCCGCCGGCAAGGCGAGCTTCGCGTCAAGCTCGATCCGTTCTTCCTGAACCGAAGGCCGCACGAAGACGTCCTCGATTCCGCCCGCCGGGGGGCCGGAGAGCAGATAGACGTCCCCGCAGAGGCCGCGGAAGTTCAGCTCGGACTCCACCTCGAAGACGCGGTCCGGGCCCATGAAGCTCTGCGTGGCCGTGTCCCGCGGCAGCGCCAGCACCAGCACGCTCAGCGTGTGCGTGGCGCCGGGCCGGCAGAACTCCGTCACGTCCAGCATGCCGCCCGGCCAGAGCACGTGGCCCGCCTCGCGTCCGTTAATGAAGACGTTCGCCCGGCTCTGCACCAGGTCGAACTGGAGTTCGATCTTGCGACCGGCCCAATCGTTTGGCACCGTCAACTCCCGCCGGTACCACGCCGCCCGCAGGCTGCCGAAGTCCGTCATCTCCCAGGCGGCGGCCGCCCGCACCTGGAGCGATCCGTCGCCTCGCCACGAGCCGGGCACCTTGAAGTAGCCCCAGCCCGGGCCCTGTGGCGGCGAGGCGAT
>CAYUDW010000286.1:0-3905 GCA_964442595.1 uncultured candidatus Brocadiaceae bacterium
CCGGAACCCCCGGTCGGCGAAGTGTATGCCCGCGCGCTGGGGAAAGCCGGCATCCGCGCCGACGCCGGGGACGTGGAGCGGCAGTTCCTGGAAGCATGGGCCCGCCTCCGTCGGCAACATGGGCCCGGCCGCCCGGGCTACGGGAGCGGCGAGCCGGAAGCCATGGACTGGTGGCGAAGCGTGGTGCGCGAGAGCTTCCGACCCTTCGGCCTGCCAGGGGATTTCGAGGACCTTTTCCTCGCGCTGTGGGAGCATTTCGCCGCCGGCTCGGCCTGGCGCGTATACGACGACGTGTGGCCGACGTTCGACGCGCTGAGGCGGCTCGGCATCCGCATCGGCCTGATCAGCAACTGGGACGTGCGGCTGCCTAGATTGCTCCGGGAGTTGGGGATCGCGCGGCACCTGGACTGGACCATCATCTCGTTCGAGGCAGGGGCTGAGAAGCCGGACGGAGCCATCTTCCGGAAGGCCGTGCAGGGGTGCGGCTTCCCGGCCGGGCAGATCGCACACGTCGGGGACACCTATGAGGAGGACGTGCTGGGGGCGCGCGGGGCGGGGATACAGGGCGTCTGGCTGAGGCGCGACGAAGCAGAGCCGGCCCTGGCCGACGCGCCGATGATCAAGCAGTTGACGGAGCTTCCCCGCGTGCTCACCTAGCCTTGCGTTGCGGCCTGTCCCTCAGCGACGGATGCGCTGGCGGGAGCGCGGGCCTCTGCCACCGCCTGGGCCAGGACTTCGACGGCGCGACCAAGCTGGACGTCGACGAACTCCTCGACCTCTTCTTCCTCGGCGTCGCCTCCGGCGGGGGTCTCCTGTTCGGGCTCCGGGGGCTCGGCGGGTTCGGGCTCGTCGCCCTCACGCGGGATGGGATCGTACTGCACCTGGCTGTTCAGGTGCCGGAACAGCTCCCGCGTATCGTCATCAGAGAGCTTGACTTCCATATCCGGCTTTATGCCTTTGCCCTCAATCAGCACCTCGTTGGGAGTGTAGTAGTGTGCGATCGTGAGTTTGACCGCCCCCTCTTCATCACCGGGATACTCGATGACTTTCTGCACGCTGGCCTTGCCGTACGTGGTCTCGCCCACCAGTATGGCCTTCTGATGATCGTGGAGGGCGGCGCCCACGATCTCGGCGCCGCTGGCGCTAAAACGGTTGATCAGCACCACCATCGGCGGCTTCTCGCCGCCCGTCTCTCCATGCGCGTACAGCAGAGAGATCGAGCCATTGCGGTCCTTGGTGCTCACTATGATCTCGCCATCCAGGAAAAGGCCGGCGCAGTCACGCGCCGTCTCCAGCAGCCCACCCGGGTTGAAGCGGAGGTCCAGAATGAGCCCTTCGATGCCCTGTCCCCGCAGGTACTCCACGGCCTTCTGCAATTCTCTGGCTGCGTTCTTACTGAAGTAAGCGAGCTTGACGTATCCCAGCTTCGGCTCGCCGTCGATGAGCCGGACGATTTCCACGGAGGACAGCGTAATGACGTCTCGGGTAATGGTGATTTGCTCCCTATCGCCGCCATTAGCCCGGACGACGGTGATGGTGACGTCCGCGCCCACCTTGCCGCGCAGGACTTCCACGGCGTCGTGAACGCTGTCAAAGTCGGCCGTCTTGATCAGCTCCTGGCCTTCCCGGATCTCCACGATCAGGTCGCCAGGCAGCAGGCCCGTCTTCGACGCCGGGGTCCTGGGCAGCGTCTCCTCTATCTGGACGGCCTTCTTGGCCGCGTTGTAGCTTATGCGGATGCCCAGACCGCCGAATTCCCCCTCGATCTCGCCGCGGAACTCCTTGTATGCGACGGGCGGGATGTAAGAGCTGTGCTTGTCCAGCCGGCTGAGCATTCCCTTGTAAGCCCCGACTCGCAGCTTGTCGAAGTCCAGTTCCTCGACGTAGCGCTCCTCCATCGCCACGGCAAGGCGCACGACCGGCGGCAGGAAGTCCTCACGCAGGGCCCGCCCGCGCTCCCTCAACGACAGGCCGAGTGCGGGGCCGAAGCCCAGCCCAACCGCCAGGCCGAGCAAGACCGCCAGCCATGTCCCGCTTCTGCGCATCCCGTCCACGCCTCCTTCTCGCATGCAGGTCGCCCTGCGCCCGTCGCTCCTAGCCCGCCGCCGCCGGGACGACCTCTTCTCCCACTTGCGTCAGCTCGGCCGAGAGGATCTCGATGGCGCGTTCCAACTGGGTGTCTCGGAACGGCTCTTCGGCGTCCTCCCCGGTCTGATCGTCCGCCGCTGCGCCGGCCTCCTCTGCCTCGCCGGCGGGGGACTCAGCCGCGACAGCTTGTTCCGCCCCGACGAGGTGAAGCGCCAGCTTGCGGGTATCCTCATGCGACAGCTCAACCTCCACGTCCGGCTCCACGCCCTCTCCATCGACGGTCCGGCCCTCCGGTGAGTAGTAACGGGCGCAGGTCAGCCGGATGGTGCCTTCATCGAACGGGCTCGGCATCAAGGTCTGGATGCCGGCTTTCCCGTACGTCCCTTCGCCGACGAGGACGGCCCTCTGATGGTCCTGCAATGCAGCGGCGACGAGCTCCGCCCAGCCGGCCGTGAACCGGTTGACCAGGACGACGACGGGCAGGTCGACGTCTGCCCCTCCCTGGCGGGCACTGAGCACCGTCTCGGGGCCGCGCCGACCCCGTATCACGGCCATCGACTCGCCGTCAAGAAACAGGCCGCTCACGGCCCGGGCCTCGCGCTCCCGTCCGCCGGGATTGTACCGGAGGTCCAACACCAGGCCCGCCATCCCCTCCGAGCGCAGCTCGTCGAGGGACCGTCTCAACTGATCGGCCGAGCCCTGTCCGAAATGCCCGAAGCAGATGTAGCCGATGCCAGCATCGGCACCGATTATCTCCGCAGCCAACACGGCCGGAGGCGCCTCGGGTCCCGGCCGCCGAATGGTCACCTCCAACTTCCGCGACTCGTCCACGCGCAAAACGGCGACGGTCAGCTCCGTCCCCGGTTGGCCCCGAAGGGCCGTGAAAACGTCGTAGGCAGTTTGCATCTCGCTCACCTTGGAAACGGCGGCCGTGGGCTCCTCCTCCGTCTCGGCGACGCCGTCCTCGGCCGTCATCTCTTCGGAAAGCGCGTCCGTCTCCGGGCGCGATTCCGCCAGCTCGATGACCAGATCCCCGGGCAGGAGCCCTTCCGCAAAGGCAGACGTGCCGGGGATACACTCGTCGATGATAGCGGCCTTTGACACGGGGTCGAAGCGGACCTCGAAACCCGGCGCGACGCGCCCGTCGTCTGCCTGCAGCTCCTGAAGCATCTCCGGGGGCCAGTAAGCACTGTACGGATCGATCTCCGCCAGCATCCCCTGGCACGTGCCTGCCGCCAGGTCCTTCAGGTCCACGGCCTCGACGTAGCGTAGATCGACCTGCGTGGCCAACCACGCGACCGGCCGGACGAATGCCTCGTCCAGGCCCTTGCGGCCGTCAGCCTGGGCCCGGACCAGCGCCGAACTGATCGCCAGTCCGACCGCCAGACCGGTGAGAAGGCCTATGAGAATTCTTCTTGCTCGCATCGCGGGAATCCGTACTCTCTACACGTCATCAATGACCCCAGGACGTCTCAGACGACAGAACTCAGCCGGCCGAAACCGTTCGAGGGGGCCATTACGTCCAGGGGCTGCGCCAGCGTGCCGCGCGCATTGGCAGGTCGCAGATATCGACGGTATCAGCCGCACTACCAATCCATCATACCTCTGGCCCGGCCGGGGGGTCAAGGGCTGCGGCCGCACTTGCACCTGCAGCGCCGGCTGTCGACGCCCCCTACCCCGGTATGACCCAGCCCCCGCCGGCCAGGCCATAGGCACGCTCCCAACACGACGGGCACAACGAGCAGGACGTTTTGGCCTGACATCTCCGTCGTGGTCGTCGTGACGTTGTGGTGTGCCTCCGCCGTTCTCCGTGTCCT
>CAYUDW010000287.1:0-1283 GCA_964442595.1 uncultured candidatus Brocadiaceae bacterium
TGCCGCGCTTCACTTCCCGCTGCCGCTCAGCGACCTGACGAGCTCCTTCCCCGCGCCGCGGGGGCCGAGGAGGTAGGCGGGCGTCCCGGTGAGGGTGACGGAGCGGCCCGCCAGTTCGTTGCCCATGAAGTCAACGCACCGCGCGCCCTCGGGCACCGTCATCTCCACCTCGCCGGACGCGCTCCAGCACGCGAGCACGCTGCGCTCACCCGTTTCGAACGCGAAGCAGTAGACGTCCTCGCCCGGCCGCGCCTCGCCCACGTACTCGGGCGCAGGCCCCATCAGGTCCGTGAAGACCGCGAGCGCGGGGAACACCCTCGCCGGCGCGCCGCCGTACTTGAAGAGGCAGCATTCCGTCCCCGGCATGTTGACGCTGCCGCTGGAGCCCGAGTGGATGAAGACCTTCTCGACTCCGCGCGCCATCATGACCACGCAGAACCGGACCGTCATCTCCGCGCATTCGCGTTCGTCCTTCAGCAGGCGCCCCTCCACCCAGGAGGCCGAAGGGATGAAGGGCTTGCGCGGCAGGTCGTCCTCGCCGTAGTAGGAGAACTCGGTCATCCAGATCGGCTTGCGGCCGCCGTGCTCGTCCATCACCGCCAGAAGGGCGTCCATGCCAGGCAGCAGGAACTCAGGCGGGCGGGTCCCCGGGTAGGAGTGCAGATTGAAGATGTCCACGTGGTCGAGGCACCCCGCCTCTATGACCTCCCGCGCGTAGGTGTCCGTGTCGCCGCCGATGCCGCCCATGACCCTGCATTCGGGATCCGCCCGCCGCATCGCGGCCGCGACAGGCGCGAGCAGCCGAACGTAGTCGGCCGGCTCGTAGCCGGAGTTGCGCGGAAGCGCGTAGAACGTGAAGATCGGCTCGTTCAGGAACTCCCACACCTTCATGCGGTCCTTGTAGCGCGAGACGACCTTCCCCACGAACTCCGCCAGCTTCTCCGGCTCCTCCGGTGGCAGGGCCTGGCGGCCCGGTGACTGCGAGGGCGCTTCCACGTCGGGGTCCGTCGTGGCCGCCCAGACCGCCGACGGGAACGGCGGCAGGAGCGCCATCAGGTGCACGCCCTCCTTCAGGACGCGGTTGATCTGCACGTCGCCGACCTGCCAGTTGAGCCGGCCGGGCTCAGGCTCCAGGTGCTCCCACTTGAGCGACCAGTCGCGATACCACGCGATGCCGGCCTTGCGCGTGAGCTGGATCAGGTAAGCGTCGTTGAACGCGTGGTTGATGCCGACGACCGAATCGTCGTGGGCCCTGGGCGGCACGAAGGCGAGGCGCACGTCGT
>CAYUDW010000287.1:1383-3895 GCA_964442595.1 uncultured candidatus Brocadiaceae bacterium
CTCGAAAGGCGTCGCCTGGTCGCCCCTCTCCAGTTGGACGGCGTCGATGTCCACGTCCACGCGCGCGTCGTCCTCCAGATCCGGCCCGACCGTGACGAAGACGTAGCGGTATTCGGGGCGGAACGTGTAGGAATAGCGCTGCCACGAGGTCGTGAGCGGGACCTTCCGGGAGTGGTGCCGTCTGTTCTCCCACGTGTTGCCTTTGGGGTCCTTGACCAGCGCGCCGAGCGTGGCCGCGACGCCGTCGACGCTCGCCCGCATGTCGCACGAGAGCGTGTACGGCTGGCCCGGCTCGACCGGTATCCATCCGAGGTTCGAAGCCAGGGCCATGGTCTGGCGCTTGGCCGCGGGCGTGAAGTAGTCGTAATAGAACACGGGCGCTCGCCCTTCGCCCATCGGGACGCGCAGGAACGACCCGCCATGCGTGCCGCCCGGCGACTCGACCACTCCGTGCAGCCGGCACATGTTGCCCCATCCCACGGAGTCGCCGAGCGAGGACCATCCTGCGCCGCCGACCTCGAAGGAGCCGTTCGGCACCAGGTTCTTGCCCCCCGTCGGGACGACGATGTCGGTGAACTCGATCTCGCCCACCTCCATCTCTACGATGCGTACGTCGTCCAGGTAGAACGTGCCCGGTTCGGTGTACCAGAACTGGAGCCGCCCCGTCTCGCCCACGGAGCGGGTTGCCTTGAAGGCGGTGCGGAATTCCTTCCAGGACTGTCCCAGGACAAGGCCCGTGGTCAGCCCGCAGTCTGCCCAGTCGCCCGTGTCGCGCATGCCGACGGCAACGGTCCGGCCCGCAAGTCCTTCGGCACGCGCCCGGCAGGAGAACTCATAGAACTTGCCCTGTTCGAGCGCGGCGCCGCCGATCTGTGCGAGCATGGCGTGGTTCGAGCCGCCGCTGCCGTCGCACCGCGTGCACGTCAGCTTGGCGCAGGGGTTGCCGTCTTCGAAGACGACCTCCAGTTGCAGGTCGACGTTCTGCTCGTCCCCCGAACTCTCCCATCCTGCGGGGCTGTTGAGCCGGACCTCCGAGAAATCGCCGTTGGGAACGAGGTTCTTCATGTCCGCCCCTTCCGCCGGTGAACTTGCCTGAAACGCGGCCAGCAGGGCAATCGCCAGGAGGGCGACGCCCGATTGCTGTCTCCTCAGCCTTGGCGTCGTGCCGCAAGCTCGTCGCATCGACCGGTCTCCCATTGAGCAAAGGTGTAAGATCAGCCCGCATTGTAGCGCCACCATCCCGAGCAGCAAGTGCCCTGAGCGCTGCGCATTCGCTTGTCGAAACGCCAAAGCCCCTTACAATCGTGGACATCGCTGGCGACGGTCGTCAGCGAAAGGCAATCTGGGAAATGTCGGCTCAGGAGAACACAGCCATGTCCGGTTCCCCCTTCCTGCCGGTTGCTCTTGGCGTCCTGTTCTTTGCTCTGACCGGCCCTCTCGCGGCCCAGCAGCCCGCTCCTGCCGACCCCTGGGGAGTCATGCATCCATTCTGGGCCTCCCGCACCATGCAGAACGAAACCCTCTTCTTCGTGGCCGACCAGCCCGACCAACCCGCTTCCGCTCGGCTCCTCTTCGAGCCCACGAAGATCCTCTCCGTCCGCAGCGCCGACCTCCTCACCGAGTATCAGGAAGGCAAGGACTTCCGTCTCGGACCCGACGGCCGCTCCCTCGTCCTCCCGCCCGGCTCGCGCATACCCTCGAAGACGCTCGCCCAGCTCTATCCCGCTCCCGATTCCCCCCACTCCATCCGCCAGCGTCGCGACGGCGCCTCGTATCTCCTCTTCGGCGAAGGCCATTTCTTCCACGACATGCAGGCGAGCGTCACTTACACCCACGACGATACCTGGACAGGAAAGGCTCCCACCTTCCAACGCCAGAACCTCGCCCGCACCATCGCCCTGCTCAAGGAGCGTCACGCACTCACCATCTCCGTCAGCGGCGACTCCATCTCCGCCGGCTGCAACGCCTCCCTTCTCACCGACGCCCCGCCCCACCAGCCCGCCTATCCCCAGCTCGTGGCCACGGGTCTGGAACGCGCCTACGCCGCCAGGGTCACCGTCAAGAACCATGCCGTGGGCGGCTGGAAAGCCAACCAGGGCGCCGCCGACGCTCCGACGCTCGCCGCGGGTAAGCCCGCCCTCGTCATCATCGCCTATGGCATGAACGACGGCTACCCCGCTCTCTACGCCGACAGCGTCCGCAAGATCATGGAGGCCGTCCGCGCCGTCAATCCCGACGCCGACTTCATCCTCGTCGCTTCCATGATGGGCAACTCCGACTGGTCGGGCATCAACCCGGACAAGTTCGTCGCCTTCCGCGACGCCCTCGCCGATCTCTGCGGCCCAGGAGTCGCGCTGGCCGACATGACCGAGCTCTGGCAGGAACTCCTCAAGTCCAAGCGCTTCCTCGACCTCACCGGCAATGGCGTCAATCACCCCAACGACTTCGGCCACCGCCTCTATGCCCAGACGATCCTCGCTCTCCTGATCGAGGATTACGGGAGGGAATAGGG
>CAYUDW010000288.1:0-3891 GCA_964442595.1 uncultured candidatus Brocadiaceae bacterium
TGTCGTTGGCGTAGTCGACGTCCATGCCCAGGATGCTGCCGTCGGCCGAAAAGGAATGGCAGTTGGCGCAGACCGGCAGCCCCTCAAGCACGACCGGCGGCGGGCCCTTGGCCGAGACCGTCCCAAAGCGCCACCGGATGTGCGACGGATCTTTCACGGCGTCCACGAAGGGCAGGTTGACCTCCCGGTAGAAGAGAGAGGCGCCCACCTCGTCCCCGGAGATGCGGATCGCGATGTTGGCTACCGACACTACGTTCGCCGGGGAGGCATGCGCAAGTCCGATGACCGTCACGCGGGCGTCCTTCTCCAGGGAGCGGCGCTTGATCTGCTCCCATTGCTCATCGGAGGGCGTCCATTCGGCGGCGTCAGTGAAGGCGCTCAGCCTGTCGCCGCCGTCCTCGAACTCCACACTCACCAGCCAGGAATCCGCTCCGCTGCCGTCCTGCCAGCGAAAGGTCGGGGGGGCGATCTCGGGGGGGAAGAGCGTGCCGTCCAACGGGTAGTCCACGCTCAGCCGTGACCACCCCGATCCCTTCTGGTAGGCTGCCAGGACATCCTCAGGGCTCAAGGGACGCCCGCGCAGCGCAACCAGCACGACCGCGAGCACCCCGACTGCCAGAATGCCGATGGCCAGGATGATGTGCGGCACACGCCTGCGCATGATCTGCCTTCGGGGACGCTCAGCGTTTGGGGAAGGTCACCAAAGCGGCTACACGCGGAACATCCGATTATGGCCGGCGGC
Organism: uncultured candidatus Brocadiaceae bacterium; assembly: GCA_964442595.1. Lineage (GTDB taxonomy): Bacteria > Planctomycetota > Brocadiia > SM23-32 > SM23-32 > DAOVRD01. The sequence goes on from CAYUDW010000288.1 coordinate 743, forward strand.
GCCCCGGACTGTCAAGCAGCCCGACGTCTCCGGGCATGCCGCGCTGCCGGGCTCCGCGCGTTCGGGAGGGCGTCTGCTGTTGCGGGGGCAGAAGGGGCGGGATAAGATCGGTGCCTGGGAGGCGTTCTCCCGGGGCGTATTGGTGACGGTCCCCAGGGACGATCGTCCTCGCGAACGAACTGCGTCGGTAGGGCGCTCGGCGAGGCCCTGGCATGCAAGCCCGTCACCGACTACCAGACGAGACCGTGCGGGTGCTCGGTCAAGTGCCCGCGGTGCTCGGATTGACTTCAGGAAGAGAAAGGGGCCGGATGATGAGGTGGTTCTCTCAATGGATCCCGATGATCGTGGCGTTGCTGGCGGCGCTCTGCGCCGGACCGGCCCGTGCGCAGGAGGCCCTCCCCGCCGGCGGAGAGCCGGTCTTCGAGGACGCCCTCGCCGCTCTGGGCGAGTTCGAGAACGCCCGCGGGTCGGCGCAGATCGTGAGTGTCGACGGCCCCGGGTTCGCGCGCGCCATCCGGGTGACCTCGAAGGAACGCGGCGAGTCGTGGGACCTCCAGGTGAACGCCGCACTCCCGAAGGGCGTCGAGAAGGGCGAGGTGATGCTGCTGACGTTCTGGGCCCGGACCATCCGGACCGTGGACGAGTCCGAGCAGGGCATCTTCCGCGCCGCGGCCGGTCTGTCCAGGGCGCCGTGGACGAAGTCCCTCCAACGCACGATGACCGTCGGCGGCGATTGGACGCAGTTCGTCCTGCCCTTCCGCAGCCGCGACAGCTATGACCCCGGCGGCATGAACATGGCGCTCGAGGTAGGATCGACGGTCCAGGCCATTGAATTCGGCGACGTCCGCCTTCTCTCCTACGGCGATCGGGTGTCCCTCGACGCACTTCCCCGGACGCGGGTCACGTATCCCGGGCGCGCGCCCGACGCCGCCTGGCGCGCCGAAGCGGAGCAGCGGATCCGCGCGAACCGCATGGCCCCCTTCACGGTTCGCGTGGTCGACGCCGGCGGCGCGCCCGTCGAGGGCGCACGGGTGCACGTGCGCATGACGCGGCAGGCGTTCCAGTTCGGCTGCGCCTTCCGCGCGTGGTACGTCGTGGATCAGGAAGAGCCGGCCAGCCGGTTCTACCAGGAGAAGATCCCGGAGCTGTTCAACGCGGGCTCGTTCGTCAACTCCTTGAAGTGGCCCCCGTGGTCCGGTGACTGGGGCGAGCAGCATAGCCGCGAGGCGTCCCTCAAGGCCCTCCAATGGGTCAAGGACCATGGCCTCACCTTCCGGGGCCACGTGCTGGTCTGGCCGTCGTGGCAGCACCTGCCGCAGTACATGCGCGAATATCGAGAGAATCCCAACCCGGAGGCGATCCGGAAGGAAGTCCTCGACCACATCGACAGCATCACCACGGCGACGCGCGGCTACGTGTCCGAGTGGGACGTGATCAACGAGCCGTTCCACAATCACGCCCTGATGGACATCTGCGGACGGGACGTCATGGTCGACTGGTTCAAGCGTGCCCGCCGCAACCTGCCCGACGCGGGCCTGTCGCTCAATGATTTCGGCATACTGACGGCCCTGACCGACAGCCCGCATCAGCAGAACTACGAGGAGACCATCCAGTACCTGCTCGACAACGGGGCTCCGCTGACCGTACTCGGTCTGCAAGGCCACTTCGGCGGGACGGCGCCCGGCCCGGCGCGGATCTATGCCACGCTGGAGAGGTATGCCAGGTTCGGGCTGCCCATGCGCGTGACCGAGTTCACGATGGGCACCGACGACGAGCAGCTCCAGGCGGATTTCCTGCGCGACTGCATGACGGTCCTGTACAGCCATCCGTCGGTCATCGGGTTCCAATTCTGGGGTCCCGGGCAGCTCTTCACGCGGGACTTCCAGGAGAAGCCGAACCTGCGCGCCTATCGGGAGCTGGTGTTCAACAAGTGGTGGACGGACGAGACAGGCAGGACGGACGGTGCCGGCGACTTCAGCGGACGGGGGTTCCTCGGACGTTGCGAAGCCACGGTCACGCTCGGCGATCGGCGGGCGACGCACGAATTCGAGCTGGCGAAGCCCACCGCTTACACAACCGTAATCGTCGAACTGCCCGGCGAGTAGCGGTTCTTCCGCAAAGGGGGTCCAACGCCCGGCCGATGCGGCCCGAACCGTCGTATTCGAATCAGAGGTCGGGGATTACCGGGCGTTCTGCGGGTGCCGGCAAGGCTTCCATCTGCGGGCAGTAATCGTAGCCATAGCGGTAGGCGCGCTGCGCGAAGGGCGGCCCCGCGAACACGTGCTCCCACACCGTCTCGCCCTCCGCCGTCACCTCGAAGACCCGGCGGTGCGCCGATTCCAGGATGAGAGTGTTCCCGTTCGGCAGCCGCTGGCAACTGCATGTGAAGTTGCTGTGGAACTGCTCCCCCCGGTCGTAGAGCCAAACGACCTCGTCCGTGGTCGGGTCCACCTCCAGCACGTATGAGCACCCGCAGTGGGCCAGGTTGGTGGTGGGGGAGGCGCCGTTGTCGAACAGGATCACGTTGCCCTCGCCCGGCACGCCCTTCTCGATCATGTGGGAGTCGTGCTGGCCGGACAGGCCGCCGTTGTAGTCGCCCGTGTACTCCCAGACGATCTGCTTCGTGTCGCGCTCAACCAGCAAGACCACGTCCAACTGGCGCAGGCTCATCAGCACGTTGCCAGGCTTGAAGCGCTCGTCGCCGGCGTCGTGCCACTTGTTCGGCGGGATGGCCTGCACCGTGTTGGTGTGCGTCCAATCCACGATCGTGTCGTTCCTGGGCCCCGGCCCCCAGTCGACGGGCGCCGGGACCCGAACGCGCCGGTTCACGTCGAGGTGCTCGTACTGGTGCCATTCCCAGACGACGTGCCCGTCCGGCGAGACCTCCTGGATCACGTCGGAGTAGAGCATCTCGCGCCGTTCGGGCTCTTTGGCCCGACTGCGGATATGCTCCGGCACCGTCTCCCGGCAGATCAGCAGCATGTTGCCGCTCGCCGTCTTCTCGACGTCGTGATGGGGCCAGAGGCCCTCGGCGGGCGTGTGCTCCCACACGAGCCGGCCGTCCCAGGAGTACTCCTGCGCGCATCCCCGGCTCTGCCTGCGGTCGCTTCGCAGCACCAGGAGGCGACCGTCGGCAAGCAGCCGGGCCC
>CAYUDW010000289.1:0-3864 GCA_964442595.1 uncultured candidatus Brocadiaceae bacterium
CATAATGTGGGTTATGGGAGGAGAGGATGAGGTATTTGCAGGAGGGGGGGGGAGAGATTAGCTGGCTGGAGTTTGAGGCGATTCTTGGCCCTCACGTGAGGGTAGAGCAGCCGCCGGCGAACGCGACGGGTTGGGTGGCGACGGTCGAGGCGCTGGAGGTGACGGCACTCGACGCTCACACGAGCTCGCTGATGTACCTGGGTGTTGGCCCACCGGACTGGCTGGGGGTGATTCGCCAGAATGCTGGATACCTGATCATTAAGGACTGGAAGTTCGAGCATGGGAAGCATTTCTGCCCAGTGGAGATCGGCGGGGGGCCATACGACGCGGGAGCTGGAGAGACAGGCCCGTTCACTATCTCGCTGGGGAACACGGGGATTGAGGGGCTCTCCTCGTTCGTAGTGAAGGGGATCGGCTGGAAGGAGGGGACGAACCACCAGCACTGTAATATCTATGCCTCGCTCAAGTACGTCGAAGGACCACCTCCTGAGCCGCCTCCGGAGCCACCACCCGAGCCGCCTCCGGAGCCACCACCCGAGCCACCGCCGGAGCCCGAGGTGATAATTAGGGTCAAGGCTCTCATCCAGGAGGCCAAGGCGCTGCTGGACCAGGCGTTGGAGCTGCTGGGGTGATGGAGATTCCAAAGGTGGTGAGCGGCCGGCTGGTGACGAAGCGGGGGGTGCACCTCCACCCGTTCGGCTATCACGGAATGTGGATGGAGCGGCACGCCTATTGGACGGAGCTGCTGGTGAGCATGGGGATGTCGTGGGTGGTGCTCATCACGGAGGGGGACTCGGTGCTGGAAGAGATCGGCGGGACAACGCCACTCGAGGTCCTCCTCGACGCCGGGATTGTGCCGATCATCCGCGATAAGCAGAAGTTCCCACGGTACTTTGAGAATATGAGAACGGTGGAGCGGACGGTGGAGGTGTACGGGCGCTATGGCCTGCGCCCGTTCTGGATCCTGTACAATGAGCCATTCGACGAGAGGGAGTGGGTGAACGATGTGCCCCGGTACGAGGAGGCATGGGACATCATCGCGGTGCGGTGGATGAGCGGGGCGAATCTGGTAGCGCAGCGGGGGGCGTACGTGGGATTTCCCGATGGGCCATGCTTCGCGGAGAATCCATTTGAGCGGATCAAGGGTGCGCGGTGGCTGTGGGACGAGGGCTGGGCGTTCTATGCGGGGCATCATTACGGCAAGGGGCGACCGCTGGACTATCCCTATGATGCGGTGAGCCAGCAGGGGAAGCTGCTCACGGAGGAGCGGTACCGGGCGGCGCTGGACGATTACGCTGACGATCCAGCCTGGCGTGACCTCCCGCTGGAAGTGGTGAACGAGGCGCGACGCCGGCTGGTGGACCCGGGCAAGACGGCGATCGAGGATGATACGTGCTGGCGGGGTTGGGAGAAGGTGGCGCACTGGTCGCAGGAGACGCTGGGGTACGTGGTTCCGATGGCCATGACGGAAGGGGGCTGGGTTCCACGGGACCGGGCGGGGAGCGGGCCGGACATTGACGTGCGGTGGCCTCAGACGACGCCGCGGATGGTGGCCACGAAGACGCTGGTGATGTTCGAGGCGGGGTCGCCCTTTTTTGCGCTCTGTCCCTGGTTGCTGGCGGACGACGACATGGGCGGTTGGGGCTGGCCGTTCGATGCGTGGCATGGATGGGCGTACGAGGATCGGTATGGGCGGATGAAGCCGGTCATCCAAGCGCTGCAGGTGGAGGTGAGCGCGACGCCGGCGGGGCGGTTGCAGGCGGCGCAGGACCGGTTGACGGAGGCGCTTGTGTGCCTTGGGTGACACAAAGTGTGCATAATGTGGCAGAAAGTTGCGCTCGTTGCACACAAGGGCGTATATTATAACAAAAACGTTATACCCCGCCAGGGATAGTATCCCTGGCCCGACGGCTCACTCTACGGAGTGGGCCGTCTCTCTTTGGCGCTCGCGCTCCTCTTCCATACGGCTAATCTGGCCGCTGAGAGAGCAGGCAGACCAGAAGATGACGAGCAGCACGCAGAGCAGGAGCAGCACGGTGATGATGGCGATTGCTTTTAGCATGGCTATACCCTCGCTTGGTTGACCAGCACGTAAAGTCGCTGGGAGCGCCCGGACCATTTGACGGCACAGGTGAGTGCCGCCTTGGCCAGGGCATGGAGGAGTAATCGTGAGAGCTCGCACCAGGTCCCATCGGTCGGACCCAGCAAGGCTGCCCGGTCCCGTGCGGTCTCGGAGCGATTCTTGCAGCTCTCGCCCAGACGGAGGGCTATCAGGGCGGCGCGGGAGAGGAATAGGGCGACCAGGAGGCGGAGAAGGGCGTAGACAGAAGCCGCTGTTTGTCTTATGGTGTTCATTTGTCACCTCTCATCTCCGATACCCGCCCCGGCTGTGATGGCCGGGGCGGGCGGGACGTTCCCATTACTTCCGACATTCAGGGCGGTAGTCGTGCTGGCCGCGCATCATGCCCTGGATGCTTTTGGCCTGGCACCGCTCGGGGTGCCTGTCGTGGCCCCAAGCGTGGCCGTCATTGGCCGGCGCTGGTGGCTTGGCTGCGACGGGAACGATGGCGCCTAGCACCAAGGCCACGACCAACAGAATGATTAGGAGTTGCTTCATGGGGGGGTCTCCTTTCTGCCCGCTAGGGGCGATTTGTGTTGCTGGGACTCAGCGATTCTTGCATTGATAACGGCGATTGTCAGTCCTGAATCTGTCCGACGGCTACCTTCACGATTCCTTGAACCAATTCTTCCACTGCCATCTCAATCTCAGTGGTGTAGTCGTCGTCCCACGGCATCCCTGCGTACTCTGCAATGGTGCGGAAGTAGTTGACGAAGATACGCTTGGCATAGTCGATTTGCTTGTCTCTTTCCATGTTCTGACTCCTTGTACACATAAGTGTTGTTGTCGTGCCTAAAGTCGCTCTAGGTCTTTGGCTGTCAGCTTGCCCTCTGCAAGGTCTGTGATGAATGACTTGCCTCGCCGCTGACCATCTTCGTATGCTTCTGCCATTAGGTCAGAAGCTGCCTCGTACAGGTCCCTCATCGTCTGCTCGGTTTCTTCGTCCCCGACGATGGCATAGCGGGACACGGATTGGTCATGGTCGCCAGGGGGAATGCCGACAGGTGTCCCTGAGCCTCGCCATGCATCGGTAATCTGCACAGCGCCGACCAATTTCATTACTGCCGTTCGTAGCCTGGACTTGGCGTTTCGACCATGCTCGGGGTATCTGTTGGCAATCCCGGCAAAGTGGTAAAGCTTCCAGTACCAGGCAACGTGAACGTTGTGGACGCCTTCAGGCGGTTTGATGTCCCGGTACTCCACACCCTGCTTCCACGCCCGCCGACAGTACACGCAGATGTGGTCCCAGTCACGAGTTTCTTCTTCCTTGCAGAGGACGCAGGTGTACGATTTGCGCCTGTGCCGTGCAGGCCCCTTAATCATTCTTACCCATCCTCCCTTCTACACCGCACCAAACACACCACGATCCACCCAAACACGCCGAGCACCATGACAGCGCCGAGGACGAGGAGGGCGAGTTCGGGGGGAGTCATTCGTCATTTCCAGTCGCGACAAAAACTATCCCATTCACCAGTGACCACAGAAGCCCCAGGTAGAATAGCGCGATTTTCTCATCTTGAGGGTAGTAGATAACCACCATTCCTACACCGAAAATCATTGAAGCAAGTGCAGCCTTTTCGCTCGCTGTCATCGTTTCCCCTCCCACCACGCCAGCAGCTTGTCGAGCCATTCCACCGCCTGTTCCAAGACGAAGCACAGGGCGACGAATGCGATGAGTACCCAGAATAGAAACTGTGCGCCGTTCATGCGGCCTCCTTCCGTCTTAGCTTTCCCGTCCGAATGTT
>CAYUDW010000290.1:0-3836 GCA_964442595.1 uncultured candidatus Brocadiaceae bacterium
GACCGACCCGGGCAGCATGTCCCAGTCCCAGTCGCGCGCGTTGTCGTTGAAGTGCACGTAGAAGAGGCGCCCGGCCCGATGCGCCAGCGCGACCATCTCCGCCGGTGTCTCCCCGGCAACAAGGGCGTGGCCGACGTCCATGGTCACGCCGACGTTCGCGAGCCCCAGCTTCTCGCAGAGGTAGAGGCTGCGGCCCATGTCGCCCAGGATGCAGTAATTGCGCGCTTCGTTGGGCTTGTACTCCAGGCTGATCTTCACGTCGTCGCGGTGGCGGGCGCCCTCGGCGACGCCTTCCTCCAGCCACTGCCATTGGCGCGTGTAATCGGCCTGGAAGCTGTAGTTGTGCCCGTCGATGAGGGGGCAGCAGGTGACCATCCAGGCATCGAGCTCGGCGGCGAGGTCCATGGCCGTCTTCAGGTCCGCCACGGCGTCGGCGCGGAGGGCCGGGTCCGTTGCCGTGAAGGAGCCGGCCTGCCACTTCTTGGCCGCCTTCACGTTCAGGTTCACCGCTGAGACGGGCAGCCCGCTCTGCTTGATCTGCTCAAGGCCCTCCTCCACATCGGCGAAATCGGCGGGATAGACGACCTCGATCCCTTCGATGCCGCGCAAGCTGGCGGCCATCTCGAGCCTTTCGGCCAGGTCGTGAGCCGGCTGGTACTCGTGAAACCGGTCGGCCTGTCGGCCCATCAGCCCCACCATGACGGAGTGCTTCAGGTTCGCAGGCATGGCCTGATCTCCTCTGAGGTCGCTGCGGCTGATTTGTGGTGCGGCCGAGAGCTTCACTCGTGGTGAAGCGTCTCGATCGGGTCCATGCGGGCCGCGCGGAGGGCCGGGATGATGCTGAACAGCAGGCTGCACAGGATCGCCCCGCCCGCCGTCACGAGCGGCGTCAGCACACCGACGTGCGCCGGGATCTCGGTGAAGTAATAGACTTCCGGTGGGAACGGGTCGAAGTGAACGGTGGCCTTGACGAACTCGCGAACGGCGTTGATGTTGTCCGCGAAGATCAGCCCGCCCGCCACGCCCACCAGCGCCCCGATGACGCCGATCGCCAGCCCTGCGATGACGAAGGCCTGGCAGATCTGCCCCGGCCGGAACCCGATCGCCTTCATGATGCCGATGTCGCGCCGTCGCTCGTACACCATCGTCGTGACGATGGCGAATATGAAGAAGCCCTCCAGCACGAGCATCAGGCTCAGGATCAGCGCCTGAAGGAACCGCTCCATGGCGACGGCCTCCAGGAACGTTTTCTGCTGCTCCTCCCACGTCATCATGGAGAAGCCCGGCCCCGCGTAATGCACGCGCGCGAGCCCGTCCGCGCCGAGAGCGACGGTGCGTTCGCCATCGGGGCTGAATAGAACGTCCTCAAGCGGACCTGACTCTCCCCCGAAGCCCAGGTGCTGCGTGGCCTCGGTCAGGGCGCCCAGGGCCTGCACCTGCCAGAGCAAGACACCTTCCGCTCCGCCGGTCATCACCAGGCCCGAACGGCCGCGGAAGCCCACGCCGACCACCGGACCCTCCTGAGCCTTCCACGCGCCAAGACGCCTGCCGCTTTCTGCGCGCCACAGGGAGACGGTGCCGTCGGCATGACCGGTCGCGATGATCTGACCGTCCCGGCTGTAGCAGGCGCACTGCGGCGGCGACGCGCCCGCCCCCCCGAGCGTGGCGAGTGGCGCTTCGCGTTCGGGATCCCAGATGCGCGCTGTGCCGTCCTCGGCGGCTGTAAGCAGCCGTTCGCTGCCGGGATCGAAGACGGCGGCATTGATCCTGCCCGTGTGCCCGGCGAGCCCCGCGGTGCGCTCGCCGTACTCGGCGTCCCATACGCCCACGCTCCCGTCCTGGCGCCCTGCGGCAAGCGAGTAGCCGTCGGGTGAGAAGTCGAGCGCCGTAACGGGTACCCCGCCGGGCGGCGTCTCGAAGACCTGGGCTTCCGTCCCCAGGTTCCGCACACGGACAGAGCCGTCGGCGTGCCCCGTTGCCAGCAACTCTCCGTCGGGCCCGAGGGCTACGGCCGTCGCCCCGGGTTGAGGGGGCAGCGCGTCCCTCTGCTGGCCCGTGCTGACGTCCCATACGACCAGGTGTACGTCCCCGGAGAGCAGTGCGAACCGGGAACCGTCGCGGCTGAAGGCCATCCGCCGCTCTCCCGGGCCGGGCGTCCCGAACTCGCGGAGCACCAGGCCCGGCGCCAGCTTCTGCCGCAGCGCCGCCCTGACCGCCGGCGCGTTGGCGTAATCGTCCAGCCGGATGTTCAGCCCGGTGACCGCTCCGCCCGAGTCGACCAGCTCCGTTGCCGTGTCGAGGGCCATGATCACGTACTTGCTGTCGTAATCGACGTACTTGGTCTCGAACAGGCCGTTGACCGCGTAGGGGAAGAAGCGCTTCTCCAGGCTGGGTGTGGCGGTGATGAGTATGATCCGACCGGGCGCGACGTCCAGCCGGTCAGGGCTGAAGATGGGCCACTCGGGTGTGAACCCCGGGAACATCTTTCCCACGAAACAGGCTCTCAGCCGGCCGCCCTCGGGATTGGGGTATGTCTTGCGCAGGTCTTCCAGCATGCCCACGCGCATGTAGTCGGGCATGTCAGAGACGGTGGCTTCATATTCCGGATGGATGCCGCGGAAGAAGACGTGCTCCATGTACTCCACGCCCGGCAGGCGCACCAGGCCGAAGCCCTGGACATAGGGCGCAGCGCCTTGCACGTGCTCTACGGACAGGATCTGGTCCCGCCAGATCTGCCAGTCTTCCAGGCCGTAGATGCGCCCGGTGAAGGGGCGGATCGTCATGTCGCTCAGGTAGCCGCGGATGGCCTCCGTCAGCCGGATGTGGAACCCGGTGAAGACGCTCATCACCACGATCAGGACGCCCACGCTGAGCGCCACGCCCACCATGGCCAGGTACGAGAGCTTCTTCCTGAGCAGGTAGCGCAGGCCGATGAAGATGGGGTCGTAGCTGAGGAAGGGCATGTGCCCGGCGCGGCGGTCGGGGCGGCCTGGGGCTTCGTCTTCCATGTGCGGATGCGGCCCTCAGCGGGTTCGGGTGGCGAAGGCGGTCCGCATCAGCTTACTTGAGGGGCGCCGAAACTGACAAGTGCACGCCTCTGCGTCCGTGAGCCGCGCTCTCTTCCGGCGCTGCTCTTGGCAGCGGTGTTTGAAGAAGGGGCCCCCAGCCGGTATAATGCAGGTTTTGAGAGCAAACCCACCGCTTACCTGAGGAATCCTGAAGTGGCCAGAGTCTGTGCCATATGCGGAAAGGGGACCACGGCCGGACGCAGCATCGCCCGGCGTGGCCGTGCCAAGCACCTCGGCGGAGTGGGCATCAAGACGACGGGCGTCAGCAAGAGGACGTTCAAGCCCAACCTGCAACGCGTCCGCGTGCTGGTGAACGGGGCCCCGAAAAGGATGCTCGTCTGCGCCAAGTGCATCCGGGACGGCAAGGTCACCAAGGCCGTCAAGTAACCCCGCTTCTTCGGACCGGCAGAATGCCCATTACGCGCCAGGAAGTGGAGCACGTGGCTCATCTGTCACGGCTCGCCCTGTCGGAAGGGGAGCTGGAGAAGTTCGCCTCCCAGCTCGACGCCATCCTGGCCTACGTGGCGAAGCTCAACGAGCTGGACACCGAGGGCGTCGAGCCGATGGTGCACGGCATTGAGGGGCAGGAGCCCGTGCGGCAGGACGTGGTCGGCGAGTCCCTGCCGCGCAAGGAAGCCCTCCAGAACGCTCCCGACAGCGCCGACGGCTGCTTCAGAGTGCCCCGCATCATCGAGTAGTGACCTACTTCCCGCCACCCCGCTGTACGGCCCACCACGGAGAACGGCAACGGCGTAACCACGACGGCAC
>CAYUDW010000291.1:0-3812 GCA_964442595.1 uncultured candidatus Brocadiaceae bacterium
CGCGTCTACGTGGCCGGCGACACGGAGAACACGCCGGAGCTGAAGGCGCTGAAGGACATAGACGTGGCCTTCCTGCCGATGAACCTGCCGTACACCATGACACCTGAGATGGTGGCGGACGCCGCGAGGGCGATCCGGCCCGGCATTCTCTACCCCTACCATTACGGCCAGACGGACACGTCGGAGCTGGTCGATCTGCTCGCGGGGGAGGAGGACATCGAGGTCCGCATCCGCCAGATGCAGTAGGGCAACCGGCCGGAGAGGCGGCGCGCCTGCGATGCAGGTCAGGTGCACCGACGCTCTGGCTGGCAGATGAAGAGCGTGTAACGAAGATGCGCGTGAGTTGCCAGAAAGGAGTCCCGTAGTGGACATGGAGCGGACGTGCCTCGGCGCTTGGCGCAACACGAGTGCTGGCCCCGGCGAGGCCGCCGCCCGACGCCACAGCCCCAGGAGCAGGTCGGTGCCCTGCTCCGGCCGGTTCCTGGGTCCGATAGGTGTTCTCATCGCTGCGGGGCTTGTCGTGATGGCTTTGCTCGGCGCTCATGCGGCTGCAGCCGCAGCAGAGAGCGAAGCCGCCGCGGGGGCCGAGCAGGTCCCGGCCTTCGCCCCGAGCCGAGCCGAACTCGACGAGGTGCGCCAGTGGCTTTGCCGGAATCCTCCCGACGGACAGAACCGCGCGGAACGTAGACAGAGGATGACCGTGATACAAGCCGCCTGCGACAAGCTGGAACCGGAGACGTACTGGGATTATGCGGATTCCTGCGTAGAAGATCCGGACGCCGCAACGGCCATGGAGCAGCGGCATCCCGCCCTCTACTGTCTGCGCAGGGCCGTGGACGACGCCGTGGAGGACATAAGGAGAACTGAAGTCGAGAAGGGGCTGGCGGTCTGGTTCATCTACAACATGGGGCACGTCTTCAAGACCCCCGATGCCTGCTTCGGCATTGACATCAACATGCCGGCGGCCGAGCGCCTCGCCGAGGACCTCGACTTCTTGCTCATAACGCACGAGCATGGCGATCATTACTCACCGAAGTTGCTGGACGCTATGATCAACGCGGGGAAGCCAGTTGTGACCCGCTGGTACCCGAACACAACGGTCGTGAACGAACCCCGAGAGTTCCGCTTCGGAGAGGTCCGCGTCAAGGTGGACATCGGCGACCATCACCACGAGCGCCCGGACACAAGGAACGACATGCTGATGTTCCAGGTGGACTGCGGGAGGGCAGGCAACAACTGCACCGTCTATCACAGCGGTGACGGGAACAACTACGAGAAGATGGTTCCAGACAGGCGACCGGACCTGTTCATAGTCCATGTCCAGGTGGGGATGTCGGTGGAGGAGGCAGTGAACCACCTGAAGCCGCGAATGACCCTCGTAGCGCACGTGATGGAGCTGGGTCACTCCCCCAAGCCGCCCAATGCCTGGCGTTGGCCCTACGAATACGCGTTCCGGGTCATTCAGAACACCCCGCCAGGTGAGGCGACTGTGCTGACATGGGGGGAGCGGTGGCTGCTGCCAGACACGACACTACGGTCGCCGCGGCACCCGCCGAGAGATGCCACGGATCCCTGAACGGCCACTCTCGGTTGTTCGAGGCGGGTAAGACAGGGCTTCAAGCATACACTGGAGTGACGGGGCCTGCTGGCGAGCTACGGCTACAGTCACCAGATGCTCTAGCAAGGGGACTACGACAGCGTCATCTGCTTCTCGCGGAGCGCGTAGCGCGCTCGCGCCGTGCATTTCGACTTGCCGACAGACTGCTTCTTGCGCCAGAACTTGCTTTAGGGAGGATGAGTGATGGGCAGTATCCCGATCGGATTGCAGCTTTTCTCCGTCCGCGGTGAGTGCAAGCAGGACCTTCCCGCCACGCTGGAAGCCGTAGCCGGCCTCGGCTACGTGGGCGCCGAACCGTGGGGCTACGGCGGCGATGCCGTCGAGTGGATGGGCTATCCCGCCGCCGAACTCCGCAAGATGTTCGACGACAACGGCCTCACCTGCTGTGGCTTCCACCTCGCTACCGACGCGCTGCTGGGGGACAACCTGGCCCGCACCATCGAGCTCAACCGGACCCTCGGCAACCGTTTCCTCGTCATCGCCTCCGACAAGCCGCGCATGTCCTCGGTCGGCACGATCAAGGAGCTGGCGGACATCCTGAACGAGGTGGCCGAGACGCTCGAACCGGAAGGCATGTTCACCGGCTATCATGCCCACCCCTTCGACTTCGCCGACATCGAAGGTGAGACGGCCTGGGACCGATTGTTCAGCCAGACTCGCGACGAAGTCATCATGCAGCTCGACATCGGCAACTGCGCAGGCGGGGGAGGCGACCCCATCGCCATCCTGAAGAAGTTCCCGGGGCGGGCGCGGTCGGTCCACCTGAAGGACTACGCCGGGCCCGAAGGCTCTGTCATCGGCGAAGGCAAGGCCGACTGGGACACCATCTTTCACCTGGTCGAGACCACCCAGAACACGGAGTGGTACGTGGTCGAGGAGGGCGGCCGGGACGGAATGGGCTTCGACGTCTGCCGGCGCAGCCTGGAGGCGCTGCACAAGATGGGCAAGTGAACGCGCCGGGCAAGCCGGCCGGGTCATGTCGGTCCATCGCGCGCACAGCCCCTTTGGAGGAAACCGCAAATGAGGCGCGGAACGGCAGGAGTTCGCAGGCATGTTCGGATGACGATGGCCCTGGTGTGCGCACTGCTCTTGACGTTCGCTGCCGCGGCGCAGGCAGCGCCGGCCGCTCCGCAGCAGGCCGGCTTCGTCTGGTGGGAGGGCGAATCCCTCGCGAAGACCAACCTGCCCAACCCCGACGCGCCTTTCCCGGGCGACATCACGGAGGCGGAGAGGGACAAGCTGTCCGGCGGGAGCTGGCTCTACACGCAGGGCCCCGAGTCCGACACGCCTTACTTCGTCGAGTACCGGGTCGAAGTGCCGGAGGCCGCCACCTACAACTTCTGGGTGCGGAAGTTCTGGCGGCACGGCCCGTTCCGCTGGCGGTTCGACGAGGGCGAATGGGCCGTCTGCGGGCGCGACATCGCCCTGCATGACGAGACCTACCTGCGCAAGTTCATCGGTGCCAACTGGGTCTACCTCGGGCAGGTATCGCTGACCCAGGGCGAGCACACGCTGAGGGTCGAGATGCTGGGCAGAACCGGCGGCGGGTGTCTGGACTGCTTCGTGGTGATCGACGGCCCGTTCGTTCCGCGCGGCAAGCTCAAGCCGGGGGAGAAGTCCGGCCTCGCCCGGACCGGCTACTTCGCCTGGGAGCCCGGGGCCGATCCGCTGTCAGATGACTGCCCCATCGACCTGCGGCACCTGAACGAAGCGGAGGCGGGGCAGGACGGCTTCGTCCGACGCGAGGGCAACGGCTTCGTGCTGGGCGGCGGCGAGCCCGTCCGCTTCTGGATGGTCCAGGGGGACGGCCTGATGCGGATGAAGGACCCGATGGTCGACTACTGGGCCCGCCGCCTGGCCAAGTACGGCGTCAACGTGGTCCGCCTCGGCATGTTGGACCTGTTCCGGGACTGGAAGGAAGGCGACACGGATGCGTTCCGCGGCAAGCTGGACCGGCTGCACTACCTGGTCTCCGCGCTCAAACGCGAAGGCATCTACGTCTACCTCGGACACCTGTGGTGGCACACCACGTCGCTGCCCGTGGAGGGGGCGTTCGGCCTGCTCTACTTCGATCCGGACGGCCGGCGCATGTACCTGGACTGGGTCGACGCGCTGGTCAACACGCCCAACCCGTACACCGGCCTGCCCATGGCGCAGGACCCGGCCGTGGCCTTCATCGAGATACAGAACGAGA
>CAYUDW010000292.1:0-1742 GCA_964442595.1 uncultured candidatus Brocadiaceae bacterium
TTCCGCTCTGGTCGGAGGAGCACTGGCGCCTGGTGGCGAAGTCATTGAAGCTCCTGGGCCAGATCGGCAACAACGTGTGCTACGTGCCGCTCATCTGCGACACGAACCAGGGCAATGACGAGAGCATGGTGCGCTGGCTCAAGCAGCCAGACGGCACTTACGCGCATGACTTCAGCATACTGGACAGGTACCTGGACCTGGTGACGGAGCTTCAGGGCCCGCCGTCCGTGCTCTGCGTGTACGTGTGGGACACGTATCTGGAGGGTGGGCTGTCGGGGCGCCATCCGGGCGGCGAGGAGATAGTCGAAGCGCGCAAAGAGCAAATGGAGAACGGCCCCGTGGTGACCATGGTGGAAGAAGCCGGCGCCACGCCGGCGAAGGTGGCCCTGCCGCGCTACAGCGATGCGCAGAGCCGGGCACTGTGGGAGCCGCTGCTGAAGGAGCTGCGCCGGCACTTGGAGGAGCGGGGCCTGGCCGATGCGATGATGTGGGGATACGCAACCGACCACATGCCCACGCCGGAGGTGGTGGCGCACTTCGAGGCGATCCTGCCCGGAGTGCCGTGGGTCTGCTGCGCCCACGATGCCTTCAACACCATGGAAGTGCGCGGCGTGCCGCTGGGGTTCGCGATCGGGCCGTACGCCTGGAAGATGACCCTCTTCGGCCGAGACCCGTCGCAGGAGCGGATGCAGGGCTGGAAGGGCGAGAACCTGATCTGCCACTTCCCCCGGCGCCTGTGGGACAGATTCTGCCCGACGACCTACCGGTTCATCGGCGAGATGAACGCCGCGGGCTTCAGGCGGGGATTCGCGCGCCTGGGCGGCGACTTCTTCGCTGTGGGCAAGGACAAGCGGGGCCGCCGCGTGGGAACGCTCGCCGGCCGGTTCCCCAAGACCTCCTGGCGGCAGCTCAACATCCTGACCAGCCTGCTGGAGCCCGGACAGGAGGGCCCGGTCGGGACGGCGCGCTTCGAGATGCTGCGCGAGGGCCTCCAGGAGTGCGAGGCACGCATCTTCATCGAGCAGGCACTGGGTGGGGAGAGCAGTCGCGCGAAGCTGGGAGAGGCCCTGGCCAACCGCTGCCAGGAACTGCTGGACGAACGCACCCGCAACATGTACCGCGCGGTCAGCACGCTCTGGGCCAAGTCCGGGTCGGGCGTAAGGTGCTGCTACTTCGGGGAGTCGTGGTGGAATTGGCCGCCCATCATCGGTGGCGATTGGTTCGCCAGTTCGGACTGGCAGGCCGAGACTGCCCGGCTCTACGAGGCCGCCGCCGAGGTGCAAGAGAAACTGTCGGGAAGCCGTGCGGAGCAGTGAGCAGTCCGGCCTCTCGACTCAGTGGATGCCCAGCACGGGCCTGAGTATGAAGGCGAACGGGACGGCGATCAGCAGGTAGCCGATGAGCCAGGCGTCCACGACGAACATCCCCTGGCCGGCGTAGGGCCCGAATACCGTCCAGCCAAGAAGCGTCCATCTCGGCACTCTTGCGTCCCAGTCCCCTATCAGGCCGAACGGACGGTACTTGTGTGCTTGGAGCCGGTATTCGAACACCTCTTCTTTTTCAGGGCCATATCGCGTTATGGGCCCGGTGTATCTGAGGCCGTTCGCGCAGAGCTCGTGCTCGATGATCTTGCCTTTGGAGCGGAAGCGCAGCCTGTAGGGCTCGTCCCGCTTCTCCGCGGCGAGCGTCCATTCGGCCCGGCCGGCCACCACGGTCAGTCCGTCCTGGGCGTAGTCCTCCTC
>CAYUDW010000292.1:1842-3797 GCA_964442595.1 uncultured candidatus Brocadiaceae bacterium
CGCCTCAGCAGGTCCTGGTCGGTGGTCTTGATGCGCACCAGCGTCAGCACCAGGGCCGTGGCGACGGCCGCGATGAGCAGCGCCGCGTCGCGCGGCAGGTGAAGCAGCCAACCCATGAAGGGGTCGGTAATGGCGAGGAGAATCCTGTGTATCGCGTCAACCATCCCGTTCTTCCGCGACGATTGTGACGTGCCCGCGGTCCCCGTCCACGCGGATTCTTGCGCCGTCTTCGACGATGCTCGTCGCATCGGGGCAGGCCACGGCGGGGATGCCGAAATCGCGCGCCGTAATGGCCCCGTGGGAAAGCACGCCGCCCCGCTCCACGACCAGGCCCCCGATCCGCGTGAAAAGGGCCGTCCAGCTCGGATCCGTGCACGGGCACACCAGGATGCAGTCGTTGCCCAGGTCCCTGGCCTCACTCGGGTGATAGACAATGCGCGCGGTGCCCACGCACACGCCGGCAGACAGCGGCACGGCGTCCAGCTCCCCGGCCTGCGCGAACTGCCGCGGCAGGCCGAGGTCGTCCAGCTCTGCGGAGTCCACAACGTCCGGCAGATCAAGCCGCTGCTGGCTCTTCCACCGGGTCTTGCGCTTCTCGATCCTCTCCGTCAGGGCCTCGCGCTCCCGTTCGAACTGCCCGAGTTCGTCCAGGTGCAGGAAGAAGACGTCGTCGCCGATCCCGAAACGCCGTCCGACCTCCAGCAGGGCCAGCCTGATCAGTTCGTAGCCCATCATGAGGTAGTGCTTGCCGATCTCGCGGTAAGGCAGGAGCCCCTGCGCCTCCTTCGCGACGGATTCGAGCTGCTCCCGGAAGCAGCTTCCGCCGCACTCTTCGAGCAGGTCGGGCAGCCTGCTCATGGTCTCTTCGCGCATCTGCGCGCTCTTTCGGTGCAGCGCCTCGGGCGCTCGCTCCTCGCCCGGATCGTCGGCCGGCCCCATCCGGTCCAGGCAGGAGGGGTCTTCGCGGTAGCGCGGATTGGCCAGCTCCATTTCTTCCACTGCGCGGTGGCCGTAGCTCTGCAGGAAAGCCTCCAGGCTCTCTTCGCCGCGCGCAACGCGGTACTGCATGGCGTTCTGCTCGACCGTCGTGTTGCCCTCCAGGCCGCTCGTAAGCACCTGGGTGAGGCGCTCGCCCTCGGACGCGCCCATCAGTCGGGCCAGCCCGTCCTGCAACTGCGCGCGCGCGACGCCGCCGAAGTAACCGGGTTTGAGCGATTCCCTGCCGAAGTCGTCCATGACCCGGGCGATGCGGTCGTGGAGCTCCCGGACAAGCGATTCGGTGTCCAGTTCCGAAAGGTCCTGTTTCCTCTTCTGCCGGACGTACTCCAGATACGGGGGCAGGACAACGTCGCGGAAGTGCCGGGCCGCCTCGCGACGCGCCTTCTTCGTGAGCGAACGGGAGCGGACCATCCCCCACAGCGTGCCCGGCAGCCTGAGCAGGAACTTCTGGTCCGCGCGGGCGGCGTCGAACCTGGTCGGCGCCGTCTCCAGGCAGGTCGGGTTCTCGAGGATCTCCGCGTTGTCGTACTTGACGGGCAGGCCCTCCCAGAACAGCTCGGAAGCGCGGTCGGAGTCCGTGTAGATCCGGCCGCAAATCAACTCCAGGAAACCCTCCTCACGCACCCGCTTGCTGGGCCGATAGCCGAAGTCCCGATACATCCGGCCGTACCCGCCGTCGCCGCCCATAAACTCCCGGATGATGTCCCAGGTCAGCGGCGTGGGTGCCGGAAGCGTCTCGGCCAGGTTATGGATTATCCAGACGCGGTGGCCGTCCCCCGCGGCCTCGCGGAGCCGCGCAATCTCCTCCTTCCTGCCCGCTTCTGCATCGCGGGCCACGTCCAGGCCCCGCACGGCACGCGCCTGCAGCAGTGCAAACCTGCCGTTCTCATCAAAGCCCCACTCGATGTCCACCGGGAAGCCGAAGTGCCTCTCCACCTTCAACGCGATTCGTGCCA
>CAYUDW010000293.1:0-3782 GCA_964442595.1 uncultured candidatus Brocadiaceae bacterium
CCTGGCGCTGATGGCCGTCGAGGCGGGCGCGGACGGCGTGCGCGTCAATCCGGGCAACATGCGCGACCGGGAGGGGCTGAAACGAGTCTACCGGGCAGCGCGCGAGGCCGGCATCAAGGTGCGCATCGGCGTGAACTCCGGCTCGATCCGCCCCCGCAAGGGCCTGGAGGTCGCGCCCGACGCCGGACACACGGGCACGGCGGCCCTCATGGTCGAGGAGGCGCTGGCCTACGCCGAGGCCGCCGAGCGGGAGGGCCTGCGCGACATCGTGCTGAGCCTCAAGGCGAGCGACGTCCCGACCACCATCGCCGCATACCGCATGGCGGCGGGCCGGTGCGACTACCCGTTCCACCTGGGCGTGACGGCGGCGGGCCCGCCGCGCACCAGCATCGTCAAGAGCGCCATCGGCATCGGCACGCTGCTTGCGGAGGGCATAGGGGACACGATACGCGTCTCGATGACGGGGCCGCCGCACGAGGAGGTGCGGGCTGCGATTGCGATGCTGGAGGCGTTGGGCCTTCGCGGGCCGGCCGGGCCGGAGATCATCTCGTGCCCGACGTGTGCGCGCTGCGAGATCGACCTGAGCGCCCTGGTGGAGGAAGTGAGCCGCCGCGTTCGGGACTTGCCTACGCACGTGAAGATAGCCATCATGGGGTGTGTGGTGAACGGTCCCGGCGAGGCGGCCGAGGCGGACGTGGGCATCGCCGGAGGCAGGGATTTCGGCTACCTGTTCCGTCGGGGCAAGAAGCTTCGGAAGGTCGAGGCCGCGCGGCTGGCCGACGCCCTCGTCGAGGAGGTACGCAAGGTGAGTCCTGCGAACAGCGGGCCTCGGGAGTGAAGCGTGTCGGACGTCAGTCCAAAGAACATCGTTGTGCTGGGCAGCACCGGGTCGGTCGGCGTGCAGACGCTAGACGTGCTGCGGAGCATGCCGGACCGGTTCCGCGTGGTCGGTCTGTCGGCCCATTCTCGGTGGCAGTCGCTGGCCCGGCAGGTGAAGGAGTTCAAGCCGGAGGCCGTCGCGCTCTGCGGCGAAGGCGGCGTGCGGCTGCTGGCCGAGGCGCTTGACGGCCTGAACGTCGAGCTGTTGGGCGGCGAGGAAGGCTTGAGGCGGCTGGCGGCCTGGCGCAGCGCGGACGTGGTCGTCGGCGCCGTCAGCGGAGGCGCCGGCCTGCCGGCTGCCGTGGCCGCGCTGCGTAGCGGCAAGACGCTCGCCCTGGCCAACAAGGAAGCCATCGTCATGGGCGGGCCGCTGCTGACCGCGCTGGCCGCCGAGAACGGCGCCGCCATCTTGCCCCTGGACAGTGAGCACAGCGCGCTCTTTCAACTTCTGCGAGGCGTCGAGCGCGACGAGGTGGAACGCGTCGTGCTGACCGCCAGCGGTGGGCCGTTCTACGGCAAGCGGCCCGAGGAGCTGGCGGCCGTCACGCCCGAGCAGGCCCTGCAGCATCCGATCTGGCAGATGGGCCCCAAGATCACGATCGACAGCGCCACGCTGATGAACAAGGCGCTCGAGGTGATCGAGGCCCGCTGGCTGTTCGGGCTGGAGCCGGACAGGATCGGCGTGGTGATCCACCCGCAATCGGTCGTTCACTGCATGGTCGAGCTGGTGGACGGATCCGTGCTGGCCCACATGGGCGTGCCCGACATGCGGCTGCCGATACAGTACGCCCTCAGCTATCCCACGCGGCGGCCGGGCTGCGCCGCGCGGCTGGACCTGACGGAAGTGGGAAGGCTGGACTTCCACGAACCCGATTACGACGCATTTCCGGCCCTCTCGCTCGGCTACCGCGTGGCCCGGACCGGCGCGACGAGCGGCGCCGTGCTGAGCGCCGCCGACGAGACCGCCGTGCAGGCCTTCCTGGACCGGCGGCTGCGCTTCACCGACATCCCCAGGCTGGTTGAGATGGTCCTCGACAGGCACGAAATCCCCGCCGAGGTCACCCTCGAGGCGGTTGACACTGCAGACCGATGGGCCCGGCAGGAGGCGGAGCGGTGCTTGGAGCTCTTGTAAACGTTGCCCTGACGATCGCCGCCATTAGCGTGGTCATCCTCGTCCACGAGCTGGGCCATTTCATCGCGGCCAAGGCCGTCGGCATGCGTGTCGAGACCTTCTCGATCGGCTTCTGGAAGAGGATTCTCGGTATGAAGATCGGGGACACGGAATACCGGCTCTCGCTGATCCCGTTCGGGGGTTACGTGAAGGTCAGCGGGGAGTCGCCGGAGCAGGGGGGCGGCAAGCCGTATGAATTCTGGTCCAAGACGCCCGGCCAGCGCGCCCTCTTCATCGTGGGCGGCGTGACGATGAACCTGGTGCTCGCGCTTGTGCTTTTCATTGTGGCGTTCGCCATCGGCGTCCCGTTCACCGTCGCTGAGGTGGGCCGCACGTCCGTCGGAGGGCCTGCCTGGCAGGCCGGTCTGAAGCCGGGAGACAGGATCGTCGCCATGGGCGACAAGGCTGACCCCGTCTTCCAGGACCTGCGGCGCTCGGTTGCTCTGGGGGGCGACCATGAGGTTGACCTGACCGTCGAGCGCGACGGCCGGGAGATAACGTTCAAGCTGGAGCCGACCTACGAGAAGAGGGTCGGCATGAAGCTGATCGGCCTCGAGCCGCCGATTGAGCCCGTCGTCACGGGCCTGGCCAAGCTGGGGGAGGAGGGCCGCTGCCCGGCCCAGGAGGCCGGCATCCAGATCGGCGACCGCATCCTGGCCATCAACGGAGTGCAAGTCCAGACCGCACAGGAACTCTACCTGGAGCTGGCCGACTACCCGGACGACTCGGTCGAGCTACTCGTCCAGCGCAACGGCAGGACGCTGCCCTTCCTGGTCCTCACGGAGCCCACGCCCCATTACCTGATCGGCATCTCGGCGCTCACTTCGACGATCAAGTCCATCGAGGGCGCCGGCATGGCGAAGAAGCTCGGACTCCGTGTCGGCGACCAAGTCATCGCCGTCAACAGGCGGCCGGTCCGCAGCGCCGTGGAGATGGAGATGGCGGTGCGGGACACGCTAGGGGAGACCACGCTCCAGGTGCTGCGCGACGGGCGCGAGCTGACCTTCACGCTCCGAATTCCGGACCTGAAGAGTCTTGACGAGTTTCAGCACAGCATGGCGTTCGCGTCCGGCACGACGCTCGCATGGGTCAGGGAGGGCGGCCCGGCCTGGGGCGCGGGCCTGAGGCCCGGGGACAACATGGCGCGCGTGGCGGGCCGGGAGGTGAACTCCTGGGAAGATATCCTGGTGGCGGGGGCCAGCGCCGGCCGTGAAGCGCACGAGATCCAGTGGACCAGGGGCAGCGAACTGCTCAAGGCCCGCGTCACGCCCGTCAAGGACACGTCCATGTCGGCTGGCCATCTCGGTGCGCTCATGGAGTTGCACAGATCGACCGTGAGGCGCTACGGTGCCGTCGGCGCCATCGGCACGGGCCTGGTCAACGCCTTCCAGACCCTGGAGGACCTGTTCCTGACGCTGAGGGGATTCGCCCGCCGCGAGGTCAGCCCCAGCCAGATGGGCGGCATCATCCTCATCGCGCAGGCGTCCTACCACGCCGCCAAGCGGGGGATCGGCATGCTGCTTTACATGACGGCCGTCATCAGCGCGGCGATCGCCTACCTGAACATCCTGCCCATTCCGGTGCTGGACGGCGGGCACCTGCTGTTCCTGTTCATCGAGAAGGTCCGGGGGCGACGGGTCGGCGAGCGGGCCCTCAGCATCGCGCAGACCGTCGGGCTGGTGCTGCTCGTGCTGCTGATGGTCTATGCGACCCGCAACGACATCCTCCGCAT
>CAYUDW010000294.1:0-3772 GCA_964442595.1 uncultured candidatus Brocadiaceae bacterium
CTGCTCTGGCTCGCCCTGAACGTTTTCGTTGTACCCTTCGTGTGGTTTATCCCGCTCTTGGGCCTATTCGTGCCTTTCGTCATGCTGGGCCTGCTCGTGCTCTACGAATTCGAACTCGTCCGCCAGTCGGCCTTCGGCGCGGAGGCCGATCCTGCACTGCGAGGATGGGAAGACTGGCACGAGTCGATGCTGCGCCCGCTCGGGCTGCTGCTGGCAGTCGTGATTGGGAGCGGCCTCCCGTTCTTCGCGGTGGTGCTGCCGGGCTTGTTTCTCGACATGCCGGGCTGGTGGCGGTACGTCAACTATGCGGGGCTCGGGCTTTCCCTGTTCATGCTGCCCATCACCATGCTGGCCGTGGCCGCTTCCGACAGTCCCGCCGGTATCAATCCGAAGTTCACCTTTCCGGCCGTGCTGCGGATTCCCTTCGCCTATGTCCTCTGCGCGGCGTTCTGCGCCGTTTGCCTGGTTGGCGGCAGCTTAGTGGGCGGCAGGCTGACGCTCGCACTCGGCGGCGGCTTCCTTGCCGCCTTCGCCGGCGGAGCAGTTCGGCTCTACACCATCACCGTTGCCGCGCGGGCGCTCGGCACACTACACTACGCCTACTCGGACAGGATGGGCTGGCTGAAGTAGGGCCTCCGGCAGGCCCGGGTCAAGCAGACCGATGAGACTCCGGTGCACATGCGGCCATGACGGCGACGTAGAGTTGAACGACGGCGCCGATGAGCTCGGATGCCCCGACTGCGGGCGGCGCTACCGCGTCTTCGTGCACGGGGCGAAGGTCGACCTCGTCGAGATCGAAGACCTGAACCTGGACTCGGCGTTTCTGGATCTCGAACGAGGGCCCGAGGAGCCGCTGCCGCAGGAGGCGCCGTCGGACGAGACGCCCACGGAAGAGATCGAGGTCCTCCTGCCCGTCCGGCCCGAGCCCAGGCGCTGGTGGCCCTACGTGCTGACCGCCCCCTTCTACCCCTTGCGCGGAAACGCGAAGTGGGTGCTCCTCGTGTGGCTGACGGCGCACCTGATCGTGTCGGGCGGCTTCGGCCGCCTTTTCTGGCTGAGCATCGGCGTGCCCGGAGCCGGGTCGTCCCTGGGCGCCTTTGGCCTGTTCCTGCTCGGCCTGGCGGCCCTGGCGTTCAACCTGGCTATGCTCGGGGCGATGGCGCGCTACGTCTTCCACCTCATCCACCGGAGCGCGTGGGAGCCCGACACCCCGTCGTCGCTGCCGCAATTCGACAACGTCTACGACTTCCTCGGGTGGCCCCTTCTGCTCGTCCTCGCCATCCTGGGCGCCAGCGGCTGGCCGCTGTGGCTCGCCGTCTGCATCTGGAAGATCGTGCCGGGCATGCCGGCGTGGTGGCCGGTAGTCATTGCCGTGTGCGGCCTTGTCTTCCTGTTCGTGCTGCCGATGAACGCACTGGCGGTGGCGACGGCGGACGATGCACGCGCCCTCAGCCCGCGCGCTACCTTTCCCGCCATCGCCCGATTGGCCGGCCCTTACCTGCTCCTGTGCCTCTTTTGCGCACCCGCGGGGGCGCTCACGTGCCTGGCTCCCTTCTCCTTCCTTGGATGGGTCGGGTGGGGCGTGCTCATCACTCCGCTGGCCGAGGTCGTCTGGGTCTACCTGCTCGTGGCGTCAGCCCGGGTTCTCGGCGCGTTCTACTACGGCTATTCCGAGCAGCTCGGCTGGATCAGGGAGCTGACTTCTGAGCCGTTGCCTCCCCCGCGCTCCTTCGGGCGCTGAATTGCGGCAGCGCCCGGCCCCCGCCGCTGATAAGTCCCTGTGCGAGCGAACAGCCGTCCTTTGCATGCAGGTCTTGAAAACGCCCCCTTTGCGGTGCCATAATGAGGCTACGGCAGCTTTTGAGAGGGCCTCTCCAGGGAATTCGTGAGATGCCGGCAGAGCGCATTCGGCCCAAGACTATCGTTTTCATCGCGGTCGTTTTCTTAGCGCTCGTCGCCGTGCACCTGCGCTGGGGCGGCGAGGATGGCGCCGCAGAGGAGCCCGAAGAGCCACGGCCCAGGCTCTCGCAGGTGCAGATCACCAGCGGCGGGCAAGCCGTCGAGATCGACCTGGGGGCCCTTCCCACCAGGGGCGACATCGAGCGGCTCATGGAGAGCTACGCCCGGGTGCTGCGGACCGGAGAGCAAGACGAACGGCGCACGACCGCCATCCAGCTCGCCTACATCGCCAACGAACCGCGCGAGTACGAGACGATCCTTCAGGTGCGCAAGTCCGTCCTCGACCGATTGCGCCAGGCCCTGCTGGCAGGGCTGAACGACGAGGACGGCCGGGTGGCCGCCAACTGCCGAGATGCGCTGGTCGGCCTGTGGCGCGTCTCCGGTAGCGCTCCCGCCATCGAGCGCTTCGCCGGCGGAGTGGCCGCCTACGAGAGCGGCGACTACGATGCCGCGCTGAAGGCGTTCCAGACCGCCGAGAAACTCCAGAGCGATCCGCCCCCCGACCTCTATCGCATGATGGCGCAGGTCTACCTGGCCCAGTCCAAGCCCGAACAGGCCATCGCGCAGTGCCGCCTGGCCCTCAAGGCGGAACCCAAGCACTTCGTGGCCCTCTGCGTCCTGGCAAGAGCCTATGCGCAGAGCGGGCAGCCCGACAAGGCGCGATCCGCGCTGGACAGGGCACTGGCCATCTACAAGGGCTTCCCGGACGCCCTGAAGCTGCGCGAGCAGATCACTGCCGTCCCGCAGAGCGCCACCCCCTGAGCGTCGCCTCCTAGCCGACCTCGTGCGAGACTTCCGCCAGCCGGGCGAGCGTGTCCCTGGCACGGCCGGAGTCGACCGAGTCTGCCGCCGCCGCCAGCCCCTCCGCCAGCGAGTCCGCCTTGCCTCCCACGTAAATGGCCGCCGCTGCGTTGAGCAGTACGATGTCCCGCGCCGGGCCGGGCTCGCCGGCCAGGACCGACCGGACGGCCTCTGCGCTCTCAGTCACGCCGTTCACCGTCAAGTCTTCGCGGCTCGCCCTCGGCAGACCAAACTCCTCCGGCTCCACGTAACGGGTCTCGAACCGGTCGCCCTTCACCTCTGCCACGAACGTCCGATCGCACGTGCTGATCTCGTCCATGCCGTCGTCGCTATGCACGACCATCGCCCGGACGGCCCCCAGCTTGCCGAGCACCTCGGCGATGGTCTCGACGAGGGAGGCGTCGAAGACGCCCAGCACCTGTCTCCTGGCGCCGGCGGGATTCGTCAGCGGCCCGAGCACGTTGAAGACGGTCCGCAGGGCCAGTTCGCGCCGGGGGCCGATGGCGTACTTCATCGCCTTGTGCAGCGACGGCGCGAACAGGAATCCGATGCCCACCTCGCGAACGCA
This sequence comes from uncultured candidatus Brocadiaceae bacterium, assembly GCA_964442595.1. Lineage (GTDB taxonomy): Bacteria > Planctomycetota > Brocadiia > SM23-32 > SM23-32 > DAOVRD01. Next base: position 3,329 of record CAYUDW010000294.1, read on the forward strand.
CCTCGCCACAACTTCCGGCGGCGCTGCGATGTTGACCCTCAATGCGTCCAGCACGTCCGCGCTGCCCCAACTGCTGGAGGCGCCCCGGTTGCCGTGCTTGGCCACGGGCACGCCCGCGCCGGCCGTCACCAGCGCGGAGGCGGTCGAGATGTTCAGCGTGCCCTTGTGCGTGCCGCCCGTGCCGCACGTGTCCACCACGTCCAGCCCGCCCACGTCGATGGGAGTTGCGGCCTCGCGCATGGCCTCGGCGCAGCCGGTGATCTCCTCCACGGTCTCCCCCTTGACGCGCAGCGCCACGAGGAACCCCGCAATCTGCGCGTCCGTGGCCTGGCCGGACATGATGACCGACAGGGCGTCGCGCGCTTCCCGGGCCGACAGATCCTCGCCTTCCACAAGCCTGGCTATGTATTCCTGCAGCATGATGCCTCCGGTCCGACGGACTGC
>CAYUDW010000295.1:0-3769 GCA_964442595.1 uncultured candidatus Brocadiaceae bacterium
CTCATCAACTCCTCGACCTGGCCGTAGCACTGCTCTTTCATCAAGGCGGCGTTCTCGGGCAGCTCTTTCGGCTTGAAGTACCCGGGGAACCTCCAGTCCATGGGCGAGTAATACAGCCCGACCCGCATGTTGGCATCGTGACATGCCTCTACGTATTCGGCCACAAAGTCCCTTCGCGCGGCCGTCCGCGTGCTGCAGAAGCCCCGGTAAGACGAGGGGCTGTCCCACAGCGCGAAGCCATCGTGATGCCGCGCCGTCAGCACCAGGTAACGCATCCCGGCTTGCCGGGCGACGCGGACCCACTGGCGCGCGTCAAAGCGGCGAGGGACGAACTCGTCCGCAAGCTTCGCGTACTGCTCGGCAGGGATCTGAGCGGAGTGCATGTACCACTCGCTCCTGGCCGGGATGGCGTAGAGCCCCCAGTGGATGAACATGCCGAACTTCGCGTCGCGCCACCACTTCATGTCGCCGCTGCTGAGCCTAAGCTCCTGGCACGCGACGCCGTCCCGCCTCTTGGACGCCATGCTGTCAGCCGGGTCATGTCCGGGCTCGTCGGTGCCCATCTGTGTGCCCTCCTCTTGGCTCGTGCCCCTGCAGAGGCCGGGCCTCTCAGCCCCCTTGCGGCGCGGCCCTATTCCGAATGACCTGTTCGTAGCGCACCTGTGCGGGGATCTTGTTGTGTTCGAAATCAGTGTCCGGGCCAAAGGGGGGCCAGGCCAAATCGCCGAACCAGGCCGGTTTCGAACTCAGGTAGAGGCTGTCCGGCAGCGTGGCTCCGCCGAGGGATTCCGACGGGCGAACGCCGTGATCGTGGTAGTTGTAATTGCCGCGCAGGAGGGTGGTTGCAGCGACGTCCAGGTCGAGCTCTTGGAAGCCGCCCGCACCGGGGAAGAGGAGCACTTCCGTACTTGCCGGCGGCAGCTTGGTGCCCCACGGCCCCGTGTCCACCGTGGCGACCTTGCCCTCCACCTTGCGGACGATGACCCAGCTGCCCGTCTCTCCGGCCTTCATCATCGGGGCTTGCTCCACAACCACGGCTCCCGAACTGAGGGTGATCTTGCCCATAGTATCGTTCGTGCGTTCGGTCAGCACGCCCTTGATCGATGTTCCGACGACCGGATCCCAGTCGGCCCAGTACTTCCCCTTGCTCGGCTGGGCCGTCTTGCCATTGCACCAGCCATTGCCCATGTTCGGAAAGCCCAGCGAATAGATGTAATGCTTCTCGTACGCAAACCCCGTCATCTCCACCTCGTAATTCCACTCGTACCCCTTCTTCCCCAGGATGTTCCCGACGATGTTGTAGTATCTCGAGAACCGGTTCAGGTTCACCGCCACCCACCACTGCGTTGTCTTGTCGCTGCTCGCGTAGAACCAGTTGCGGAATATGGTTTCATGCGAGGCGCTGCCGTGATACCCGTCGCTCTGGATCTTCGGAAAGCAGTTCCCTTCGTAGAGATTGAAGCTGTTGTGCGCGCCGTGATTAATGTTCATGCCGGAGGCGAGCAGGCCGCCCTGGACGGCCTCGGCATCGCAGAAGTTGTAGGCTAAGACGCTGCCCGCGACGCCGCCGTCCACCTCCGTTCCAGGCGACAGGATGCTGTCCTCGATCAGGCAGCCGGTGGACATGGTGAGGAAGAGGCCGCCGCTGTTGGGCTGCGCGGCCACCTTGCGCCCGAAAATGTTGCAGTGCCGCATTTCGCACTGCAGTGAACCGTCAATGCCCAGCAGCCGGCGCTCGCCGTTCCGCACCGTCACGTTCTCCACCCAGCAGGCATAGCTCTGGCCGATGCTGACGAGGCAATTCCCGGACGGACAATCCGTCCCGTCCACGGTCAAGTCCTCGATCCCCACCCACTCGGCATACCGTCCCACGGGCCTCAGGACGGGCACGAGTTCGGCCGGAAGATCGAACAAGAGCCCGGGCGAGATGGTCACCGTGGTGGCGGTCTTGTCGACGATGCGGGTGATGAACTTCCGCGCGTAGTCGAAGCCCCCCGTGGTCATCACGGGCAGTGTCGCGTCGTTCTTGAGGGAGATCTGGCAGAGCTCGCCGATGCCGCCCTTGGGGTAGCCGTCGAGCGGCTTGGTGTCGCCCACGGTCAGCTCAGTCGCGCCCCGCTCATAGCTCCCAACGATGTCCAGCTTGAGCCGGTGCGGATACCACCAGTCGCCGCCGTCCGCGGGCGTGACGTTGACCCCGCCGCTCTGCGGACCGGTGGGCCGGACGATCGTCTTATCGGGCCCGTCGCCGCGGATCGTGATCCGACTCTTGCCGCCGTACACCACAACCGCACGGTCGATTCGATAGGTCCCGGCGGGAAGGTATACGACGTCTTCATCCCCGGCGTCCGCAATGGCCTTGAGGATGGCCGGCTGTGCATCGGTGGCGCCGGTGTTGTCGGCGTTGTAGGGTTCCTTCGTGACGTCGATCAGGTGGTCGCGGTCGGTGGGGATGCCGCCGGGGACTCCCGCGCTGGCCCAGTCCGCTCTCCTGAGCTGCGGCAGTATGTCCTCCGCCTGCACTGCCTGCTGAGCCTGCTGGGGCCGACCCGCGGAAGGGCCCGCGCCCGCGGCCAAGACTGCCACGACTGCTGCGCCGACCACGATGAACGGGACGGCCTCCTTCGCTCTTGCCCGGGACATCATTCCGACCACCTCCCTGCTCCTTTACGTTCCGCCTTGGCCGATGTGAAGCACGCCGCGACGCCCGTGAGGACGGGGGCCCATTATGGGCGAACGCTGCTCCTTCCGGCAAGGCCATTCGGCGAGCTGCGCTTGGAGTGGCTGCGCCCGAAGTGGGACCCGCTTGTTCAGGTCTGCGCGCTGCGGTCGAACAGCAGCACGGCCGTGCGGAGCGCTTCCGGCCGGAGCGCGAAGTCCTCATGCTGCGCCAACCACGGCGTTGCGCCGCAGCCGGGGGCCAGGCACTCCTCTCTCCCTTCCTTCGGGCACTTCGCGAAGACGCACAGCCGCCCCAGGTAGCGATCCGTGCCCGGCTCCATGATGAAGACGTCCACCTGGTGGTGGGCGACGCCGATGCCCCGCTCGCGAAGGAGCTCGTTCACCGCCCTGCTTCGTGCCTTCTGCAGCTCGCGCAAGCACCCCAGATCGGTTAACCAGACGGCAAGGTCCACGTCCTTGCACTCGTGCAGGACCTCAACGCCAGCGCGGCGATACTCGCGGAACCGGGGCACTTCCGCCCAAAGCGCACCCCCCACGGAGCCGAACAACGCCACTTTCAGGACCTGCGGCACCCGCGAGCAGTGCCGAGCGACGTATTCGGCGGCCAACCGGAACTCCCGCTGGCGCCGCAGCAGGTAGGCGTCCTGATCGGCCACTTCCCTTCGCGTCGGCTCTGGCATGACGGGCCCACTCCCCTATGGTCGGTCAGCCGCGACAAGTTACCCCAGGGGCTGGTGCGCGGCAAGCGCCTGCTTGGTTATCGCTCCATGTGACTGTCTACAGGGAGGGCAAGGTCCAGCCCCAAAGGGGCTTCGCACAGCGCTCCACACGCGGTATAATGGCGTCGGTTGTAAGTGTGGGGGGAAACCCGGGAGGGTAGATCATGCCTGTGCGGCTTGCCGTGGACCGGGCTGAGATGGCCCGGTTCTGCCAGCGCCACCACATACGGCGTCTTGCGCTGTTCGGATCGGTCCTGGGTCAGGGGTTTGGGCCGGAGAGCGACGTCGACGTGCTGGTCGAATTCGAGCAAGAGCACGTGCCGGGCCTGCTTGGCATGGCCCGGCTCGAACGCGAGCTATCCCGGATC
>CAYUDW010000296.1:0-3752 GCA_964442595.1 uncultured candidatus Brocadiaceae bacterium
GTCCCGGAAGTACGTGGCTATATGTATCCAGCGTTATGCCGATATTTGCGTGTCCAAGACGCTCTGATACTACCTTGGGATGTACGCCTGCCTTTAACATCAACGTAGCATGAGTATGCCTTAAGTCATGAAGCCTAATATTCTTTAGCCCAGCTTTTCCTGCTATCCTGTGAAAAGCTTGTGTTACCACATCCGGGCCTAGCGGCCTGCCATCAGGCCACGAAAAAACAAAGTCCTCGTCAGTTAGAGGATTGCCCAACTGCTTTCTTACGAGCTCCTGGTCTTCTCTATACTTAAGTAATAAAGCAGCTAGCGATGGTGATAAAGATACGGCCCTTTTACTATGCAAAGTCTTCGGCTCTTTTATTATGAACTCTTTATGCATTCTATATGCAGACTCAACTACATGTAGTTCAAGCCTAATCAAGTCAATGTGCTTCCACCTTAAAGCAATAGCTTCACCTCTACGAAGGCCGGTATAGAGTAACACTGTAAATAGAGGATAGTACATCGTGTCACTGGCAATATCTAATAACCTTGACGCTTCGTCGGCATCAAGCACATTTATCTTTGCTCTTGCTACTCGTGGTGGTGTGATAAGCTTTGCCACATTACGGACAACCAGTCCCATCTTTACCGCTTGGTCTAACGCCTTGCTCAAAATACGGTGGTGATATAGAACACTTCTGTTTGATAAGCTTCCTTTCCCATCAACACGCCCTTTCGCCAGCTTCTCAGCGTAGTATGCCTGTATTTGCTGTGGTTCGAGTCTTGCCAATGCAATCCAGCCAAGCCCCTGTTTCAGATGACGGTCTATTATAGAACGATAACTCACATATGTCCTCGGCGTTGTGTTCATGACTACGAAGCTTTCACACCACTGGTCTAACCATTCACCCATGGTAATTTTGTTTGGCTTAACATATGACCCTTGTTCAATTGAAAGCAGCACTTCACGCAAGGCACGCTCAGCATCCCTTTTCGTGCCCTTCACAGTTTGCGTCTTCTGTCGCCGTTTCCCTGTTGCAGCATCCACAGGCAAATCATAGACTATTGTCCAGCTACCTTTGGCTCTTTGATAGATATGACCTTTCATTGTGACACACTCCCTTCCAGCATTTTCTCTAATGCTGCTTTCGGTATCAAAATCCTTTTACCGAATCTGATTGAGGGTAATTTCCCCTCTCTAACTAATTGATAGGCGAAATTTCTTGATATTCCCAGCATTTTTGCTGCTTCTGGTACAGTAACACATAGTCTTTCTTCTATAGCGGCGTAGCGTGGAAATCTACTGCCACCGCCGCCATCGTTGCCTTTGCCTACATTACCTTTCCCGAATTTATTTGCCATTTCTCCACCTCTCCTAATTCAAGCCAACCTGAGATGCCCGATTAGACTTTGTAATATCAATTGCGAAACCGCCTTTCATAAGGTTGAATTCCAAATCCTCCAGATTCTCTGCCTCAACAACTTGCCATCTCTGCCATTCCGACTCTGGCCTTTCAATCTTGGGCGAGAAGCCTCTGGAAAAGCTATACATTCGGCTCTTACCACTCCAAAGCAACGCTAGGTGAAGGTCCGACCATCCTCTCATTTTCCTTAGATACTTCGATATATAAGCGGCGCAATTAACCTTGATTTTCTTAGGACTCTCAATGTTAGCCCTACCTTGCCGCCAATTACCATTGATAATCCTAAGTGGTGCCAACCATCTTAGATTCGGAAAGAAGATATGCACGTGTGGATAACCAGTGCCATGTTGCACTTCTACAACCCACAAATAGTGTAATCTTCGCCAGCCTCTTCTTTTCCTATACTGATTTACCGCATTGAGAAATCGCCTGGTATCTTTGCCGAAACTAGCCCAGGCTTCGCGCTTTCCAATTCTCTTGATATCATAGGTCAGCGTTTCCATCAATCCTGGTACCTTCTCATATTTACCGAGCCGTCTCCGGATTTTTCGTGACATATATAATCGCCCATCATCAAAATATCTGCTTCTACAACTTGTTGGCATAATCTTCAAAACTGACGGCTCGTCTCTCCTATTCAGAACGACATTTGTCCTACCAATACGTCCTTTATATTCCAAGAAGTCCCACAATGCCAATAAATTGTGTGCCCAATAAAGCTGACCGTTGACATTATTCATATTAAGACAAGGAAAGAAGGATATTGGGGCGAGTGGCTACCGCCACCGCCCTTGCCAACAATTGCCTCGCTATATAATATTTCGCTCACTTACTGCTCTTCCTTCTCTTTCTAATGTTCAAATTTTCCCTGTGTCTTTCTTCTATAAATCTCTCCCTCTCATCTTTACTCAACTTTTCGAATTTCTCTATGTCCTGCATAATATCGTCTTTTATCCCTTTCCTTTGTTCCAACGTCAATGATAATGACTCATCCATATCATCTGATATCATTTCAATTGAAATCATATCCGATTGCATCGCCAGTAATAGTGCTTGCGCATTTGTCTTTGCACCAAGCTTTTTCATTAGCCTATGGAAGTTATTTTTGACTGTCTGATAAGCAATCCCAAGTATCTCAGCTATTTCCTTATTACTATAACCTTGAGCAGACAACATTAGTATATGCATTTCTCTATAGGTTATTGGCTCACTTTTTACTTTGCCCGTCCAACCCGATTTAGGATTGAATACTAATCGTATAGCCATATCATTACCTCACATATATTTAGTACCTATAACGGTACTATGGTACCATCTTTTTATAATCTTGTCAAGTCCATTTTGCAGAATCTTTAATCTAAAACTGTCAATATCCGAAAATATTAATTTTATCATTGCATTAATACTCCAAAATGATATATATTATGTTAACGGGAAAACTTATACTTTAGATTTTCACAACAATAAACTCAAATGCAGCCAACTGATATCATTGCCATTATATTGCAGTCTATTATTGCAGGTTTTCTAATCTGGTATTCCATTGAGACTTATAGACTGCGAAAACAGACTGCATATCAATGCAGAATATCAATACAACCTGTTATTGATTTTCTTTCTGACCCTAAACTACCTGTGGGTGTTTTTTTCCTGGAGAATGTTGGCCTGGGCGCCGCCTTAAACTTACATCTATACCTATGGATTTCAGAAACATCCCAGCTTTATGGATTACCCGAAGACTTACGCCCTTCCATCATTAAACCAAACCATAAGATGCAAACTCCACCGATGCAAGTCATTGATTCTTCCTCTATTAAGAAGAACTATCCTAGATTAGCCAAACTAATCAACGATATCCCCTCACTGCTCAGTGAAGGGACTATGATTGCAATATATGAAGATGTTGCTGGTAATTTTTACTATAGCCACCAATATAAGTCAGGTTCTGCTTGGCATGAACCCTTTCGTTATGGCTCTCTCTGATACTTGAACATTTCATAACTCTCTTCCCATTATTGCTAACATTTTTGCTAACGAACTTTTTACCACCATAAACAACAAGATGGTACTAAATAGCACAATTTTAAGCTAAATCGGCAACAAAAAGGTATCAAACATTACTTATTTTCACGTTTAGGGATAAATCTTTTGTATCTCTTAATCAGCAGGTTCAGGGTTCGATTCCCTGGCGGCTCATTTTAGATACCGAATTACCCTCGAATTATTATTCGGATGACTTCCCCGCCTCTATTATCCCTCATCATCCTTCTTGCGGTACAGTGCAGCCGATAAGCTTGTAAGCTAATTTAGCCAATAGAAAGGCGCAAGAACCCGGCCCCT
>CAYUDW010000297.1:0-3719 GCA_964442595.1 uncultured candidatus Brocadiaceae bacterium
ACGATCAGGCAGACGTGCACCGGCGAGAGCAGCATGCCCGCGAACCCGAACCCGTAGGCCAGCACCGTCGTGGAGAGCAGCACGCCCATGGGCGGCGCGTCCCCCAATAGGCTGATGACGATGGGAAAGCTGGCGCCCACAAACCCTATCGCCAGCCCCGTCGCCAGCCCGCTGACCAGCGGCAACAGCATGACGATGGCGATGAAGGGGATGCCCCAGTCGGCCATGTCGGCCCGCATCTGTGCGACGAGCGACCCGCCCCCCGGCAGCCGCGCCTCGATGAACGCACCGTAGACGCTCACCGTGGCCACGATGGCGGCCATGTTCAGCGCCCTATTGGAGAGCAGGATCTCCCGCCAGCCGATCCGCCCCAGAGGCCGCTCCCGCTGAAGGACCAGCATGGCGGCCACGAGCCCGACGGCCATGGGAATGTACCTGTTCATGGCGGGCGCATCCGGCCACGCGAGCCTCACGCCCGCATACGCCAGCCGGACGACCGCGTAGCCCACGATCACCACGATGATGGGCAGCATCAGCGGCAGGAGCCGCGCGCTTGCTTCGGAATGCACGGGCGCCCCATGTGCCTCCCCGGCCGGAATGCGCCGGAGCAGGAAGACGTATCCGGCGGCCACGGCGCACAGGCTCAGCGGAATGCCCAGCAGCATGAACTGCCACACGTCCAGCCCCGTCAGCTCCATGGCCAGCAGCACGCCCGGATACAGCGGCCACCAGTACTCCCAGATGTGGCGGAACCAGTGGTTCGCCTGCGTCTTGAGCCCGGCCGGCATGGAATCGTCGGTGTCCACGCTGTCCACCAGCGGCGCCGAGAACAGCGCCCCGCCCGGCATCGGCAGGAGCCCGATCACCGCCGGCAGCACCGCCACCGCCCCCCGCCGGGAGACCCGTGAGCGGACCGCATTAACCAGGTCCCCCATCACGCCCGTGGCGGACATCTGCGAGCTGAGCCAGATCACCTCGAATACGATCACGGTCAGGGACAGCGTCCGGATCGAGAAGAACCGCTGCCACGCGATCACCGCCATCGCCGGCGCCGAATGGCCGCACCAGAGCGCCAGCACCAGCGTCGCGACGGCCACCGAGACGATCAGGTGGCGGCAGAGCCGGTTCATGACCAGGATGATGGACAGCGCCCCCAGCACCTTGACGATGACGGGCGCCGCCAGCAGTGCGTCCACCACGCGATCTGTCCTCCGACGGAATGGGCGACCCCCCGATCCGCCCCGAGCAGTGCGTCTTGAACGCGAACGGGCGCGGCGTATAATGCGGCCACCTGCGTCGCGTTTGCCCCGAGGACCCGCCTATGGGGGAGAAACCGTGAAAACCGCGTTGCTCGTTTTGTGGGTTATACCATTGCTGTCAACCATCGCCTGCGCCGCCGCGCGCGCGCAGGAGGCGCCCGAGGTGATCCACGTGGGCATGGTCATGCCGGACGTCGTGGGCACCACGGTTCAGGCGGGACGCGTTGAAGCCGGCCGCCAGCTCCCGTACGAGAGGCGCCCGGGCGACGAGATCCGCGAACGGGGCAAGGAGCGCGAAGTCCTGCGCGAAGGCAGGTTCCTGGGATGGCTGGTGGGCAAGAAGGGCGACGTCATCTTCACCGAGGACACGGTGGTCGGGCAGGAGCTGGACACGGGGGCGGCGGACAGCCCGGCAAGCTACACCGTCAGCTCACCGGACGACGCGGAGTACGGCGGCGGCCTGCGTCCCGTGGCCGTCTACCGCAAGAGCAAGCCGTCGAACTTCGCCCGCTGGAACGGCTGGCCCTACAAGGCCCCGATCCGGCACGTGATCTACCTGAAGCTGCCGAAGCCCCTCAAGCCCGGATGCGCCTACGAGATCGCAACGACAGGCGCCAACATCCAGGGCATATCTTTCGCCCATCGGCCGAGGCGCTTCCGCAGCGAGGCCGTGCACGTCAGCCACGTGGGCTTCCGGCCGGACGATCCGGCGAAGGTGGCGTTCCTCTCCTGCTGGCTCGGCAGCGGCGGGCCGGTCGACTACGGGGACGGCCGGGCGTTCTCCGTGCTGGACGACGCCACGGGCCGGACCGTGTTGGAGGGCACGGCCCGCAGGATACACACGGCCGGCGAGTCGGAGGACGCTTACAACAGGGACTACGCCGCAACGAACGTGTACGAGATGGACTTCACGGAACTGACCGAGCCCGGCACGTACCGCGTCTGCGTCGAGGGGATCGGCTGCTCCTACCCGTTCCGGATCGCGGAGGACGCGTGGGAGGCGGCCTTCACGGTGTCGGCGCTCGGCTTCTACCACCAGCGCAGCGGCATCGAGCTGGGGCCGCCCTACACGGACTACGAGCGGCTGCGATGCTTCCACCCCGATGACGGCGTCAAGGTCTACCACTCCGACTGCCCGCTGATGGAGAGCGGCAACGGGCTGAACGCCCTGGGCACGGACGAGGGCAACTTCGGCAACCTGGTCAAGGGTAGGACGGATCGGATCGTGCCCGATGCCTGGGGCGGATACATGGACGCCGGCGACTGGGACCGCCGCATCCAGCACCTGCAGGTCTCGCGCTACCTGATCGAGCTGGCCGTGCTCTTCCCGGACTACTTCGACGACCTGAACCTGAGCATCCCCGAGTCCGGCGACGGCCTGCCCGACGTGGTCAGCGAGGCGCTCTTCAACCTGGACTGCTACCGGCGGATGCAGACGCCCGAGGGCGGCATCCGGGGCGGCATCGAGTCGGCCGAGCACCCGCGGCACGGCGAGGCGAGCTGGCAGGAATCGCTGGACGTCATGGCGTACGCGCCGGGCGCCTGGTCCAGCTACGTCTATGCCGGAGTCGCCGCGCGCGCGGCTTACTTCCTTCAGGATCGCAAGCCGGACCTGGCGGACGCCTATCACGAGAGCGCGCTGCGGGCGATGGAGTGGGCCGAGAAGGAGCACGGCCGGATGGAGTCCTCCGGCGCGTTCGTGAAGTGGCAAGAACCGGCGCGGAACTCCTTGCGCGACGATCGCAACCTGGCCGCCGCCGAGATGTTCCGCCTGACCGGAGAGCAGCGCTGGAACGACCTGTTCCTGGCCACCACGGCCTTCCGGGAGCCCGGCGCGGACCTGTTCGTGTGGCAGGACCACGACCAGCGCGAGGCGCCGTGGGTCTACGTGCGCACCGACCGCCCCGGCAAGGACGCGGGCATCGAGGCCAACTGCCGCGCCGCCATCTTCAAGGAGGCCGACGGCCGCCTGGCCAGCACGGAGCGCTCCAGTTTCCGCTACGCCAAGTACGAGTGGCAGCCCGGCATGTGGGGCGCCTTCGCCGCTCCGGACGCCGTGAGCCTGGTGCGGGCTCACCTGCTGACGGACGACGCGAAGTACCTGCGGGCGGCCGTCCTGGCCTGCCAGATGGGCGCGGGCGCCAACCCGGTCAACATCTGCTACACCACGGGACTCGGCCACCAGAGCCCCCGGAACCCGCTCCACATCGACTCGCGCATCACACACCAGCCACCGCCGCCGGGCCTGACGGTCGGCGGCCCGATTGACGTCGAGCGGAACAAGGACTACTGGGCCCAGAAGATCGTGGGCGGCTACTGCCATCCCGACGTGCTCGAGTGGCCCACGCTGGAGGCGTTCTGGGACGTGTTCTGGTATCCGCCCATGTGCGAGTTCACGGTGCAGAGCCCCATGTCGCAGAACGCCTACGTCTGGGGCTACCTCGCGGCGCGCCCCGGGGC
>CAYUDW010000298.1:0-3718 GCA_964442595.1 uncultured candidatus Brocadiaceae bacterium
ACGTTCTCGTCGCTCATCAGCATGAGCGGCACGCCGTAAATCAGCCCCAGAAAAGGCGATAGGAAGAAGGTCACCAGCACTACCTTCCAGCCGAAGAACGCCCCCAGCATCGCCATCAGCTTCACGTCGCCGAACCCCAGCGCCTCCCGCCGGAAGATCGCCGCCCCAATCAGCGCGAACACGAAGATCATCCCGCCCCCGCCCAGCGCACCGATCGCCGACCCGATCAGCCCGTCCAGGCTCGGGTCGCCCGTCAGCCGCTCGAAGGTGTGGTAGCTCTCCGTCCCGACGTGCAGCTCCGGCAGCAGGAGGCCAGCAAGCAGCCCGCCCATGATCCCGAACACCGACACCTCGTCCGGGATGATGAAGTACTCCATGTCCACCGCGCTCGCCACGATCAGCAGCGACGTGACCAGCATCATGAGCGCGAGCTGCCCGACGCCCGTGCCGACCTGGAGCCCCTGCCGGTAGTAGATGAGGGCGAACAGCACGCCGGTGAGCGCCTCGACGACGGGATAGCGCCACGAGATCTGCGCCCCGCAGTCGCGACAGCGCCGCCGAAGCAGGAAGAAGCTGAGCAGGGGGACGTTGTCGTACCACCGGATCGGGTGGCCGCAGTGGGGGCAGATGGAGCGCTCGGGATCGTTGACGCTCAGCCCGCGTGGCAGGCGCCAGATGCAGACGTTCAAGTGGCTGCCGATGACGCAGCCCAGAAGGAAGAGCCAGCCCATCACGAACGCGGAGAACGGTGTCAGCTCGGCTGCCAGAAACCGGCCCTCCCAGGACAGAGGACGCCCTTCCGCCCTTGCCGGCGGAGGTCGTCCGCAGCGGGAAAGGGAACACCAGGGGCAGAGGCCTGACGTCAGACCAGGAGCAGCTTGCCGAACGCGCCGGGGTTCCGCTCCTGGCGCGAGCGGCCGGTCCACGTGAGGCCCAGCACGTCGTTGCCGTCCGCGTCGTAGCTGTTGATGCCGACGTCGAACCCGATGACGTCCGGCCTGCCGTCGACCTGAGAGAATACCTGCCACGGGATGGCACAATCAACCCGATAGCCGAACGGGGTCCGCGCCAACTTCGCCGTGACCTCGGCGTCGTTGGACGTCCTGACCTGCGGCTCGGCGCCCTCCTCGGCGGGTGGGTAGACGGTCAGGTGCATGACGCCGTCCTCGTAGCCGCCGCGTCCCAGCTCACGGGCCTTCCGCCCGTCGAGGAAGATGCGCAGGTTGTCGGCCCGCGCCCTGCCCTCGATCTTCTCGGCGGCGGGCCAGAGCAGGTCCTCCTCGACGTCGGCGTAGACGTAGAGATTCTCGTCGTCGTAGGCAGCCACGAAGTCGAAGCTGTGGCCCAGCACGTTCTGGTCCGTCCCGTGGATCGGATGGACGGGCGACGGCACGTGCAGCGTGCCGCGGCGGGCCTTCTTCGCGCCGAGCTTATAGCCCTCCGCCTCGCGCGCGGTAGTCACCAAGTGGTGCAGATGTTCCAGCGAGCGTGCACCGTCGGACGAGATCACCACGTCCAGGCTGAGCGCATCGAGGACGGGGCCGACCGCCATCTGCACGTCTTTGTGCCGCCGGCCGTAGGGCTTGAGCTTGCGCACCTGGAATCGCTCCGGGAAAACCTGATCCTCCCGGTGGGGCTGGAACTCGACGGTAACCTTCTGCTCCTGGTCCGTGAAGTTCTTCAGGTGGTAACGCATGTCAACGCTGACCATGCCGTTCTCGTCGAGGGAGCCGGCGCGCAGTTCGCTCCAGCCGGCGACCGAGCCGGCGCGCTTGTCGAGCACGGCAACGGCTTCGGCCAGGCGGGCGGGGATGTCCAGGTCCTGGGGGCAGGGCTCGAGGCACTTGCCGCAGAGCCGGCACAGGGCTGCCTTGCCTGCGAGGGACGCGTAGCGGCTCCGTGCATGATCGGTCAGCCCGAAGATGCGCTCCAGGTTGAGTATCTCGAAGTTGGCCGGAATGTCCACGCCTTCGGGGCACGGCATGCAGTAGCCGCAGCCCGTGCAATAAAGGCCCAGGAACTCCTTGCGTTCCTGAATGGCCGCCTCGATGCGGTCGTGATCCTCCCGGCTGAACTCGGCGGCGCGCGAGACGGTCGCGGCGTTCTCCTCGAGCATCTCCATGGTGGACATGCCGGAGAGCGCCAGCGTCACGTTGGGGTTGGACAGGACGAAGCGGAGCGCCAGTTCGGGCGTGCTCTTGACCTCGCCGACCAGATCGCTCGCCTTCTCGCTGGGATAGCCGAGCCGGCCGCCGCCGACCGGTCCCATGATCACGACGCCCTCGCCGTGCTCCGCGGCGTAGGCGATGCCCTCCTCCAGGTGCCGGTCGAGCAGGTTGTACTGGCACGTGATGGACTCGAACAGGCCGGTGTCCACCATGTTCTTCATGCTCTCGCAGCTGCCGTGGAACGAGTGGCAGATGTGGCGGATCAGGCCCTGTTCCTTCGCCTTGAGCAGCTCCTTGTAGAGGCCATCCTCGCCGGCAAACGAGCGTTCGAAACCCTCGTAGTTGAGCCCGTGGACGTTGTAGATGTCGATGCAATCGGTGCGCAGGCGTTCCAGGGAATCCTCCAGGTTCTTCCACCAGCCGTCTTTGTCGGCCTTGTCGTAGTGATGGTTCTTGGTGGAGAGGATGACCTGGTCGCGGATGTCCTCCATGGCCTCACCCAGCACGCGCTGGCTGTCGCTGCCGCAGTACCCGACGGCCGTGTCGAAGTAGTTGATGCCCAGCTCGACGGCGCGCCTGAGCATAGGAATGGTCTTGTCGCGGTCGACTTCGGTCCTGGACTTCATGGGGAAGCGCATGCAGCCGAACCCGAGTCTGGATACCTTCAAGCCCGTCTTTCCCAGCGTCGCGTATTCCATTCGTGCGTCTCCCGAAGTTCTCTCGTCCGTGGGGTAGGCCGGGGCCTAAGTTTCCCCCCTAAAAAGACTTAGGCGAGCCGCACAGCATCTCGCCTCGGTGGTAATGGCCCGCGCCATACTTGCCTTGCGACATACAGCCCGTACATTATACGGCACCGGCCATGGGGCGGCAACTGCGGCAGCCGGGCAGTGTGAAGGGGTGTAACGGGCGGACTGGCCCTATGGAGTGCGGCGGCTTGACGCCGCTTTACGCTTCGGGGGGGCGTGGCGATGGCCGCGCGCCACGCAGGGCGTCAGTCTTCCGACCTGCCCGAGGTTCTGGTGAACGCGTAGCGGATGTGAATCGAGACGGCCAGAAGCAGGATGAAGCCCACGAAGATCAGCGGGACATAGTACCCCAGCCGCTCCAGGCTGGTGTGCAGGCGCTGCAGGATCATGCCCCAGCAAAGGATCGCCAGGTAGGTCCCGGACAGCACCACCCCCAGATTCGCCAGCGGCCGCAATCCGATGAAAAAGCCGATGATGGAGCCCACAAGCGGACCCGTCATCCAGAATGGGAACCAGACGAACAGCAACAGGCCCGGCACGCCGTACTTCATGATCGTGCGCTGATGGCTCTCGGCCGCGTGCCGCACGCGCGCCATCGTGTCCTCCAGCGGCTGGATGATGATGAGCCGGTTGTAGGAGAAGACGAACAGGGGGTAGAACAGCAGCACCAGGAACGTCTCGATGGCCATGTTGGCCAGGATCACGACCCAGGCGTCCAGCTCGTGCACGTAACCCCAGGACATGCCGGCCGCGCGTCCGCCCAGGATGTGCGTGGTCGTCATCGTCCACAGGCTGTGGAACAGG
>CAYUDW010000299.1:0-3711 GCA_964442595.1 uncultured candidatus Brocadiaceae bacterium
CGGCTCGACCCGACCCGCATCACCTATCACCATGCCGGAGGCAACCTGGGCCCGATGCACACGAGCAACTTCTACGCCAACTGGGCGCCCATCCAAGAGCAGACGGACTGGTTCCAGCATTGGGCGACGGTGGGCGTCAAGCCCGTCTTCACCTGTGAGTACGCGACGCCGTTTCCCTGGGACTGGGGTATGTACCGCGGATGGTACAAGGGGCGGCGGGAGTTCGGGAGCGCTGTGGTGCCGTGGGAGTACTGCCTTGCCGAATGGAACGCGCAGTTCCTGGGCGATGCGGCCTTCCAGATTACCGACATGGAGAGGGCGAACCTGCGCTGGGAAGCCGAGCAGTTCAGGGCGGGGAACCTCTGGCAGCGCTGGGATTACCCCACCGGCCTGAGTTCGAAGGACTTCGACGAACGCTACCCGATCTATGCGATGTACATCGAGGACAACTGGCGCGCCTTCCGCACCTGGGGGATGTCGGCGAACTGCCCCGGGAGCCACTGGAACTACTGGCAGCTGCGCCAAGGCGTTGACAAGGGCCGCAAGGAGTCCAAGACGGACTGGGAGACTCTCCAGAGGCCCGGGTTGAGCCCGGACTACATCCAAGCTCCCTACGAACGGATGGACCTGGCTTTCAATCCTTCGGATTGGGTGGCCACGGCCGCAGCACAGGCCCTCTACCGCAACAACATGCCGCTGCTGGCCTACATCGGCGGGAAGCCGGCGGCTTTCACGAGCAAGGACCACAACTTCCTGCCCGGCGAGACCGTCGAGAAGCAGCTCATCATCATCAACAACTCCCGTGAGACGGTCACGTGCGAGTGCGAATGGTCGTTCGGCCTGCCCGACGCCGTGGCGGACAAGACGACGGTCTCACTCCCCACGGGCGAACAGGAGCGCATCCCGCTCGCGTTCGAGCTGCCGGCGGATCTGGCCCCAGGGCACTACGCCCTCAGCGCCACGGTCGTGTTCAGCAACGGCGAGACACAGGAAGACGCCTTCGCCATCGACGTGCTGCCACGTCCGCAGCCGGTTCAGACGGCCGCGCGGATCGCGCTCTTCGATCCGAAGGGCGAGACAGCCGAATTGCTGGCCGGACTGGGCATTTCGTTTGACTCTGTGGGCGTCGATTCGGACCTCGCCACATATGACGTCCTCGTGGTCGGCAAAGGGACACTGACGCTGGACACCCCGGCGCCCGACATCGCACGTGTGCGCGACGGGCTGAAGGTCGTGATCTTCGAGCAGACAGGGGACGTATTGGAGAAGCGATTCGGGTTCCGCATCGCCGAGTACGGCCTGCGCTGGGTCTTCAAGCGCATTCCGAACCATCCGCTGCTGGCCGGCATCGCGGACGAGCACCTCTGGAACTGGCGCGGCGACGCGACCGTTCTCCCGCCGCGCATCGAGTACGAACTTGACTACTCGCCCACCGTCGAATGGTGCGGCATCCGCGTCAAGCGGGGCTGGCGTTGCGGCAACAGGGGCAACGTCGCCTCGGCGCTGATCGAGAAGCCGGCCTCGGGCGACTTCCTGCCCATCCTCGACGGCGGCTATTCCCTCCAGTACGCCTCGCTCATGGAGTACCGCGAGGGCAAGGGCATGGTGCTCTTCTGCCAGACCGACGTGACCGGGCGCACCGAGAGCGACCCGGCCGCCGAGGCCTTGGCCCGGAACATCGTGCGCTACGCCTCCTCCTGGCAGCCGGCCCCGCGCCGGACGGTGGTCTACGCAGGCGAGGAAGCCGGACTCAAGCACCTTCAGGCGGCAGGCATCTCGCCGGTGGCTTACGCCCGCAGCCTGTCCGCTGACCAGGTACTCGTCGTCGGCCCGGGCGGCAGCCAGCAGCTTGCCGCGAATGCGGCGGTCGTCAAGAACTGGGTGCGGGCCGGTGGCCACGTCCTGGCACTCGGCCTGACCGGCGAGGAGGCGAGCGCGTTCCTGCCCGCCGGCGTCAGCACGACGCCGGGCGAGCACATCGCCGCCTACTTCGACGCGTTCGGCGCGGCTTCGCCGCTGGCCGGCGTCTCGCCAGCGGACGTGCACAACCGCGACCCGCGCACGCTGCCGCTCGTCTCGGGCGGCGCGACGGCCATCGGCAACGGCGTCCTCGCGACGGTGGATGGACTGAATGTCGTCCTCTGCCAGATGGTACCGCAGGACGTGAATCCCTCGTTGGGAACGCCGACGGCGTTTGCTCCTGGCACGGACGAGTCGGGCAAGCCGGGGGCCCTGATGACTCTCGGCCCCGTCACCCCCGGAGGGGCGAGGCTGAGCCAGCGAGTGCAAGGCGCCGAGGCGGGCAAGACCTACACGGTCGCGGTCCGTGCGAAGGCACTCGGCGGCGACGTCAGTGCACAGCTCGGCGTCGAACGCGCTCCCGCCCGCCAGCGCAGGTTCCGCGGTGGCGGATCTCCGGGTGCCGCGCCGCTGACGGGGCCGCTGGCGGTCGGGGAGGAAGTCCCCCTCAAGGCCGACCAGTGGTCGGAGCTGCACCTCACGTTCAAGGCCGACGAGTCGGCCCCGGCGGGTGTGTTGGCCTATCTCCGTAGCACGCAGCCGGGCGGGCGGCTGTGGCTCGGCGGGTTCCGGCTCTACGAAGGGGACTACGTTCCCTCCGGGCAGGCCGACCGGCCTCTCGAGAGCTTGCTGGCCAACGGTGACTTCTTGGCTGGTGAGGAGGGCTGGCGGTTCGAGTTCACCCAGCAGCGCAACGTGAAGCGCACCTACCGCCGCGCGAGTTGCCTGGTAACGCGCCTGCTGGCCAACATGGGCGCGGCCGGTCGGACGCGGCTCCTTGAGCACGTCTCGCGGCCCGTGGCGGAGGGCGAACAGCGCTGGCTGGACGGCCTCTACCTCGACGTGCCGGAAGGCTGGGACGACCCCTACAGCTTCTTCCGGTGGTGATGCCAGGTTCTCGATTGCGCACACCCGTTGACGGCGGTTCCGTGGCGAAATGACGCTAGGAATCGGCCTGGCACTTGTGCGGCCCCTCCGAAAGGAGCCGCACGTGTCTGGTGTGGGGGATGCCGGTATGCAGGCCGAGGGGCCGACGCTCGAGGCGGACTGCGGCTACAGCTTCTGATCTCGGCCTTGCAGCGTGACGTACCTTGCGCGCCCGGGTGAGAATGTCATGCCAGGCTTTGCCTATCCGGCAACTCTGCCCTCGCTCTCGGCCAGGACGGACTCGAAGAACGCCAGGTCCTCGGGATGGTGCTCGGCCAGGTAGTCGCGCAGTTCGGGCCGCGTGTGCAGCGCATTGGAGAAAAGGCAAGTAACACTTCGCCGCGCCCTCCGGTATGTACGCAGTAGAGACCTGCTGCTTGACGCCGGAGGAGACGATGCCCGCCCCAGACGATCCCGCCGCGATGGCGCCTGCCCAACGGCTCGCCGAGCTGTCCGTCCTGCTGCCGGCGCCATTTTCCAGCCAGCATGACACAAGCAGACTACGCACAGCTCGCACAGGCACGGCAACACACTTCGTAGCAGCCGCTGGTAGACGAAATCCAGACGCGCCTCCTCGGGTACACTCTCAACCGCCACACGATGGAGGCCCCTTCTTGACGCGGGCGGATATGCCGGGCCATAATCGGTGCTGTGTGGCATGTCTGCCTGTGTTCCAAGCGCTCCGAGGGGATGCGACGTTGGCAACGGGAAGATCTGGACTCCGTTTGTGGCTGGTGTGTTGCGTGCTCGGCGCATCCGGTGGCG
>CAYUDW010000300.1:0-3687 GCA_964442595.1 uncultured candidatus Brocadiaceae bacterium
CTGGCCTGGCGGGGACAGCTTGCCCGGGAGGCCCATGCCGTGCGCTGGGACGAGGGCTCCGGCGGCTACACGCTCGCGGACCTGCCGGAGCAGGAGACCGTGGAGCGATGGCGAACCGCCTACCGGCTGTCCGAGGAGCAGGCCGCGGCCCTGGGGCGCGCCGGCCGGGGCACTGCGCAGATGGACGAAGCGACGGCCCGTCGGATCCTGGGCGGTCTCACGCGCGACCTGTCCGCTGCGCTGAGCAGCGTGACCCACGCGGCGCGCGCCCTGGGGCTGATCGCTCATGAGGACACGAAGGCAGTGCTCGAACAGTCGGCCAGGTCCGTGCATGCCGCGCCGAGGCTGGAGTGGGGTCCGCACGACCGGGTGGGCAGGTGGTTGCAGCGGCTCCAAAGGTCCCGCAGTCGGGCCGAAGTGGACATTCTGAGGGCGAAGGGGGCCTTTGAGCCGGGCGCTGCCGCAGAGGACCTGGGCCAAATGGCCTCCGAGGAGGACGACTGGGTCAGGCTGATGGCGCTGGCCGCAAGCGCCGAACTGAACCCGGGGCGGTCGGACGTGCTGCAACCGATGGCGGCGTTGTGTGAGGAGCATCTCGGGGACAAGGGTTACGTCAAGCCGCTGGGCAGGGCGGCGGTCGTGCTGCTCCGGGCGGCATTCGCCGACGCCACTCGATTCGCCGAGTTTGCCCTGGCCGGAGGGAACGTCGACTTCAGGACGGAGCTGACCGAACGGCTCCTGGGGGCGGCCCAGGCGGAAGAGTGTGCGGAGATCCTGCGGAACCACGTGGCCGGCAGGGCCGCGGGCGACTTGCCTGCCGTCTGCCTGGCGCTGGCGTTGCGCGGGGCCGGCCATGCAGTCGAGCGTTTCGATCCCTCGCCGGACGTCGGTGCGGATGATCGCTCGGAGCTGGCCTGCGCCCGGCTGGCGCTGCGGATCATGGACAACGATCCGGATGCAGCGGTGCAACTGGCGAACGTGGTGCGAAACGGCTCCGCGGAGCAGCAGTACCGCAGCGCCAACTACCTGAGTCTGTCGAGGGCACGTTCGTCGGTCCCCGTCTTCGCCTCGGTGCGGGATCGGGACGGTCCCTATATGCTCAGGGCGCTGTGTGCGGGTTCCTTGCTGCGCCGGGGCCACCCGGGCGGTCCGTCCTGGTTCGAGGAGGCCCTGTCGTCTGCTTCCGGTGGTGCCAGGGCCGGCGTGTTGATCCACCTGAGCCGGGCCGTTGAGGACACCGTGCCGGCGATGCTAGAATGCAATGATGTCAACGTGGGCCGCTTCGTGTGAGTTGAGGCAGGCCGCGGCCCGGGCCGTGCGTGGAGGTGCAAATGGGTGTGGACACGATTCTGTTCATCATCTTCATCGTCGTTGTCTTGTTCGGTGGCGCGGTGAAGAAGCTCCTGGACAAGCTGCAGGAGCAGGTTGCGGCGCAAGGCCGCGACCGGATCGACTACGAGGCTTCTCCTGAGCAGGTCATGGAGTTTCTGGAAGGGCTGCGGACGGCCCAGCAGCCACAGGTGGGAGGGCAGGAGGCACCCGCGGGCGAAGGCCTGCGGGAAGTGCGGGCCCGGCCTGAACTGCCCAGACCGATAGTCGTGCCGCCTCAGTTGGAGCGGCAGGCGCCGTCCCCACCGCAGCAGCCCCGCGTGGCGCCACGGAAGCGCCCACGCAGGCGCGTGGCAGCCCCCTCCGCCCCGGGCGCACGAAGGAAGAAGGAGGCCGCCGTGCCGCCGCAGGCCCGGAGAGCGGCCGCCGTCACGCCGTTGGCGTTACGCGGCACCGGTTTGAGACAGGCCGTCGTCTGGTCGGAGATACTTGGCCCTCCCGTCAGCGTGCGACGCAGCCGGCAGCGTCCGCCTCGGGAGACGCCTTGAGAGGGGGCGTGCACGAGACTGCCTGGCCGCCCGATGGCCCGGCCGACCCGCGTTGCGGAGGAGCGCAGTGAGGAAGTTGGGCATTGCCGTCGCGATCGCCCTGGCGCTTGTCTCCGTAAGCGTCGCGTTCGCCCAGCCATCCGCTGGCTCGCAAGGGACCATGGCAAGCGAGGCCCCATCGCCGAATGAGCCCGGCATCGAAGACGCAGGGCAGACCGCTCCTACGTTGGGGAAGAGGCTGATCCGGTTGCTCGTGGCGGTTTGTGTGGTGGTTCTCCTGCTTTCGGCGCTCGTGCTGTTCTTTGAGAACCGGTTCGTCTTCTACCCGACGCACAAGCCGGCCGTTGATTGGGACCTGCCCGGAACGGGCATCGAGGAGTGCACGTTTCGGAGCCGCGACGGCACGAGACTGCACGGATGGTGGCACCCGGGGGCGGGCGGGCAAGCAGAGGACGAGACGCCCGTGCTGCTGTGGTGCCACGGGAACGCGGGCAACATCACGCAGCGCGCCGACGACGCTCTGGAGTTCGCACGCCACGGCCTGGCCTTCCTGCTGTTCGACTACCGTGGCTATGGCAAGAGCGAAGGCAAACCGTCGGAGCATGGCCTGAACCTGGACGCCGAAGCCGCCTATGAGTACCTGACGGAACAGCGCGGCGTCAGGCCCAGGCGCATCATCTGTTTCGGCCGCTCCCTGGGCGCGGCGGTCGCGCTGCATGCCGGCCTGCGCGGGAAGCCGGCCGGCGTCATCATGGAGTCCGCTTTCGACAGCGTGCCGTCCATCGCGATGCGGAAGATCCCCTTTCCGCCCCTGGGCCTTTTCATGCGCAATCAGTTCGATTGTCTGGGCATGGTCGGCTATCTGCGCGTGCCCCTGCTGATGGTGCACGGGAGCAACGACAGGCTCGTGCCGATCCGGCACGGCCGCCGCGTCTACGAGGCAGCGCCCGGGCTCAAGGAGTTCTACACCATCGAAGGGGCCGGACATAACGACACCTCTGCCGTCGGCGGGCAGCCGTACTACGAGGAGATCGCACGGTTCTGCTTCCAGTGCGTCCGGTCCAGGGGGGAATGACGAACGGGCCCAAGCGTTCCGACGCAGTTCCCACAGCCAGACAGGAGGCCGAAACATGCCCAGGCAACCAGTGGTGCACGGCCGCTTCTACCCGAGGGAACCTCAGCACCTGCGGGCCAAGGTGGAGTTCTTCACCCCCCAGGCGGAACAGAAGGAGCAGGTCCTGGGTGCGCTCTGCCCCCATGCGGGGTATGATTTCAGCGGACCGGTTGCCGGAAAGACCTTCGGCGGCATCGAGGTCCCGGACACTGTGGTCCTCCTCAATCCCAGCCACTCGTACGGCCAGCCTGCGTTTGCGCTCTGGACCGGTGGGAACTGGGTGACACCCCTCGGCGAGGCGTACCTCCACGAGGAGCTGACCGGCGCGCTTGCCGACCTGCCGCTGACCGTTTGCGACGACAGGCCCCACCTGCCGGAGCACTCCGCGGAGGTCGTCGTGCCCTTCCTCCAGTACCACAACCCGCGCATGCGGATGGCGGTAGTCTGCGTGACGGCGTCCGCGAGGCTGGCGGCGCTCAAGGAGTTCGGGGACGCCCTGGCCGGCGCGCTGCGGGCCTGCGACGCCGAGCGGGGCCTGGTGGTCGCCAGCAGCGACATGTCCCACGAGAGCGGGCCGGGGGCTCTGGCCAGGGTCAATCGGAACGATCCGCTGGCGATCGCCCAGATGGAGCAGTTGGACCCCGACGGCCTCTACCAGGTCTGTCGTCAGCAAGGCATAACGATGTGCGGCGTGCT
>CAYUDW010000301.1:0-3682 GCA_964442595.1 uncultured candidatus Brocadiaceae bacterium
GCGCAGCCATAAGCATTGGCCGTGTCGATCGAGGGGAGGGAGGCATGTCTCCGAGAAAGCCATACCCCTGGGAAGGCTGGGCGGTCGGGGCCGTGGCGCTGCGCTTTTTGATGTCCGCGTTCTTCGGCGTGATCGTTTCGGTCTGCATCCTCGTGATCCTGATGCGCAGGCCCTGGCGTCTCTCCCGCGTAGTGTTGGGCGTGCTCGCCGCGCTCCCAATCGTATGGGGCGTCGTGGGCATATTCTTCTTCGAGGAGGCGACCAGCATCTTCAAGGACGAATGAGGCGTTGGCCCCCGCAGCGGCGAAACGGAGCTGGCGGACGCGGACAGGCCGTAGGGGCATCCGCCGTACGGCGTGCCGTGCCCGAGGAGCAGGAGCCCCTCGACAAGCTCGGGGCAAGCAGGAGTAGGAGCAAGAGTAAGGAGCAGGAGGTAGGGTGCCACATGGCGGATCGAGATGACGGCCGCTTCGTGTGTCCCCATTGCGGCGAGGAGGTGGCCGCCGGGGCGAAGGTCTGCCCGCACTGCGGCTCGGATGACCGCACCGGCTGGTCCGACGATGCCGACAAGTGGGCGGCCGACATCCCGGCCGGCTACTCCGAAGACGACGACTTCGACTACGAGGAGTTCATCCGGCGGGAGTTCCCGGACCGGCAAAGCCCCGCCCGTTGGCTGCGTCGCCTGCTGTTTGCCGTTCTCGTCGCCGTCCTCGTTCTCGTTCTCGTGCTCGCGCTGGCCCCCCGCTGAGGCCCTTCACTTGTTTTGCCGGGGGGCAGGGGGCAGAATGTCCGCGCCGTCCGATCTCGACTCACCAGGGAGTCACGGAGGACACGGAGGACGACGAACGGCTAACGTCACCAGGGGACAACGCATGGCGCGCCGTCCGGTTCGCGTCTTCTCCACCTGAGCCGATCCGAAGGATGTTTGAAGATGAAAGACAAGCTGCTTGACCTGTGCCAGAAGCTGCCGGCCGACTACGCCGAGGTGCGGATTCAGGAGTCGGTCTCCACGAACGTCGCCTACGCCGGCAAGGAACTCGAAGACATCGGCGAGCGCACCGGCCGCGGCGGCTGCGTGCGCGTGCTTAAGGACGGCGGCTGGGGCTTCGCCACCTTCAACGACATCGACCGCCTGGAGAAGTACGCCGGCATGGCCGTCACGCAGGCCGAGCTGGTGGGCGGCACGAAGTTCGACATTGCCCGGGTCGGCCCGTTCCAGGAGGTCTACAGGACCCGCGTCCAGTCCGATCCGGCGGACGTCTCACTGGCCGACAAGCAGCAGATGTGCCATCGCTACAACCAGATCGTCCTGGGCAACGACCGCATCCAGAGCAGCCTCGTCGTATACCGAGACGGTCGCAGCAAGATCTGCTACGCCAACTCGGACGGCAGTTCCGTCGAGCAGGAGTACGTCTTCTGCGGCGCCCTGGTTGGGGCGATCGCTGTCGACGGGGCCAACATCCAGCGCGCCTTTGAATCGGTGGGCGACCTGCGCGGCTTCAGCCAGGTCACCGCCCTGGACGAGGACTGCGAGAAGGCCGTCAAGCGCGCCATCGACTCGCTGGACGCCACGCCGGTCGCGGCCGGCACCTACACCGTCATCGTGGACCCAAAGCTCTGCGGCGTGTTCGTGCACGAGGCGTTCGGGCACCTGAGCGAGTCGGACTTTCTGTACGAGAACCCGCGGCTGCGGGACATGATGCAACTCGGGCGGCGCTTCGGGGAGGACTTCCTGAACATCACCGACGACGGCTCGCTGGAGGGCGAGGCGGGCTTCATCGCGTTCGACAGCGAGGGCGTGCCCAGCTCGCGCACGCGGCTGATAAAGGACGGCGTGCTGACGGATCGTCTCCACAGCCGCGAGACCGCCGCCAAGATGGGCGAACGTCCCACGGGGAACGCCCGGGCCATCTCTTACGGCCACCCGCCTATCGTCCGCATGACCAACACGTTCATGGAGCCGGGCGAGACGCCGTTCGAGCAGATGCTGGCCGAGACTGAGGACGGCATCTACGCCATCGGCATGCTGGGCGGCCAGACGAACATGGAGATGTTCACCTTCAGCGCCGAGGAAGCCTACAGGATCCGCAAGGGCAAGATCGCCGAGAAGATCCGCGACGTGGTGCTGACCGGCAACGTGTTCCAGACGCTGGCCAACATCGACCGCGTCGGCAGCGACTTCAAGATGCACGGCGGGCTGGGCGGCTGCGGCAAGGGCGGCCAGAGTCCCCTGCGCGTGGGCGACGGCGGCCCGCACTGCCGCATCCGGAACGTCGTCATCGGCGGCCGGTGACGTGCGCCGTCCGATTCGGCAAGCGACCACGACGACACGACGAGAAGGGGAAACATGCGCGTCTTGAACGCGGCGTCGTGGTGGTTCAACGAGCGAGTATGGAGAGAGATCAATGAGCGAGGGATCCGCTGAGGCGATCCTGGAGCGGGCGCGGAAGCGCTTTGACGCCGCAGAGGTCGTCGAGCAGAGAGGCGAGTCGGTCTCGGTCAGCTTCGACGACAACCGGCTCAAGGAGATCACCACGCGCCAGTTCCACGGCGTCGGCCTGCGCGTCATCCACGAGGGCCGGATCGGATTCGCCGCCACCACGGACCTGCGCGAACCGGCCAGGCTGGTGGAGATGGCGGCTGCCAGCGCCGCGTTTGGCGACGAGGCCAGGTTCGAGTTCCCCGGCCAGCCGCCGGACCTCCGCGCCGTCGAGGTCTACGATGAAGGCGTGCCGGACGTGACGGCCGAGCGGATGGTCGCGATGGGCCGGGAGGGCCTCGACCTCAGTCGCCAGGCGAACGACGACTACCTCTATGGCTGCGGCGTGTCGCGATCGATCGGTGCTGAGCGCGTCGTTAACAGCAGCGGGCTGGACGTCGACCGACAGGCCACCAGCATGTCGGGCAGCGTCGGCGTGCAACTGGTCAGCGACGACGGCCTGCTTCACGTCTACGAGTTCAGGACCTGGCGCCAGCCATTCGATACCGTCGTCGACCTGGCCCGGACGGTGCTCGATAAGATGGCCCGTGCTTCCGTAATCGCGCCCGCCGAACCGGAAGCGATGCCGATGATCTTCGTGCCCAAGGCGCTGGGCATCCTGTTCGGCCCGGTCGGCGTCGCGCTGAACGGCAAGCACGTGCACAAGGGCTCGTCCGTGCTGCGCGGGCGGATCGGGGAGCAGGTGCTGGACGAGCGCATCACCGTCACCGACGATCCCACGATCCCGTTCGCGCCCGGCACCTGCGCCGTGGACGACGAAGGGACGCTTGCCCGAAAGCAGGACCTGTTCACGAACGGCGTGCTCCGGACGTACATGACGGATCTGCAGACGGCCGGGCTGCTGGGATGCGAGCCGAGCGGGCACGGCTTCCGAGGTTACGCGAGCCGGCCCTCGCCCTCGTCAACGAACACCGTGATGGCCGCCGGCGACGTTTCCTACGAGGACATGCTGGCCGGGATGAAGCGCGGCGTCATCGTCGAGCAGACGCTCGGCTCGGGGCAGAGCAACGTGCTGGCGGGCGAGTTCAGCGTCAACCTGGACCTGGGCTTCCTGGTCGAGGACGGCCGGATCGTCGGGCGCGTCAAGGACTGCATGGTGGCCGGCAACGTCTACGAGGTGCTGAAGAAGGTCGAGGCCATCGGCAGCGAGCGGCAGTGGATCGGCGGCACGTGCGCGCCGCC
>CAYUDW010000302.1:0-3640 GCA_964442595.1 uncultured candidatus Brocadiaceae bacterium
GAGCAGGAGCAGGAGTAGGAGCGAAACCTGCAGGTCAGTCCACGCAGGCGTCGCGTTGGGTGGAGCATTCCACGGCCAGGACCTGCGATTTGCGGCTGGCGTCCCGGTAGACCGTGATCCCCTTGCAGCCCAGCTCGTAGGCCTTCAGGTAGATCTCCCGCACGTCATCCTGCGTGCTGTCGGCAGGCAGGTTCAGCGTCTTTGAGACGGCGTTGTCCGTGTGGCGCTGGAAGGCGGCCTGGATCTCCAGGTGCTGAAGGGGCGGCACCTCCCGGCTGGTGACCAGCAGCTTCCGCACGGACTCCGGTATCTCCTCGACGTCCCGCACGGAGCCGGTGCGGATGATGCGCCGCATCAGCTCGTCGGTCATCTCCGCGCCTTCCCGGCGGCACAGGCGCGCCAGGTCCGGCTGCACCTCGCGCAGCGTCGTCCCCAGGACGTGCCGCTCGAACGCCACCGCAAAGATCGGCTCGATGCCGCTGGACGCTCCGGCGATGATGCTGATGGTGCCGGTGGGCGCGATGGTGGTGCGGACGGCGTTGCGCAGCAGGCGTGGCCGGCCGGCCAGCGTGCTGGAGTTGATGTTAGGGAACGGGCCGCGTTCCTCGGCGAGTTCGGCGGAAGCCATGTCCGCCTCGCGGGACACGAAGGCCATGACCTGGTCGCCGGTGGTGACGGCGGCCGGGGAGTCGTAAGAAATGCCCATGCGGATGAGCATGTCGGCGAACCCCATGACGCCGAGGCCGATCTTGCGGTTGCCGCGCGTTATGCGGGCGACCTCGGGCAGGGGGTGGCGCGTTACGGTGATGACGTCGTCCAGGAACCGCACGCCCAGGTGGACGAGCCGTTCCAGCCTGTCCCAATCGATGGTGCATTCCGGGGGTTCGCCCTCAAGCACGTGGGCCAGGTTGATCGAGCCGAGCACGCACGCCTCGTAGGGCAGAAGTGGCGCCTCGCCGCAGGGATTGGTGGCCTGGATCTGCCCGAGCGGTGGAGTCGGGTTGGCGGCATTAATCACGTCCAGGAAGAGAAGTCCCGGCTCGCCGTTCTTCCAGGCGCTCTCGACGATGGCGTCGAAGATCTCCCGCGCGGGCAACGTTCTCGCTACTTCTCCGGTGTGCGGGTGGACAAGCGCGAAGTCCGAGTCCTTCGCGACGGCTTCCATGAAGTGTCCGTCCGCCCCGACGGAGATATTGAAGTTGACCAGGCTGCCTTCCTCGTTCTTGCACCGGATGAATTCCATCACGTCGGGATGGTCCACGCGGAGGACGGCCATGTTGGCGCCGCGCCGGAACCCGCCCTGGTTGATGGCCTCCGTGGCCTGGTTGAAAACGCGCATGAAGGAGACCGGGCCGCTGGCCGTGCCGCCGGAGGTGGAGATGTAGGCGCCCGCCGGCCTCAGGTTCGAGAACGAGAAGCCCGTGCCCCCGCCGCTCTGGTGGATCTGGGCGGCGTGCTTGAGCGTCTCGAAGATGCTCTCGATCGAGTCCTGCACGTCGAGCACGAAGCACGCGCAAAGCTGCTGGAGCTCCCGGCCGGCGTTCATCAGACACGGGGAGTTGGGCAAGAAGTCCAGAGACGCCATGGCTCCGAAGAACTGCTCCTGGACCTCGGGCCGCGCCGGGCCCCGGCGGTAATAGGCCTCGGCCGACGCCACGTTGCTGGCCACGCGCTCGAACATCCCCTCGGGCGACTCGATGAGCTCGCCGCTCGGCGTCTTTTTCAGGTAGCGATTCTCGAGAACGTAGCGGGCGTTCTCCGTCAGTTCCGTTCTCATGGCATCTCGAACTGGTGGTCCGGGTGTTTGACGGACAGGACGGGGCAGGGCGCTTTGCGCACCACCTTTTCTGCCACACTGCCGATGATCATGTGGCTCAGTCCCGTTCGGCCGTGTGTGCCGACGACGACGAGATCGGCCCCGACTTCGCGCGCGTAGTTGATGATCTCCAGGAAGGCAGTGCCGGTGCGCACCTCGCCCTCAACCTTCGCGTGCTTCCGGCGGCAATCCTTCAGGACATCCTGCATCCTGCCGCGTGATCCCTCTTCGATCTCGTCGACGGGCAGGCTCAGGTCCGGAACCCCCGCCAGGGAATAGGAGGGCAGGAAAGGAAGCTCCACGACGTGGATCAGTCTCAGGTCCGCGTCGAAGATCCCCGCCAGGTCGACGGCGTAGCGCAAGGCATAGTCGGAGTACTCCGAGAAGTCCACGGCACAGACGATTGTCTTGAGCGAGATATCCTCCATCGGCTGCCTCCCTCTGCATGCATGGGCCCGAGCTGCATGGGCCGTGCGTCCGGCCCTAGCGGCGCGCGGCTTGGATCTTCTCTTCGGCCTCCGTGATCCGGTGGTAATGCGGAACGAGCTGCAAGGGATCTACGTCCTGGCCGGCGCTGATGCGTAGCGTTCCTAGCCGGGCCACTTCCTCGGCCCGGCCGACCTCCAGCGAGCGCTCTCCGGCGCGGAAGCGGCTGCCGGCGAAGACGCCCGGATACGCGCGTACACCCGTCCCGAACACCAGCGCGCCCTCAGGAATGCGATCCGCCAGCCCATCGGGGCTCAAGATCAGGACACCGGTCGTGTCTCGCCAGCGGCCCCCCGACAACTGAAAGATCGTGGCGTACACGCGCTCCCGCCGGGCGTCGAGCACCGGGCACGTGAACTCCACGCCGCTTGCGCCGCTGGCGTTCTGCGCCAGGACCTCCAGGGACGGAACGCCGACCGCCCGCCAGCCCAGCGCATAGGCCAGCGTCTTGGCGCAGGTGACGCCCACGCGCAATCCCGTGAAGGAGCCCGGCCCCTGGCTCACGGCGACGGCCTCGATCTGCTGCTTCGACACCGCGGCCTCGGCGACCAGACGGTCGATGGCAGGCATGATGTCGCGCGCATGCCGCGCGCCCTCGGGGAAGCTGTAAGCCGCCAGCGCTTCATCGTCCCGGCAGAGGGCGACGCTTCCGATTTCCCCGCTGGTTTCTATGCCGAGTGTGATCATGGCGATTCGCCCGCCTCGTGGCTCCCGCCTGGCTGCCCATCCTGTTGCTTGAGCGATTCGAAGGTCTCACGTAGAGCCAGGAGGGCGATCTCCCTGTAGCTCATACCGCGACCCTCGCGCCGCACGTGGGCCTGCCAGAGGGCTTCGTCGGTGTCCGCGCGCCGGCACGTAAGGTGGAACTCGATCGCCGCCGACGACGACAGAAGAACGTGATTGAAGCGCCAGCACAGGACGTCTGCCGTCAGGTAGGATGCACAGTCCAGCGCCTTTACGAACTGCGAGAGCTCCTCGTCGTCCGGCTGAAGCGTAGGACGCAGGCCGGCCCCCTCCAACCGTTCATCGACTTCGAAGGGCAGCGGCACCGCGACGCGGCCGTTCTCTCGCGCGGCGTGCGCAAGGAGCTCCGCGAACTGCCGATCCGCCCCGGCCGCCCCCATCTTGCCCCACAGGACGTCGGTGGACTTCGGCTCGTCATAGAGCGGGGCAGCGACTCGCAGAAGCGGACACATCCCCGGGGGGGTCTGCGACAGTGCTCCTGCCGAATCGGTAAAGGAGCGGCGTTCCAGGCTGCAACCGAACATGGCAAACAGGGCCAGCAAGCCGGATGCAAAGGCGGCGAGCTTTCCAATCTCCACGTTCAGCCCCACCCCC
>CAYUDW010000303.1:0-3638 GCA_964442595.1 uncultured candidatus Brocadiaceae bacterium
CCATGCGCTGGTCGGCCACCCTCATCCCCACGCTTCGGGAGACTCCCGCCGAGGCCGTCGCTCCCAGCCACCGGCTGATGCTGCGCGCCGGGCTGATCCGGCAGGTGGGCAGCGGCCTCTACGCCTACCTGCCGCTCGGGACCCGTGTGCTCAACAAGGTGGTGGCCGTCGTCCGGGAGGAGATGGACCGGGCCGGCGCGATCGAGGTGCTGATGCCGGCGCTCTGGCCGATAGAGCTCCTGCAGGAAAGCGGCCGCCTGGATGCGTTCGGGCGCGACCTGATCACGTTCCGCGACCGCCACGGCCGGCCGCACGCGCTGGCGCCGACCCACGAGGAACTCGTCACCCGCCTCGCGCACGACGCCCTGGCCAGCTACAAGCAGCTTCCCCTCACGCTCTACCAAATCCAGACGAAGTTCCGCGACGAGGTGCGGCCCCGCTTCGGCGTGCTGCGAACGCGCGAGTTCATCATGAAAGACGCTTACAGCTTCAGCGCGGACGAAGTCGGGCTGGCGGAATGCTACGAGGCCATGCGCGAAGCCTACGGGCGCATCTTCGGCCGCTGCGGGCTGGACTGCATCGTAGCACAGGCCGATCCCGGCGCCATGGGCGGGGAAGGCTCCGAGGAGTTCGTGGTGCCGAGCCCCTTCGGTGAAAGCAGCTACGTCCGTTGCGAAGGCTGCGGCCACACGGCGAACGTCGAGGTCGCCGCGGCACCGCCCCCCTGCCCCGGGCCGCGGGGAGATGAGCCCGAGCTGCGCGAGGTGGCCACGCCGGGCATGACGTCCATCGAGGCGGTCAGCAGCTTCCTGGGCGTTAGGCCCCAGGCCATGATAAAGACGATCATCTACGTCGCCGACGGGACGCCGGTCGCCGCGCTGGTCCGGGGCGACCACGACGTGAACGAGGCCAAGCTGCGGCGCGTGCTGGGCGCGGAGTCGCTCGAGATGGCCGGCGCCGACATGGTCGAGAAGGTGAGCGGCGCTCCCGTGGGCTTCGCCGGACCCGTCGGACTGGCGGGCGTGGAAACGGTCGCGGATCACGCGGCCGCCGCCGTCCCGGCTTCGGTGACCGGCGCCAACAAGGAAGACGCGCACTTGCTGGGCGTCGTCCCCGGACGCGACTTCGAACCCGACCGGGTGGCCGACATCCGCTACGTTACGGCGGAGGATCGGTGCGCCGCGTGCGGGGGCCGTATCCGCCTCTTCGAAGGCATCGAGCTGGGCCATTTGTTCCGGCTGGGCACGAAGTACAGCGAGGCGCTCGGGGCGACGTATCTGGACGGCGACGGCAGGGAGAAGCCTTACGTGATGGGCTGCTACGGCATCGGCGTCAACCGCATCGTTGCGGCCCTGATCGAGGGCGGCGCCGACGAGCGCGGCATAGTCTGGCCGCCCGGCGTGGCGCCCTACGAGGTGCTCGTGCTGCCGCTGGACATGAGCGAGGAGCGCATCACGGCCGCCGCCGAGGCCGCCTACGGGCAACTGCGCCAGGTGGGCCTGGACGCACTGCTGGACGACCGGGACGAGCGGCCGGGCGTGAAGTTCCATGACGCGGACTTGATCGGCTTCCCGTTGAGGATTGTCATTGGCAAAGGCTACCTCCGGGATGGTAGCCTGGAACTGCAAGTGCGGAGGGACGACGCGCGCACGGAAGTGGCGCCCGGCGAGATCGCCGAGGCCGCCCGCCGCAAGCTGGCGGAGCTGTCCGTCCACAACGAACAGGGGAGTTGAGAAGCCCGACATGGCCGAGGCAAGCCGCCCGGAGAAGGCCAACCTGATATGCGCCGTTCTGGCCGGCCAGGAGCCCTGGTTCGCCGAGGCCATGGACCGCATGGAGAAGCTCTTCGGCCCGACGGACCTCGAGAGCGAGGTCTGGCCGTTCGACTTCACGGACTACTACGCGGAAGAGATGGGGAGCCCGCTGCTGCGGAGGTTCTATAGCTTCAAGGAGCTGATTGCCCCCGACAATCTGCCGGCCATCAAGCATACGACGAACAGGCTCGAGAAGGAGCTGGCTCGCGCCCTGCCGCAGGCGCCGCCGCGCCCGGTGAACCTGGATCCCGGGTTCGTCTGCCTGAGCAAGCTGGTGCTGGCCACGACGAAGGACCACGCCCATCGCGTCTACATCGGCGCGGGCATCTACGGCGAATCGACGCTGCACTGGCGGGACGGCGCCTTCCAGCCCTGGGAGTGGACTTACCCGGACTACAGGCGGGAGGAGTGCCGGGAGTTCTTCGGCCGCGTGCGCGAGCTGTACCGCGAGAAGCTGCGCCGGCCACAGGGCCGCTAGCGCGGGGCGAAACGGCGCAAGACAGGAGGCAACCCAAGGCAATGGAACGGACGCTGGTGTTCCTGAAGCCCGACGCCGTCAGGCGAGCCCTGGTGGGCGAGGTCATCTCGCGCTTCGAGCGCCGCGGCTTCAGCATCGTGGGCCTCAAGCTAACGCAGCTTGGGGAGGAGTTCGTGCGCGAGCACTACGCCCAGCACAAGGGCAAGGACTTCTACGAGCCGCTGGTTCGTTACACTACGAGCGGTCCGGTCGTTGCCATGGTGCTGGAGGGCAAGAACGCCGTCACGGTGGTCAGGAGGATGATGGGCGAGACGTTCGGCAGCGACTCGGCGCCCGGCACGATTCGCGGGGACATGGCACTGAGCAACCGCTTTAACCTCATCCACGGCAGCGACAGCGCCGAAGTCGCCGAACGCGAGATACGGGCGTTCTTCAACAAGAACGAACTTGTCCAATACCCGACCGAGGCCACGCGCTGGATCTATGACCAGAGCGGACCGGAACCGGTGTAGAACCAAAGGAGAAGGGCAGATGCCAGCCAGGAAAGGGACGGAATCGTCGAACGCCATCGGCCTGCGGCGGCTCGCAGGCATGACGGTCCTCTCGCTGCTGGCCATCGGTGCAGTTGTAGCGGCGTGGGGCTGCGCGGGAGCTCGCGAGCCGGAGCCGTCGCTGACCCGAGCGGACAAGGTGCCCTATCGAAGTCTCGACGTGCTCAAGGCGAGCATTGTTGCCAACTCGCGGCGGTGGCAGACGCTGAAGGCAACTTGCGACATGACCATCCTAAACCCGAGCATACCGGGGCCGAACAACGCCCTGGTGCTCAGGGCCGGACGAATCGCGTTCGACAGGCGCAGTCGAAGGGTCAGCCTGGCGGTTAGAGGGCTCGGCGGCAACAGGGTGAAGCTGGTCGGAGATGGCTCCGCCTATGAGGCCACTGTCCTGGAGGACGTCTACCGCGGCAGTTACGGCGACTCCTTGTCTGCCGAGACGGGTCGCATCCACCTCATGCCCGACGACCTGGCGGACGCGCTGGATCCGTCCAACCTGTTCTGGGAGCGGGCGTTGACGCTGACCCACGGCCCACTATTCTCGCAGATACATGCGCTGGATTTCATCACGGAGCCCGCCAAGCACTTTAAGATGACCGGCACCATCACGATCGACAGGCGGCGGGAAAGTAACCTGGCAATCCTGAAGTACGACGAGGACGGCTCAGTGCGCGTGCAGATCGTATACCTCACCGTGCGTCCTTGCTCGGCGGGCGATGACGAATCCCTGCCGGCGGAGGTCCCGACCCGCCTGCGCCTGGACTACCCCCAGGACCCCACCATCGTCCTGCTCCA
>CAYUDW010000304.1:0-3591 GCA_964442595.1 uncultured candidatus Brocadiaceae bacterium
CACGATCTGCTCAGGGAGGGCAAGCTGAAGGATGCGCGGAAGGGCCACGGCCTCAGGCCTTCCTGGCCCGCCGGCCTGCCCCTCCTGTGGATACCGATAGACCAATGCCTGGTGTCGGAGAGGATCGCCGTCAGGAGCTTCACCGTGGGGCCGGACGTGGGGTCCGATCACTATCCGGTGTCAGTTGAGCTTTCGCTGCCGCCGCCCGTAGGCGGCGCGGACGGCCGCCCGTGATTGAGATACGGCAAGCGACAGAGTCAGACGCGGATGCCATCTGGGAGATGTTGCGCGAGGTGGCCCAGGAAGGCGATTCGTTCCCCTTCGACAGCGACGTGCCGCGGGAGGAGTCGCTCCGAATGTGGCTCTCGCCCCGGCACCACGCATTCGTGGCATGCCTCGCCGGGGAGACCGTGGGGACCTACGTGCTGAGGGCCAACCACGGCGGCCCCGGCTCGCACGTGGCGAACGCCGGCTACATCGTCAAGTCCGAACACCGCGGCAAGGGCGTCGGCACCGCCATGGTCGGGCACTCGCTGGAGACGGCCAGGGAGATAGGCTTCCTCGCCATGCAGTTCAATCTGGTGCTGAGCACGAACGAACGGGCGCTGCACGTCTACCGCAAGCACGGGTTCGAGATCGTGGGCACGCTGCCGAAGGCGTTCCGCCATCCGGAGCACGGCCTGGTGGATGCCCACGTGCTGTACCGCTTCCTGTAACGCCACGCGGGCCGGCGCCTCAGCTTTCCTGCGCGGCGGCGAGGCGGTCGATGGCCTTCTGGCCGATGTCCGTGCGGTAGTAGGCCTTCTCGAAGTGGACCTTGCCCACGGCCTCGTAGGCGCGGTCTTTGGCGTCCTGGATGGTCTCGCCGCGCGCGGTGACGCCGAGCACGCGCCCACCGTTGGTCACCACCTGGCCGTGCTCCAGGGCCGTGCCCGCGTGGAAGACCATTACGTCGTCCATCTTCGCCGCGTCCTCCAGGCCCTCGATGGGAAAGCCCTTCTGATAGCCGACGGGGTAGCCGCCTGAGGCCATGACCACGCAGAGCGCGGGCCGGGAGTCCCAGCGGATGTCCACGTCCTCCAGCGTGCCGTCGATGATGGCGAGCAGGATGGGCATCAGGTCACTCTCCAGCCGCGTGATGAGGGGCTGGAGTTCGGGATCGCCCAGGCGGCAGTTGAACTCGAGCACCTGCGGCCCGTCGCCCGTCACCATGATGCCTGCGTAGAGGGCGCCCTGATAGGGCTTGTCCTCGCGGTTCATGGCATGGACGGTCTGGACCAGGACCTCGCGCTCGATCTGGGCGGCCAACTCGTCGTTGATGACAGGCGCCGGGCTGTAAGCGCCCATGCCGCCGGTGTTCGGCCCCTGATCGCCGTCGTAGGCGGCCTTGTGGTCCTGGCTGGAGGGCAGCACGGCGATGGTCCGGCCGTCGGTGAAGGCGATCATGCTGGCCTCCTCGCCGGCCAGGCAGCTCTCGATGACGATCTGGGCGCCGGCCGTGCCGAATTCCTTGCGGATCATGATGCGGTCGACGGCCTCGTAGGCGTCCTTCAGCTTCTCGCAGACGATGGCGGCCTTGCCCGCGGCCAGGCCGTCCGCCTTGACGACGATCGGCGCGCCCACCATTTCCAGGTAGGACTTCGCCCGCTCGGCCGCGTTGAAGACGCGGAAAGGCGCC
The DNA here is from genome assembly GCA_964442595.1 of uncultured candidatus Brocadiaceae bacterium. Classification (GTDB taxonomy): domain Bacteria; phylum Planctomycetota; class Brocadiia; order SM23-32; family SM23-32; genus DAOVRD01. Next base: position 1,679 of record CAYUDW010000304.1, read on the forward strand.
GTGGGAATGCCGTGCCGCTCCATCAGTTGCTTGGCAAAGACTTTGCTCCCCTCGATCCTCGCCGCCAGCCGGTTCGGCCCGAAGACCTTCAGGCCGGAGGACTCGAAGGTGTCGACGATTCCCCTCACGAGCGGCTCCTCGGGCCCGACGACGGTCAGGTCTATGCCGTTGTCCCGCGCGAACCTGCGCAACTGGAGCACGTCTGACTGGGCGATGTCCACGCACTCGGCCTGTTCGGCTATGCCCGCGTTGCCGGGCGCGCAGAACAGGCGGTCGACCATCGGGGAGTCCGCCAGCTTCCAAACCAGTGCGTGTTCCCTGCCGCCGCCGCCGACTACGAGGACCTTCATCCTTGCCGCCCCTCCTCAGGCCAATGGATCCTGTCCGTCGCGTTCGCATGCATCCGGGTGCGTCCGTGCGCGCGAGCGGGGCACAGTATAGCGACGCCGCTCGGAGCGGTCAAACAGGCGGCCGTCGGCCTTTGTTTACGGTTCGGGAGCGTGTCAGTATAATGGGCTGCTTCCTGCTGTTCTTGCATTGCGCGGGCGCGATGAGCGAACAAGGGGCACCAGCGGGCCGCAGAAAGGGCGCCGAGATGACCGTCATGCCGCTCGGCGCTCATCTGGAGGAACTGCGGGCGCGCCTCATCAAGTGCCTCCTGGCGCTGGCGGGGACGTTCCTGCTGTGCTGGATCTTCCGCGAGCGGCTGATGACGATCCTGATCAGGCCGCACGTGACCGCCATGCGGGCGTTCGAGTTGGACACGACGCTGAAGTTCAGGAGCTACCTGGAACCGGTCGTGGCGCAGTTGAAGGCCTGCATCGTCGTCGCGCTTGTGATCACGGCACCCATTATCATCTACCAGACGTGGGCCTTCGTTGCGCCCGGGCTCTTCCCGCACGAGCGGTCCAAGACGCTGAAGCTCGGCGCCGCCTGTGTCGTGTGCTTTGGCGCGGGGGTCTGTTTCGGCTACTTCCTGTTCGTGCCGATTGCGTTGCGCTACTTGCTGAGCCTGTCCGGCCCGGCGACGGAGCCCGTGCTGATGGTCGGCTCCTACCTGTCGATGTTCTTCCTGTTGACGTTCGCGCTCGGGATCGCCTTCCAGACGCCGGTCGTCGTCTTCTATCTGGTCCGCTGGGGCGTCCTGGACGTGGAGTCCCTGCAAAAGAACCGCAAGGGCGTGATCCTGGCGGCCTTCGTCATTGGCGCGTTCCTGACGCCCCCCGATCCGCTCACACAGATAATGATGGCCGTGACCCTCATCGTGCTTTACGACCTGGGGGGGCTGCTCGCCGCGCCGAGCGCCGCGACGGTGAAGGGATTCGTGAAGTTTGCGGGAAGCGTGGCGGCGATCGGTGCGGGCCTGGTAGCCTGGTATGCCTTCTGGCCCGTGGCGGAGGCGAGCGTGATCAAGGGCACGGTGACAGTGGCGGGCAACCCGGTCGAGGCCGGCCGGCCCGCCAAGGTGCGGCGGGGTGCCGTCTGCCGCACGGCCGGGGACTCGGTCGCCCGGATCGCCTTCGGCCGGAAGGCGGCTACGGAGGTCTTTCTTGCCGAGGAGGGGCGGCTCCAGGTCAACGGGCCGCGGAGCGTCCGCCTTCTGGGGGGCGAGGCCCTGGTAGCCAGCCCCCAGGAGAGCGCCGAACTGAGCGTGCACACCGCCGCAGCGACGGTCGTAGTTGCCGGCGCGCGCGCGCAGCTTACCTGCCCCCGACCGAGCACGTTGACCGTGACGGTTTTCCGTGGCGAAGTCGGTGCCAAATCCGAAGGGCTGAGCCGGCGCATCGCCGCCGGCGAGACGGCCACCTTCCACACCGGGGGCGAGCCGGTGGACTACTCCGAGGCCGAACAGCGCTGGCGCCAACTCACCCAGCCGGAGTAACGAACGGACATAACAGGGATGTACAGGATAT
>CAYUDW010000305.1:0-3562 GCA_964442595.1 uncultured candidatus Brocadiaceae bacterium
CTTCCCAGGACGACAAGAAGACCTGCCACCCCAATACCCTCCATCCCCGCGACTTGCCGTTGGAGCGCATCTGGCAGCTCCTTCGTTACACATACGCTTGTTGACTGGACCTCGGAACCAGCCGCAAGCGCTACGTCCCGCATGGGCAATCGCGCCCATCTTGCACGGCTGAAGCAAACCGGTCTCCGTTAGCCGTTGGCTGACGTTGTGGACCCCACTGCGGTCCGGTAGACTGCCGGTCATGAGCAACCCATCGAACGTCATCATCTCCACCTGTGTGTTGGCCGTTGCAGCGTTCATCGGCTCGGCTCCGCTCCACGCTGCCAGCGATACGCCGATCGAGACCACCGTCACCGTTGACGCGGCCCAGACCGTCCGGGAGATGGACCCCCAGCGCCTCGGCGGCACGAACGTGGCCATGTGGTACTATGGGTCCGAGTACGCCGCACCCGACGTGAGAAAGTGGATGGCCGAGCTGGGCGCCCGCTACATCCGCCTTCCAGGCGGGTCCTGGGCCAACAGCGTCTACTGGAACGGCAACGGCGTGCGTGGCGCCGACGGCAAGGTGGACCCGAGCAACGTCGGGCCTGACGGCTATCCGGCCGTTGATTATAGCGCCTACGCCCCTTCCTTCACCGTAGACCCCAGGACGCTGCACCCCGCAAGCGGGGACTGGCACGGCCATGTCGATGTGAAGACACAGCATGACTTCATACGCGCAATCCCTGGAAGCGAGGCCATGGCCTGCCCCAACGCCGGCACGGGCAGAGCCCTCGACGCCGCAGGGTGGGTGAAGTGGGCCAACAAGACGATGGGCTACGATGTCCGCTACTGGGAGATCGGCAACGAACTGGGGGGATCATGGGAACCGGGCACTGAGCTGCCCTTCGGCAAGGGCCAGCTCACGGCCCAGATGTACACGAAACGGTTCAACGACATGGCCAATGCCATGCGCCAGGTGGACCCGACGATCAAGATCGGCGGCGGGGCATTTGGCGAGGAGATGGTTCGCGACTGCGGCGCGAACGTGGACTTCGTGTCGCTCCACACCTACCCCGGCAGCACGGTGCTCAGCGACGCCCAGATGTTCGAGGATCTCCGCACAAGTGTCGCGCGCGAGACGGCCCCGCCGAAGAGGTGGATTCACGAGTACCAGCCCGAACGCCAGAACCAGATCGAGCTCGCCTACACCGAGTGGAACCTCGGCGGTGGCGTGAACAACTCGCTGATGTTCAGCGGCCTCTGGGCCAGCATCTTCCTGGGGGAGCTGGCCAGGAACGGTGTGAGCATCGCCAACCAGTGGGACTGCTTCAGTGACCTCTTCTACACCAATGACGGCGCCCATCATGCCCGCAAGTCAGAGTACTATGCCCTGTGGCTCTGGAACAACTACATGGGGGACCGCCTGATCCCCGCCCGGTCCAGCAGCGACACGATCTTCACCTATGCTTCCCGCTCGGACGACGCGGTGATCGTGATGCTCATCAACACGGACCGCGAGCGTGAGGCGAAGATCAACGTGCAGATTGCCGGCTTCACCGCGGCCGGTGCAGGCGAGGTGGCGCGAGTGACCAGCCGGGAGTACCACTGGAACTCGGTGGAACGGCGGCCGCAGTGGAGCACAGGGCCGCGAGTCGAAGAACTCAAGACGGGCGATGACTTCAGCGTAACGCTCTCTCCCTTCTCGATGACCTACGTGCGTGTGCCGGATCAGGCGAAGCCGGCCCTTTCGCCCATCGCCCAGGAGGCCCTGGCTGAAGAGCGCCCGGCCCCCGGAACTCCGGAACTTCGATTCGTGTTGCCCTCTGAGATGTACGCCGGCGACCATCTCCGCGGCGAACTCCTGGTGCTGGAAGCCGGCACGGAGAACCCGTATGGCGGCACGCTCGCGCCGGCCGTCCTCACCGCCAGTGGCGACGTTACGTTCGATCGCAGCAAAGTCTGCCTGGCGGAAGCGGTGGGGCATTTCGACATGCAGCCGAAGACGCCCGGCGAACTGACGATCACCGCTCAGTCCGGTGACTTGACGGCAGTGCACACGATGGCGGTGAAGCCTTCGGTGCCCCGGCCGGTCATTTTCTGGGACTTCACGGACCCGCGCGTCACCGACAAGGGAGCCTTCTCATCCAGCTTCACGCTCAGTGAAGACCTGACACAGCGAGCCAATCGCGCGGTGGCGCGTATCGATCTGCCGGGCGACGACGCAGTGGTGCCCGAGGGCCAGGAGATCCTGAAGGTCTTCAGTCTGCCTGGAGCCGACAGGCTCAACAAAAGCAACATCCGCGGCGTGATCTTCGACCTGATGACCTCCCCGGACTTCGCGTGCGACGACCCGGACGCCAGCATCATGGTGGTGATGCAGAGCCCGGCCAACTGGTGGATGCATCTTGGCGATGTGCCGCTCAGGGATGCGAAGCAGTGGAAGACTCACCAGTTAGACGTGAAGGTCCAGGACCACATCAAGGCGATGCCAACGGCGGGGAACATCATCTTCATCCTGAACGCCGGCAAGCCGGCGAAGGGGTCGATCTACCTCGACCGCATCGGCCTGCTGGTGCGGTAAGAGGCGGCTCAGTGAGCTGGGTCTCGTGCGCGTCGTGCGAGTCCATGATCGCACCTCCTGCCACGTCCGCATGCGCAAGCCACAGCATCCGAGCACTGCGGCGCATGCCGTCGAGCTTGGAGAAATGCAGAGCGCTCTCCCGCAGAGCCGGCTCGAGCCGCCCGGCCAGTTCGCCGGAACAGAGCTCGAGGTCGATGGTGACGTGGCTGCCGTACCCCGCGGCGCTGCCGACGCGCTTGCCGGGCAGGACGCTGGCATACTCATCCTGCGGTCGGTTGTAGAAGGCCCACTTGTGCGGGTGGTTGCCGCAGTTGGCGCGCGAGATCATCCTGCCCGTGAGTTCGGCGTCGATCTGCCTCGCTAGCGCGATGGCCTCGGGCAGCTCCATCATCTCGATCGTCTCCTTGCCCTGAGGGAAGCGGCCCAGCCGCCGGGTAGCTACTTCTCCGGCCGCGGGTCACAGGAGTCCACGCCGGACCCGGTCCTGTGCCACGTGGCGTCGCTGACCACCTGGAGTTCCAGCGCGTTGCTGCCCGACACGTCGACGTCCATCTGTACACGAGCATGGAACGGGCGATCCCGCCGTTACGGGGCGATGTCGGGCCGCGCACAGGAGGCCGGAGCACGCGGCCGGCCCGCCGTCGGGCGGATGGAATTCAAACCTTGGCCGCCGGGCCTTTTGGCAGGCGGCGATATCCAGCCGTACACACGAATGGAGCGGGCGACCGGACTCAAGCCGGCGACGTCCAGCCATCATCGCTAACAGGGCGCCTCGTCCTCACCCATCTTTCCGGAGCTCGTCCAGGAACCGTTCGATGGTCAGCGGGGCGCTGCCTTCGTAATGGTTGCCCGGTGTTGAGTCGATGGCGCACTGCACCTACCCAGAAGGAGCCAGACGCCTCCCAGGACGACAAGAAGACCTGCCACCCCCATAACCCCTCCATCCCGCGACTTCCCGCTGGAGCGCATCTGGCGGCTCCTTCGTGACACATACGCTTG
>CAYUDW010000306.1:0-2189 GCA_964442595.1 uncultured candidatus Brocadiaceae bacterium
GGCTGCCAGAGCCAGCGCCAGCGCTGCCGCTGCTGGAGCTTGCCCATCTTCCTCAGTTCCGAGTGGTAGGTGGAGGCCGTGGCGCAGTAGTCCATGCCGATGGCCACGTGCTCGGCGCCGAAGGTCTTGACGGCGTAGTCGATGTGGTCCAGCATGGCCAGCAGGTCGTCGCTGAGGCCCAGAAAACCGGGCACGGCGTAGATGCCGATGTAGCCGCCCGTGTCGCAGAGGGCCTTTATGACTTCGTCGGGCTTCGAGCGGATGTGGGGGAACAGCGCCGCGCAGCTCGAATGGCTGGCCACCACAGGCTTCCCGGAAACCTGCGCGGCTTCCAGCGCGGTCTGCCAGCCCGAGTGGGCCACGTCCACGATGACGCCGACGCGGTTCATCTCCCTGACAACCTCGCGGCCGAAGTCGCTCAGGCCGGCGTTCGCCGTCTCGCCGGAGCCGTCGCCGATCATGTTGCGCCGCTGGTAGGTGAGGTGCATCATGCGGGCGCCGAGCTCGAAGAAGATGCGGATGTAACGCAGTTCCTCTTCGACCGATTCCCAGTTCTCGGTGAGCGGCACGCCGTTGAGGGTCATGTAGAAGCAGGGGCGGCCCTTCTGATGCGCGGCGACGATGTCGTCGGGCGTGACGGCCCGGTCGATCACGTCGCTCACGTCCGCCACGAACGTGGAGTGGGCCAGGCGGCGCATCAGCCTCAACGGAGACTGGCACTCTTCGCCGGCCGTGGTGAGTATGCAGTCGACGCCGGACGCCTGCCAGGTCTCCAGATACTCGGCGCGCTGGTGGGCGTCGGTCACCATGCGGGTCATCTGCATGTACTCGAGCATCTCGCGAACCTCGGTGGCCGGCGCGCCCGCCTCTGCGGCCGCCTTCAGAGCGTCGCCGTCAGGGGCCGCGCGCGGGGGCAACGCGTAGGACTCCACCACCAGCGAATCCCGGTGCAGCTCGAGCCCGTGTTCCAGGTCTTCCTGGCTCGGCTTCAGCAAGTCCAGTGCGGCCTGCCGCGCCTTCTCGATCTTCTCGTTGAGCATGGTTAGTCCCCTGAAGTTGCTCCCGTTCGCTTGAAAGAGCGGTCAAGCTCCCCGGCTGGCGAGGAACTGGGAGGTAATCCGGTCGAGCTCTTCAATCTGGTCCCCGGTGAGGCCGGTGTCGACGGGGCTGTCCATCAGGTCCGCGGCCACTTCTTCGGCGCGCTCGGCAAGCGTGCGGCCGTCCCGGGCGGCCCAGTTCGCGCGGCGGTCCCGCCAGAGCAGGCGTGGCATGTAGAGCTCCGAGCGGAAGTTGCGCAACGTGTGAGCGTGCTCCAGGAACGAGCCGGCGATGCCGACCTCGCGGCAGACGTCCAGGGCCAGCGACCGTTCGTCCACTGCCACGCCGCGCATGTAGCGCCGCACGTAGGAGATCATCTCGTCGTCAATAACCGCCTGAGCCGGGCTGATGGTCATCTCCGATTCGAGCTGGCCGACGCCCCAGATAAGCGAGACGCCCGAAGCCACGTGCGAATGCCAGCCCAACATCTTCTCCAGCGCCGCCTGGGCGTCCGGACACATCGCTTCGGTCGAGACCCACGAGCACGAAGGCAGGCCGTAGAACCTGCCCATCGCCGCCGAGACGTCCGCCAGCAGGGCGTTCTCCGGCCCGCCGGTCACCGCCAGGGCCGCCCGCATGTCCATCACGTGCGCCAGCCCCAGGTTGTAGATGCAGGGCCGCCCCGGTTCCAGGACCTGGTTGACGACGATGCCGGCCAGTATCTCCGCATTGCCGAGGGCCGCCGAGCCCGCCAGCGTCACCGGCCCCGAGGCGCCGGCCATCGGCTCGCCGTTGACGGTGGTCGGGATGCCATGTCCCGCCGTGCGGCGGAAGATCTCGAGCGCAAGCTCCGTCCACCTGAGCGGCCCGTGCGCGGTGAACCCGATGCTGAACCAGGGGTGGTCCCCCACAACGGCCCGCATCTGCACCAGCACGTCTGCCCCGGCGGGCGTGAAACAGAGCACGCGAACGTGCTTGGCCGTATTCTGCGCAATGATGTTCAGCCCGGCCACGTCCCGGCCGGCGGGCGGCACGTCGTCCATCGAGAAGCCGAACACCGCGTGCACGTTCTCAAGCCGGTCCAGCAGCCGTGCCATCCCGGCCATGTCCGAGGAAGTGAACGGACGGTGCCGGCCGTCCTGCCACAGGTA
>CAYUDW010000306.1:2289-3556 GCA_964442595.1 uncultured candidatus Brocadiaceae bacterium
GCGACCGACGTCTCATGTATGCGCTCCGCGTCGCACTGATCCATGGCAGTGCCGTCTCGCCTCGCAACCTGGAGGAACTGCCCGGCGGGCACCCCGGCACTCAGGAGATCTCTGCGGCGGCGCCCCCGTCGGCGGACTCGTAAATGGCATCCGTGATCTTCTGAACCACCAGCGCCTTCTCGAGCGTCGTCTGCGGCTCCCGACCCTCGACGATGGCCTGGACGAAGTCCAACAGGGGGAAGCCCTGCATCTCGGCCCACGTCTCGTCGCCGCGCCAGACCTCTTTGCTGACGACGCCGTCCTCGGTCGTCGTGTCGTCGTGCATGAGGACCTTGTCGTCCTGGTAGAGCATGTGCAGCGTGAGCGATCCGTGAGTGCCGACGATCTGCCAGGCGCCCATCCCCGGGCTGGGCATGTACTCGCCACGCTCGAAGCTGATGACGGTCCCGCCATCGCAGAGCACGAGCGCGATCGCGTGCGTTTCGGCATCGGAGCCTTCGGCCACGTTGGGACGCGAGCGGGGCGGCACCTGCCACGTCTGTGCCAGCGCCAGGCGGGGCTTGAGCGTCCAGTCGCAGACGCCCAGCAGGTAGTCCAGGTCGTAGCACCCCCAGTTAGCCATTATGCCGCCGCCGTTGAGGGCCATGATGAGCCGCCAGGCGGGGGGCATCTTCTTCGGCGTGCCGCGCGCCGGCGTGTAGGCGCGGCAGTGGACGACGCGCAGGTCGCCCAGGACGCCGGTGGCCACGAAGTCCGCCGCCACGCGCGCCGACTTAAAGGCGTGGAACCGCGCCGAGCAACAAGCCGCCACGCGGTCGCCGCGGGCCTCGATCATCCGCTCCACGACCCGCGCGTTCATGGCCACGGGCTTCTCAACCAGGAGGTGCTTTCCCGCCTCGAGGGCCTCGATGGCCAGATCATCCCGGTGAACCGTGGGCATCGCCAGCACGACGGCGTCCACGTCGGGATCGGCGATGAGCTCCCGCCCATCACCGTAGACCTTCGATACGCCATGCTCCTTGGCCGCTGCTTCGGCGCGTTCCTTCAGCACGTCCGCCGCGGCGAACGGCTCGGCCAGCGGGGACTTGGCCGCCGCCGCCAGATGCCGAACGCCCATCACGCCACAACCGATGACGCCTATCCTCACCATGTCCATTCTCGGCTCCTCAGAACACGAACGTCAGAATAGCTGCAACCGACGGCCTTCCCGCGCGGAGTCGCCGGAGCATTTTGCCCCCTGCCGGGACTGCCCGCAAGTGAACGGCGG
>CAYUDW010000307.1:0-1061 GCA_964442595.1 uncultured candidatus Brocadiaceae bacterium
GGCCAGCCAATCCCTTGAGAAGGCCAGTCCTGCGCCGTATGATCGCCTGGCGGCACCGGGTCCTGGAAGGACCGTTGAGGGACAGGAGTATGAACAGGGCAGGGCCTCATCGCCTTAAGAGGATCACCGGGCTGCTTCTGCTGCCTTTGGCCCGGAAGGCGTTGGCGGACGAACGGGCCGACCTCACTTGCTGGGACTGCGATGTCATCAAGGGCACGCCGATCCCGCCCGGCCGGATGGTGTGTCGCATCACGGGTCGGGCAGCGAGCCGCGGGCGTGCGGTGCGGTGGTCCGTCTTCCTGAGGGTTCCCGAGCCCTCGATGGAACACCGTGACCCGATCCGGCGGGAAGCCTTCCACCGGGAACTGATGCTGTACCGAAGCGGCGTGTTGGACGAGCTGCCCAGTGGCATCGCCGCACCGCGCCTGCTGGGGGTGACCGAGCATCCGGGCGATGAGCCCTGGACGTGGTTCGAGGATGTGGCTGCCGAGGATTCAATCGGGTGGCCCCTGGAACGCTTCGCACTTGCCGCTCGGCACTTCGGCCGCCTGAACGGGGTATTCCTGGGCAGCGCGACGCTTGCGGCCTGTCCGCAATTGGACAGGAGCGAGTGGTTTGGGAAGGGCGTTCGTCGGACCTTTGGCCAGGTTTCCACTGTCTTCGAGGCGTTCAGAACCCATCCACTGACCAGCAGGCTTTGGGATGCTGACTTGGGCAGGCAGGTTCGGGACTTATGGGGCAGCCGTGAGATCTTCGTTCAGGCACTGGACAGAATGCCTCGCACGCTCTGTCACGGCGACCTGTGCATGCCTAACCTCATGTCCCGACGGCTGGACGATGGAACAGACGAGACAGTGCTGATCGACTGGCAGTACGGAGGTTGGTCGCAGATCGGACCGGACATTGCAGGCCTGATAGCCGACAGCTCGCTCATCCCGGCCCGCCGCAAAGTCGGCGAGCCCGAGGAGTTCGCGGAGATGATGCTCGACGCGTACCTCTCCGGCTTGCGGGATTCTGGTCAGGGGCAGAGCGTGCCTTTTGCACGGTTCGGCTGCCTGGCC
>CAYUDW010000307.1:1161-3465 GCA_964442595.1 uncultured candidatus Brocadiaceae bacterium
GGAGACGGCCGACTACCTCTATGCTCAGCACACGCCGACGGAACTGGCATACGCGCCTGGGTCGAGGCCGGCGCTCGAGGCGCACGTCGCGGATGCCGTGGGCGATTCTGGTTGCGAAGATGAGCGTATCACCGGCATCGCCCGTTTCTGCTCGCGTCTGGGCCAGAGGGCACCCCAGGACCTGGACTCCATGGTGCTCGGCGGGACGGAAGAGGAGATCATCCGCCGGGGATCGGACTGGTGCACGGACGTGGCCAGAGTCGCCTGCGCCCTCTACCAGGTCGCCGCGCACCCGTGCCGCCTGGTCTTTCTGGCCGACACGGAACAGGCTTACTCGGGCCACGCAATCATCGAAGTCCACCGCCGCGGCGTGTGGGGAGCCGTCGACTCCAGCACGGCTGTGGTATACCGCCGTGCCGACGGCGTGTCGGCGACCACGTGGGAGCTGATGAACGATCGCGATCTCGTGGAATCACATGGCCCGGCCGCGTACACTTCGCCAGGCCAGTTCCGCGCGGCGGCGGTCTCCAACTACTTCGTGTGGGAAAGCGGCGCCTACGACTACACCGTGAGCGGGGCGAACGATTACTACCGCTCGATCCTGAAGATGGCGGACAAGGGTTGGCCCGGCGGCCTCCGATGGCTGCACGGGGAAGACGAGGCAAGCGGACGATGATTCGAGTAGATGATGCCGTTGCCGCCGGGCGAGCGACGTTGACTCCGCAGTTAGCTCAGTGATTGGGGGAGGCCAATGATCAGATCACGACTACGGGCGCTGCAGGCCATTGCCGTAGTGCTCGCGTTCGCCGCCGCGGGCGCAGAGGCGAGCGAGATGAAGTTCACCGTGAGGAACCGGGTCCTGCACAGGATCGATGCTCGGGTGTTCGGCCAGTTCATGGAGCGAGCGAGTTGGGCCGGCGAGATCGGTGCTGAGGCCGGCCTCGCTCCGGGGACGCGTGATCTTCAGCCGGGGGTCGTCAAGCTGCTCAGGGAAGCGGAGATCCCCATCATCCGATTCCCTGGGGGCACGGACGCGGACTTCCTCGATTGGCGCGACATGATAGACAACGTCCCCGGCAGGGCCGCTGGCCGACCCATGAGCAGAGGGCACACGGGGAATCCGATAACCAACAACTTCGGTTATGACGAGTTCCTTCGCCTGGCTGAGGACCTGAACGCAGACGGGATCCTCGTCGTCAATTTCGGAAACGCCATTCTCAGGGCCAAGCCCGTGCAAGAGGCAGCGATGGAGGCAGCATCGCTCGTTGCCTACTGCAATGCCCCACCTGGCGCACGGCTGCCCGAGGGCATGGAGGATTGGCCAGCCGTGCGCAGCAAGAACGGCCGGTCCAAGCCGTACGGCGTGAAGTACTTCCAGATCGGCAATGAGACCTGGAACCTCCTGAAGCGAATGAAGGAGGCGGAGGGGGATCACACCGAGGAGTTCTACATCGATTGTCTGACTGCCTACGTCGACACCATGCGAGAAGTGGATCCGTCCATCCAGATAATCATCGACGGTCACCCGCGTTGGCTTCCTGAGATGGCACGAGAACGGCTCGGACAGAAGATCCAGTACGTAGCCTTGCATGAGTACCGGCCTTGGGGCATCAGCGAGGTGAAGAAGGGCGGCGAGGTGGTGCCGACGGCAGATCTCTCAGAAGAGGCGATCTGGTATGCCTGGGTGGCGGTGCCGGCCATCGACGATATGGGGCGTTCGGTCCTCAGACAGCGGGATGGGGTGGCGGCGGCCAGGGAACTCGGCTACAAGGTCGCCATCACGGAATGGAACTGGAACGGGGGCTGGTGGGGCTACCGCGGACGCCCTCCTTCCATGGACTCGCTCTTCGCCAAGGGGGTAGGGGCGGCCGGCTTCATCCATGGCTTGATGCGGGCCGGGCACACCGTGGAGATCGGATGCCAGTCGATGCTGCTCGGCAATAGGTGGGACATAACGGCCATTCGAGCGGACCCCAAAGCGGGATTCACTCCGTTCCTCATGCCCACGGGCCAGGTCACCATGTTCTACTCAAAGCACCATGGGAGCGGATTGCTGGACCTCGAGAGTGAGAATGTGCCGACGTATGCTCAGCCGTACCAGATGGGCGGAATAGGTGCAGTCGACGAGGTGGCCTATGTCGACGCGCTGGCGACGGGAGACGAGACGGCGATTTACTTCCATGCGATCAACCGCTGCTTCGACCGGCCGGCGCAGATCGTGATTGACGTGTCCGACTTCGGTGCTCCGGGCGGCAAGGCCGTCCACCACGTGCTTGAAGGGCGTCTTAGCAATGCCCCAGGCCC
>CAYUDW010000308.1:0-3443 GCA_964442595.1 uncultured candidatus Brocadiaceae bacterium
CCCTGCGTCTCCGAGTTGGTCTCCCGCCAGGTCTCGTCGTCCATGTTGATCCCGTCCAGGTCGTTGGCCTTCGCGTAGTCCACCAGCGACGCGACGGCCCGTTCCTGGTGGTGGGCCAGGTACTGCGAACTACCCTCCGGCGTGGTGCCCCAGACCAGCACGGTCACCTTCACGCCGTGGTCGTGCGCTTCCGCGACAAGCCTGGCGACCTCCGCGCGCGCCACGGGCTCCTTCAGCGTGCCGTCCGGCTGGATGACGACCGAGCGGTAGCAGATGTGCGTCAGCGAGCTCCAGTCGATGGCGGCAGTGTCCCGGTTGTTGAAGTCTCTGGGGAACCACGCATAGACCGTGCGCCGAGCCGGCGGCGCGGCCTGCGAGTCGGCGTGTGCCGAGGGAACTGCCATGGCGCCAACAAGCCCCAGCCCGAGGGCGAGAAGGATTCGGCACTCCACAGCCTACCTCCACTTCACGCGCGTCAGCGCGCAGGAACGAACAACAGGACCGGCCGGTCATCGTAGCACAGCCTGCGGCCGGAGCGAACAGGATCGACGCACACTCTACAAAGGCCGCCGGGGCGTGGCACACTATTCGAACAAGTACCGCTCGATCGGCACTAAGTGATTGCAGCGGCGTTGCCTGTCCTTTAGAATGTTGTGTCTGCCTTCAAGCAACGGCCCGTGGTCCGGAGCGCCCGATGTCCAACAGAATCCTGACCGAACTGAGATCCCATGCCCCGTTCACGCTCTTCGGTGCCTTCACCGGCATAGTGCTGATGCTGCTTCTGGTGCTGCTGAAGGTCGGGACCCATGCCCTGGAGCCCTTCTTCGAGGGGTTCCATGCGATCCACGTGCTTCTGAGCGCATTGGTCACTGCGGCGATGTACCGGCGGTACCGGGGGAACGTGCTCCTCTGCATCCTGATCGGATTCGTCGGCTCGGTCGGCATCGCCACACTCAGCGACGTCGTTTTCCCCCACCACGGCGGCGCCCTCGTGCTGAAGGCCGCGGGCAGCCATGCCAGGATGCACTTTCACCTTCCCTTCATCGAGCAGTGGTGGCTCATCAACCCGGCGGCCCTGCTGGGCGTTGCGATCGGGATGGCCAAGCCCGCGACGAAGATTCCCCACAGCGGACACGTCCTGCTGAGCACCTGGGCCTCGCTCTTCTACGTGATCGGGCACGCGGAGGGCACGGTCAACTGGCTGCCCCTGCTTCCGCTCGTGTTCGTGGTGCTCTTCATCGCCGTGTGGGTCCCGTGCTGCGTGAGCGACATCGTCTTCCCGCTGCTCTTCGTGGGCAAAGAAGGCGAGCACGAGCATCTCCACGAGCACGCCTGAAGCGTCCCCAACGGTACCGGCTGCCTCGGCAGACGGACGCCTACCTCTGGAGCGCCTTCTCCGTCCCGCCTTCGGCGACCGACTGCTTGGCCAGCACGAGCGCCTCGATGATCTCCAGCGTCTCCTCGGGCTGAACGGGCGCCTGCCCCGTCTCGACCATGTCCAGGAAGGCCGACAGCATGTTCGTGTAGAAGCCGGCGCTGTCGGCGATGGGGATGCGCACGTGGCCCTTCGTGCCGTGGACGCTCACCTCGAGCGTATAGGCGAAGCCCTCCTCGTAAGCAATCAGCACTCCCTGGCGCCCGTCCCTGAAGCGAATCCGCACGATGGCTTCGCCCGGCCGACCCACGTTCTGCACGGACTCGATGCCCGACCCCATCACCGTAACCATGGCCTCCAGCGGGTGGATCCCGTAGTAGATGAGCTCGTTGACGCCCGCACCGCAGACGGCCGTGATGTCGCCGACCTGCTCCGCGAGCGCCTCCCGATCGGCCAGTTCCTTCGCGAAGCGCAGCGCTGAAGCGGAGAAGAACGGCGTCCCGTTCGCCTGCGCCAGCTCGACGATCTGCCGTGCCTCCGCCGGATCCGTCGAGAGGGGCTTATCGATGAACGTGGGGGTCCCTGCTTCCAAGAAGGGGATGGCCGCCTGCTGATGGGCGAGCGTGCCGTCGTCGGCGACGATGGCGCCGTCGACCTGGCCGATGGCGTCCTCCGCTCGATCCAACACATTCTCGATCCGCGCCGCGCGGGCCAGATCCTCGGCGGCGGCGCGGTCGGGGTCGTAGACGTGAGTCACGCGAGCACGTCCTGCCAGCGCCGTCGGGTAGGCCGGCCACTTCCGCTCGGCGTAGAGCTCCGCGTCATAATCGTTGATGATGCCGGCAAAGGTGCGGCCGTGATAGGCCTTTGCGCCGCGAACAATGGCCACCTTGATCATGCCCAAATCCTCCAGGTCTTCGGGTTAAGCTTCCTCTTGCGCGTCAGTCACAGGAACGCCGAGCTACGCCTCGGCCGGGGCCTCGCCCACCACGACTTCGGTGCCGCCGGCCCGGGTGCTGGCCCAGATGGCCTCGCCGATCTTCAGCGCTTCGGCGCAGTCCTGGCTCGTGGCCACGGGAGCACGGCCGGTAAGGCAGCAATCGGCGAAAGCGCGAATCTCCCCGACGTAGCCGGCGCGGTGCAGCATCTGCGCCTCCAGGTCGAGCGACGGCTGCCAGGTGAATGTCTGGTTCTTCAGGTCGCCCTGCTCGGTCCAGCCTTTCAGGGGATGATAGCGCAGATGGAGCATGTCCTCCACGTCCAGCCAGTGCTGGAAGCCGGACACGCGGACGTACTCGTTGAAGTGCCACGTGTCGGACTCGAGCATGTTCAGGTCCATCAGGCCCAGGCCGCCGTTGGCCAGCGTCAGCAGCACGGCGAAGGCGCCGTAGTCGCTCCCCGGTTCGGTTTCATAGAGTTTCGCCGACACGGAGCGGACGTCCCCGGCCAGGAACCTGATCAGGTCGAACAGGTGCACGAACTGCCCGACCAGCGAGGAGCGCATCGGGCTTTCGATCCCCCAGATCGCGGCGTACGGCCCCTGCGTGAAACGGACCTCGAGCATGCGCACGGGGCCGAACTCCTCGCGCTCGATCAGCGACCGCGCCGCCCGGAACGCCGCGCTATGGCGCTTCATGAAGGCGCAGGCAGTGATCAGCCCCCGGCTGCGCGCCGCTTCGGCCAGCTCCGCCGCCTGGCGGGAAGTGTTGGCGCAGGGCTTCTCCGTGTAGAGATGCAGGCCGCGCTCCAGCACGCGCATCCCCAGCTCAAACTGCATGGGCGCGGGGCCGATCACGCAGACGCCGTCCGGCTCGACCGAGTCCAGCATCGCATCCATGTCCGTGTAGTGGCCGTCGGCGCCGAACGCCTTTGCGGCCTCAGCGGCGCGCTCCTCGACTAGGTCGCAGACGCCGACCAGCCGGATGTTGCCCGCCAGCCGAATGCTGGGACAAAGGCGCGAGCGCGCGAAACTCCCACAGCCGATGACGGCCAAACGTGCCATTCTCTCCGACATCTTGCCTCCTCCAGCGACGAAACAGGCAGCCGGCCGAGGCATGCCCGACCGGCC
>CAYUDW010000309.1:0-3440 GCA_964442595.1 uncultured candidatus Brocadiaceae bacterium
CGATTCCGGACGACACTGAAACCGATGCCGATGGCTTGCGCGATGATCGTGGCGCTGGTCGCCGGTGCAGCCATTGGCCTCCAGGGAATCCTGGCGCAGGAGGGAACCGCGAAGATGCCGCCGACTGGGACGGTTTACTACGTCGATTTTGATGGCGGTCGCGACGACAACGACGGCCGCACAGGCGACTCGGCCTTCAAACACTGTCCCGGTGACACCGAAGCCGTCGGACGCGCCGGCAGCGTCGAGCTCTCCGCCGGAGACAAAGTCGTTTTCAAAGGTGGCGTCCACTACCGGAGCACGGTCACCGTGGCCCGGTCCGGCGCAGAGGGCAGCCCCATCGTCTACGATGGCAATACCGACGGGACGTTCGGCAAGGGCAGGGCAGTCATCGAGGGCGGGGAACCGGTCACCGGCTGGCAGAAGGTTGCTTCTGCGAACGAAGTGGAGGGAAACCCCAATTGGGAGAAGCTCTACTGCGCCTATCTGGACGGAGAGCGAACCTTCTTCAACTTCAGCCTCTACGAGGGGGACACCTACCTGAACGCCGCCCAGGACCCCAAGCCCCGGGATCCCTTCTTCCACGACCGGGTGGGCTCGTACCGAAACGCCATGATCGCTGACGGGACGTCGCTGACGGATCCCGATTACTTCACTTCGCCGGACCCGGATTACTACGACGGGGCCTACATGGCGCTCCACGTCCAGCCGAACCTCATCTGCTACCAGCGGATCACGGGCTACGTGCCCGCCGAGCACAAGGTGACCTTCATGCCGCACGGGCAACGCCTCTACGGGGGGCGGCGCGGCCATCGCTACGCCCTGCTGAACAGCCTGAAGGTCCTGGACAGACCGGGGGAGTACTGCCTCAAGGAGAAGGACGCCGCCGACGGCAGGGCGCGCCTGGTGCTGTGGCCGCATGAGCCAGGCCCCAAGGGGCCGGAGAACGTGACCATCAGCACGCGCGCACACGGCTTCCTGATCCCTGACGCCAACCACATCGTGATCGACGGCTTCAGGATCTGCCAGCAAGGCGGGGAACCGAGGGCCGCGGCCGTCATGAAGTTCTCCGGTCCGCAGAACAGGGGCCTCATCATTCGCAACAATGAGATCCACCGCGGCTGGCCCACTCCGAACGTCAACATCACCAGGCTACGGGGGATACAGGGTGCCATCACCCTGCGCGGAGTATCCCACTGCCTTGTGGAGAATAATTCCATCTACGAGAACCGTCGCATGGGGATTCTCGGCGCCGCCTTTGACGACTCTGTGTGCCGGTACAACTTCCTGCGCAGGAACGGCTCGACGGCGGCGTCCTTTCACACGTGTCAACGCTCCAAACTCCAGTACAACATCGTCTGGGACAACCTGGGCATCCATGCCAACGGATTGACCGTCTACCTCGGCTCCAACGACATGCTGGTGGAGGGCAACGAGGTCTACAATTCCAATGATTGCCTGACCCTCAGCAGCAGCAGCAACATCATGGTCCGCCGCAACATCCTGGACGCGCACGGTGTGGAGGCGTGCATCGCCGCGTGGAGGGGCCGCCCGATGAAGAACGTAACCATCGTGAACAACGTGCTGCTCCACGCCGGAGAAGGCTGGAAGGGCGGCATCTACGAAGACGCCGGGATAGACGGCTGCATCATCAAGAACAACATCATCGACGGGCTATCTTGCAGCAGGGACGGCATCCGAGGGGAGATGAGCCACAACCTCTGGACTTCGAGGGGCAGGGACTTCCAGGGGGAGAAACCGGGCGACATCTTCGAGTCCGACCTGCGGAGGATCTTCATGGATCCGGACAACCACGACTACCGCCTGAAGCCGGGCAGTCCGGCCATCGACGCCGGCACTAAGGCAACGGACGCGGAGGACATCGCGGGCACCGCGGTCCCCCAGGGGGATAGGCCGGACATCGGGGTCTATGAGTTCGTGCCCAATGGGCCGCGCAATCGGAAAGGCCATGCAGGGAGCCTGGCGCCGCCGATACGGCCCTCGGCTGCGGCGGATATGCCCTCACACTAGCCCGCGTCGATGTGGTGGGTGCTCCGGCCTCGGCCCGTGGCCTCAATCCGGTTCTCCTTCAGGTAGGTGGCCAGATCCTCGCTGATCAGGGGCGCTCCGGGACAGCGCTGCCGGCATCTGTCGGGAACCATCTCGCGCACCTCGCAGAACTGCCCGAAGAGCTGATGCAGCCGTTCTCCGCACAATCCGCAGTAGACTTCCATGAATCTGTTCCTTCTGTACAAGGAAAGAGCCCGGCCGCTGGACCGGGCTCCATGGTCAATGCAGATCGCGCTGAGGGTTGCTTCGCCTCAGCGTTCGGTTAGCCGTGGATGGCTCCCATTGGTGGGTACGAAACGGTTCTGCAGGGAACACGCTGCACACATCGGCAGCAGACCTTCATCCCACGGAGCTCAGCACATCCCCTTGTCGTGGGACTGTCCGACGCAGCGACTTGTGTTGGCCGCCTCGTCTTCGGTTGACGTCCCTGAAGCCGAAGGGCATGCCGGAGGAACTGAAGGCCTGCGTGCCCAAGAGAGACAGGTCTGGAAGGCTGTCAAGTATCTCAACGTGGCAGTGAGGGCCGGACGTGTTGCCGGAGTTTCCCACCTCCGCGAGCTGCCGGCCGGCCTGCACGGTTTCTCCGGGCTTGACACGCACGCTTCCCTGCCGGAGATGAGCCATAAGCAGGTAGCGATCCCCAGCCGTGGCAACGATCACGTAGTTGCCCAGCAAATGCCCCGGGTAGTCGGGCCTCTTCTCTGCGAATGAGGCCCGTCCTGGCGTGGCAACAAGGTCGGGCTGGGCACTCTCGCAGCCAACCACGACCCCATCTGCGGGCGCCAGCAATGGCTGCCCGAAGGAAGCGAACTCCCGACATGCCAGCTCCCTGTTTGGTGGCCCGTCGTGAAGGGCTACGTCCTGCTCGTGCATGAAGTCGAAGCCGAACTGTCCGCCGAGACAGTGGTGTTCTGCTCGCCCGTTGGCCGTGAACCACTTGCCGCAGAGCGGAAGCCGGACATACGCGGTCCGACAAGGCTCAAGCTTCGCCCGACAGCTGGAGGTGTAGACTCGGCTCCTTGCGTCAGAAAGCCTAATCTGCACGGCCACGGATGTCGGTGGCTCAGCCGTAAGACCCCGGTCTGTTACGCGAACTGCGAATTCGTCCGTCTGCCTGATAGCCAGGCGGCGCGAGCGGCAGAGCTTTTCCCCGGCAACGACGCGCCGGACTCGGCCGGACTGAGCATTAAGACTGGCACTGATCCTCTCCACATGGAGAGGTTCCCTGCCAAGGTTATCAACACGAACGACGAAAGCCCACCGGGGTCGCGCTCTGTCGCTGGCCCAGTAGACCGTACGCGGCCCAGTCCAGACTCGCACTCGTTTGGGCACTCTCTCGGACCTCTCGTCAACGCTCCTTGGGAACTGCC
>CAYUDW010000310.1:0-1574 GCA_964442595.1 uncultured candidatus Brocadiaceae bacterium
AGGAGGGCGTAATGCCTGCCAAGACCTGCAATGCCGCCGGGGCCCGTGCGACCGTAGCCGAGAAGCTGCGCCGGCTCGGCCGCGTCCAGTTGCGCCTGGAGGGGCTCCAGAGCGAACTGAACGCGCAGTTGGAGGACGTGCGCCGGCGGTACGATCGCCGCATCGCCGCGCTTCAGAGCCGCACCAATGAGCTGCGCGCCGACCTCGAGGCATACTGCCGGGCGCGCCGGGACGCCATTCTGGCGCCCGGTCGCAAGAGCCTCACCACGCCCCACGGGGAGGTGGGCTTCCGCAAGGGGGAGGCGGCCGTCTGCCTGCGGGACGGGCTGGCTGAGGCCGAGGTCTGCCGTTTGCTTCGCACTGCAGACCTGGATGGCCTGGTCCGCACCAGGGAGCATCCGGACAAGGTGGCGGTCCGCAGAGCGCTGGCCGCCGACGAGGTGACGCTCGAAGGCATCCGCCGGTGCGGCCTGGACTTGGTCGAAGCGCCACCCAGGTTCCACTGCAAGCTCCGATACGATGCCTTGGTCCAGGCGGGGAGGGCCTGAGGGTGCCTGCGCCAGAACGTCGCGTGTCGAAGGCCGCCATCCGTCGGATCGCCGCGCAGATGCCGGCTCACCTGGCCGACCTGCGCGGGAAGCTCATGCTCGCGGCGATGGCCGAGACCCTGGGTGTGGTCGAAGTGCGGTGTCCGGCGTGCGGGGGATCGGGGTGGCTGGACCGTCGCGCGCTCGAGCCGTGTCCGATCTGCAACGGTTTCATCGAGGTGCCGGATCGGCTGGCGGACTGGTTCAACGCCCGCATCTGCAACGCTGCGGCGGAACGGGCCTCGTCCGGCGATGCCTCGGCCGCGGCCTACTACCCCATGGCCGAGCGGCCGGGCCGTCTGGCCGAGATGACCTACCGGGCGCACCTGCCCGTCGAGTAAGCCCGTCCTTCCCCATTCTGTGCCAGGAGCATCTCGTGGCGTGCAAGATATGCGGGTGTCCCGAGGTGAGGTGGCTGCGCGTCAGCACGGTGGCGGCGCAGTTCAAGTGCGATCCGAAGCGCGTCCGCCGGATGATCAAGCGCGGCGAGATCGAGGGCGTGCGCTTCGGGGGCCAATGGCGGGTGGACCACAGGTCGCTGGACGACTACGTGCGGCGGGACTCGGTGCGGTTTTCCGTCCCCGACGCCGACGGGGGATGGTGAGGCGGGGTCACCCTCCCCAGATACCGGCCAGGTACTGCGGCAGCCTGGCGGCCATCGAGTAGCCGGCGAAGGTCACGACGACGCCCAGGATCAGGCTCGGCAGACAGCCCAACCTGAACAGGCCCGTGATGAGGGCGGTCTGGGCGAACAGGAGGACGGCGAAATACACCCAGGGCAAGTGCCTGGCCAACCAGAGGACTTCCGTGCCGGCGCCCTCCCCGCTCGTGGCGATCAGCACAACGATGCCGGCGATCAAGTAGAGGGGCGTCATCACGGCCAGGGCGGCAACGCGCACGAAAGCCAGTCCTTCGACGACGCCCAGAGGGCTGTGGTCCTTCTTGAACGCGACGCACAGGAGGCCCAGCATGATGCCGGCCGTCGCC
>CAYUDW010000310.1:1674-3432 GCA_964442595.1 uncultured candidatus Brocadiaceae bacterium
CCGGGAGTCGGCGGCGCGCTCGGCACCGCCCGGGCTGGCGTCTCGAGCTGGATGTCGCCGGTCGGTGGCGGCGTGGGCTCCTCCGCCTTTGGGGCTTCGGCCGCTTCGGCCTCCTTCGGCTCCGCTGCGACGTCCCCGCCCTCCAGGGACATCTCCTCGATGGACACGGAGGAGAGCCAATCCTCGGCCGCTTCGACCTTCACGTCCCGGCCGCAGGCCGGGCACTTGACGCTTTCGACGCCTTCCTCGACCTCTAAGAACCGTCCGCACTCGCACTTGATCTTCTGCATCGTCCGCTCTCTTCCTTGCAGCTGGGTCCCATGGCTGCCAGGCCCCGCCTCGCGTACACGCGCGCTTGCAGTGCGTGGCGCCGTGCCGGTCCACGGGGATTGTACAGGGCGCTGGCGCCGATGGCAAGCCCAGCTTCTCGACAGATTCCGCAGCTTACCCTATCATGGTGACTGTGCCGCAGTCCGGGCCGGATGGCTTGTCCATGGCGTCGAAGATGCCCGAAGAGCTCAGCAAGAAGATCGACTCCCTGCCCCGCAGGCCGGGCGTGTACCTGATGAAGGACGCCCGGCAGGAGGTGATCTACGTCGGCAAGGCGAAGGACCTGCGCGCCCGGGTGCGCAGCTACTTTCAGGAAGGAGGGGACGACTGGCGCCTCATCTGCAAACGCATCCACCAGGTGGCCGACGTGGACGCCGTCGTAACGGCCTCTGAGAAGGAGGCGCTGCTGCTTGAGAACAACTTCATCAAGCAGTTCCGGCCGAAGTACAACGTCTACTTCCGCGACGACAAGAGCTTCGTAAGCATCAAGATCGATCCCTCCGAGCCCTGGCCGCGCCCGATCGTGACGCGCAGGCTCGACGATGCCAAGGCCATGTACTTCGGCCCGTACGCCAGCGCCAAGGCCGCCCGAAGGACGCTGCGCGTCTTGCACGACGTCTTTCCCCTGCGCAAGTGCTCCATCCGCGAGTGCATGGAGCGGCGCCGCCCGTGCCTGTACGGCGAGATGGGCAAGTGCGCGGCGCCGTGCTGCTCGGAGGTCTCCGAGGAGGAATACGGGCGGCTGATCGAGCAGGTCGTCATGTTCTTGAAGGGCAAGGGCGATGACCTGCTCGCAAGGCTGCGCGAAGAGATGGAACACGCGGCCGGGGCGCTGGAATACGAGCGGGCCGCCCGCATCCGGGATCGCGTCCGCGCCATTGAGACGACCCTGGAAGGGCAACGCGTGGCCTCCTCGGGCTCGGACGTGGAGCGCGACGTCTTCGGCCTCTGCACGCTGGACAGATACGTGTCCGTGGCCGTGCTCTTCGTGCGCAACGGCAACATACAGGACGTCGCCACGTATCGCTTCCCCGCGGAGCTGGACAGCGAGGAGGCGATCTTCGGATCCTTCCTGAGCCAGTTCTACAGCGCCAACCGCTTCGTGCCCGAGGAGGTGCTGGTGCCGGTGGCAACGGAGGACGCAGAGCTGCTGGAGTCCTGGCTCAGCGAGAAGAAGGGGCGCCGCGTGCGCCTCCTCCGCCCGCAGCGCGGCCCCAAGCGCCGCCTGGTCGAACTGGCCAGCGGCAACGCGCGCCAGGCCGAGCGAGCCGCCACAACCGAGGAGGAGAAACGCCGGCTGGAGATGGAATCCCTCCAGCGCATCCTCGGCCTGAGCGAGCTGCCCCGGAACATCGAATGCTTCGACGTCTCGACCCTCCAGGGGCGGGAGGCGGTCGGGTCGATGGTGGTTTTCCGCGACGGCGAGCC
>CAYUDW010000311.1:0-3397 GCA_964442595.1 uncultured candidatus Brocadiaceae bacterium
CGTCGCGGGGCCTTCGGGCTCGTGGTGCTTCAGCATGATCTCGATGTAACCGTCCACGCCGTCCCGCTCCATCGGGACGAGCCGGGTGTGGAACGGCACCATGCTGTAGCAGTCCCCGCTCTTGGTGATCTGGGCCGCCTCGTAGGCCGAGTTCACGCGGCGCTTCAGTTCGTCCTTGACGTCTTCGAAGACGCCGGCCAGCCCGTTGCCGACCCAATCGTTGGCAAAGCGCTCGTGGATGTCGTAAGCCGTCCTCGTAAGTGCCCCGACCGTCTGGGCATAGAGCCAGTATCGGAGGCACTCCTCCCAGACGCCCTGCCGATAGAGCTTGTAAGGCACTGCCTGGATGAGCATGGTGACGGCGTAGTTCAGCTCCCCCGTCCAGGCGCCCTTCTGTGCGTAGCCTTGGGCCGTGTCAACGATGCAGGCGGCCAGCGCTCCGGCCTCGCCTTCGGCCGGCTGCTCCCCTTTCTCGAGCGCCGCGATGGAATCCGCCACGGCGGCGAACGCCTTGCGGTAGAGGACGGAGATCTCTGCGGTCTGATCGTTCCGGGCCAGCGCGCCAGCAATCTTACCGGCCAGGGCGTCCACGTGTCGGTCAATGGGGGGCCGGTTCTGCGGCGGTATGTAGGGCATGGGGCTCACTCCTTTCGGGCAATCGCAGTTGCGCGGGGGCCTGGGCGGCGCCGGTCAGCGCAGGTTCATCACGCGCAGGTAGAAGTCCGCGCTGCCGAAGTTCCCGGACTTCAGCACGACCATCAGGTCCGGATGCGAAGCGGGGAAGCAGTAGGGCACGCCCGGTTCCACGGGCAGGCCCACTTCGAGGGCGCCGAATCCGGCCCGGGCGCAGACGGCGCCGGACGTTTCCCCACCGGAGATGATCAGCCGGCCCACGCGGCGCGACTCGATCAGGCGCCCGGCAATCTCCGCCAGGGCATCGGCGATCATGGCACCCGTTTCAGTGACGGACAGGCCGAGCGTTCCCCCGAACTCCTGCGCCTCCCGGACGTCGTCCGGCGACTCCGCGCGGGCATAGATGACCACCGGCTTGCCTTCGCCGAGCAAGGAGGCGGCCGCGTGCACGATGCGGTCGAGATCGACCTCGCCCTTCAGCACCTCTTGGGGCTCGACGGGCACTCCGGCGAACCCGTGGCTCACTGCCCAGCCGTTCTGCGCTCGTGTGGCCGGAGACTGGCTGCCCGACACCACCAGCAGCCCCCCGGACAGACCCCGGATGCGCCCGGCAAAGCACAGGGCCGAACGCTCGGGAAACATGAGGCGCGGGATCTCCGCCGTGATGCCCGAGCCGCCGCTGATGAACGGCCAGTCGGCCGTTGCCTCGGCGACCACGGTGAGATCGGACTGCTCAATCGCGTCCGTCACCAGGTAGCTCACGCCGTCCGCCACCAGCGAGTCCATGAGCCCGCGCACGTGTTCCGCGCCGCGCCGGATCCGGTCGAGCCGGACCACGTCGACCCGGCGCCGGGTCTGCTGCTGCAACCAGCGCACCAGGTTCGAGTCCGTCATCGGGTTGAGCGGATGGTGCCGCAGCGGCGATTCGGAGAGCAGAACGCCGTTGACGAAATGGTAGCCGTTGTACGTCGTCCTGCCGTTGACCGGCAGCGCCGGGGCGACGATCGTGGCCTCCTGCGCGAAGGCTTCGAGGCCCGCGTCCAGGCTGCAGCCGATGTTGCCCTCCGGCGTGGAGTCGAAAGTGGAGCAGTACTTGAGCTGGACCTTCTCGACCCGGAGCACCTTCAGGCGCTCGACTGCGGCGGCTGTCCGTTCGCGCGCCTCATCCGGGGCCATCGAGCGGATTTGCGTGCCGATCACCACGGCGTCGAAGTCCGCCAGGAACGACTCGGCCTCGCGCGCCGCCGCAAGGCTCAGGACAAGCGCAGTCCTGACGCCCTTCTCGGTGAGCATGCCGGCGGCATCCGATGCCCCGGTGTTGTCATCCGCAACGATTCCGAAACGCATGCGTCGATCCTACATGAAACGTGACAGCAGGACCTACACGTCGGCCTCGGGGGCGACCGCCGAGCTCATGGGCCCTGCTCTGCGCTCAGGCGCGCCACGACGGTTGCCAGCCGCTCCACCGCCGGGCGCGGGCTCGTAAGAATCGGCACCTTCTTCTGCTCGTCCGCCAGGGCGTCGGCGAGCCGCGACATGGACGCCTGGGCCAGGCAGACCACCTCGACGCTGTCGATCAGGTCCCGCAAGTGTGCGAGCACAATCCTGTCGTGCTCCTGGCGATTGCCCGACAGCCAGGCGGGGTACGCCCCCTCGCAGAGTACCGACTTCACTTCGACTTCCTTGCCCATCTCCCGTGCAACGGCCTCCACCAGTTGCGTGCTCGGCTTCAGGGTCCCCGGATTGGTCGCGATGACACCCACGCTCCGGTGTCCCTGGACGGCCGCCCGCGCCATCGGTTCGTCGATCTTCAGCACCGGCACCGTCACCAGTTGCTGCCCCACGTCGGCGCATGGCGATATGGACGAACACGTGAGTTGGATGACGTGCGCCCCGGCCGCTTCGGCGGCCACGATGTGTTCGCACGTGCGCCGGTAGACGGCGGCCGTCAGCCCCTCCGCCGCGAGGATGCGGTGGATGATGCTCTCGTCCGAAACGTGGCACAGGTCCGCACCGGGCACCAGCTCGGCGCACAGCTCGTTGAACATGCCCGTCAGGCCGCTGACGGTGTGGATGAAAGTGACTTTGACGCTCACCCGATCCTCCTGATCTCCGAGCGAACGGAGAAGGGCGCCTGCCCGGCGTCAGGCGCCCTCTTCGTCGAAGCCGATCACCAGGTCCGCTTGCCTCGCCGGCCGGCCCTCTGCCCGCTCCGTCAGCCAGAGCAACTGCTCCCGCGCCCCTTCGCTGAAGGGAGTCATGTCCTCGCTCCTCAGCAGGTGGGCATTCATCTTCGTCAGGTCATAGGTGAAGGCGACGTCGTCCTCGGCGGGCAGCTCCTCGATGTCATAATCGTGGTTCGTGCCACGGATCTCATTCAGACACTTGGCCACGGTGCGCAGAAGCTCGTCCTCGCGCATGTAATGCTTCTGGGAAGCGACGGTGAAGAGGGGCAGCACCGACTCCGGCAACCGGAGACCGCCCGCGCGGATGAAGGCCTTGATGATGTCGCCGAGATACGCCGGCACGAGCCTCTTGAACGGCTGCCGCACGTCGATGCGGTCGCCGGGCGCCGCCTCCAGCAGCCTCTGACAGGCCTCGGACACCGCCTGGGGTGACTCATCGCCCGGCCCGTAGACGTTGCTCAACCGCAGCACCAGCCCCCCATAGTCGAGCACGAAACGCTCCGCCAGCAGCTTGGTCAGGCAGTACATGTGGTAGCTGTCGCTGTCGTATATCTTGGGGTCAAAGGGGGGCGGCAGCT
>CAYUDW010000312.1:0-3377 GCA_964442595.1 uncultured candidatus Brocadiaceae bacterium
AGCAGATTGATTGAGGCAGATCCACCCAGTTCCTCGACTCCGCCGACCGAAGGGCAGCCTCCAGCACGCGCTGCAGGTGGAGCCCTTCTGCCAGCGACGGATGCGCCTGGGTGCCGTCCGCAACCGCCCGGAGGAACGCGTGGAGGCAGTGGACGTGCGCGCGCAGCCATCCGATGCTGACCTTCGGAGCCGGAAAACCCGTCGCGGGGAGCGGGTACTTCTGGACCGTCGCTATGCTCTGCCAGCCCTTCTTGCCCCCGTACTCGCCGTCGGGGAGGCGACCGTCATAGACTTCGAGGTAGTTCGGCTGCATCAGATCGAACCGCATCGCTCCGTGCCGGCCGTGGATCTCAAAGCGCAGCTCGTCCTCGGTGCCCGTGGCGATCTTGCTCGCCTCGACGGTCCCGAACGCCCCGGAGGGGGCCCTCAGGAGCATCGCGGCGGCCTCTTCGGCGTCTATCCTGATGTGCCGCTCCCTATCCCCCGCGCTCGGACGCTCGGCAGTCCAGATGCGGCTGATGCAGTTGACCGCCTCAAAGGGGCCTATGAGCCACCAGAGCAGGTCCAGCACGTGGGATCCGAGGTCCCGGATGACGCCTCCGCCGGCGGCCGCCGTGGACTTCCAGTTGACGGGCTTCTCGGGGTCCACGCTGCCGCTGTGCAGATAAGCGGCGCGGAAGTGCGTGATCGGACCGAGGAATCCCTCCTCAACAAGCTGCTTCGCCCGCAGCGTGGCCGGCAGGAAGCGGTACTGGAGCGCCACCTGGGCCGTCCCGCGGTACGCGGGCAGCATGGCGCTCAGCCTGTCCGCCTCTTCCAGGTCGGCCACAACCGGTTTGTCCACATAGATGTGCTTCCCCGCCGTGATCGCCGCAGCGAGGGCCCGGAAGTGCTGCCGATTGGGGGTGCAGACGTGGACCACGTCGACGTCGTCGGCCCGTATCAATTCTTCGGCGTCCGTGGTGTAGCGTTCAAAGCCGCCCGCCTGCTGCGCGACGCGCGCCGTCTCCTCCCTCGACGTGCAGACTACCCTCAGCTCGGACCGAACGGGGGCCGGATCATAGTAGAACGGCATGACCCTGTGCGCGAAGGTCTGCGTCTTGCCCATGAAGCCGTAGCCGATCACGCCGACGCCAATCGCCTTCATGGCTACCTCCACGGCGTGGTCCGGAGCAGCTCCCGCAACGCGTCCAGCACGTAGTCCACGATCGCATCTTCGGCCACGAGCGGGTACTTCATCAGCACGGTCCTGTGCCCCGGATGGTAGGCATGCACGCGGAGCCAGAGCCCGCGCTCCACGGCCGCCCCATGGAAGCCGAGCGCATCCTCGCGCTCGCGGAACTTCAAACCCGTAAGGAACCCCGCGCCGTTGACCTGTTCAATGATCGCCGGGAAATCCTCTGCAAGTCCGCACACGCCGTTGTAGTGCCGCTCGGCCAGCCGGGCGATCCGGTCGCGCTCCCCCTCGATCAGTCGGATATTGCACAGGCCAACGAACGCGGCCAGCGAGGCGTTCCCGTTCGTGCTGATGGCGTCGTACTGCGCCAGCACGTCGAGCTCGTGCCGAAAGATGAGCGCGGCCAGGGGGTGGAACCCGCCCGTCATCCCTTTGCCGACTACCACCATGTCCGGCTCGAGGCCGAGCTCCCGGAACATGAAGAACTCGGGATACCAGAAGCAAGTCTGGATCTCGTCCAGGACCATGAGGGCGTCGTTCTGCGTGCAGAGGTCCCGGGCAAGAACCAGGAACTCGCGGTCCACCAGGACGGCCTCCCGGTTCATCATGACGGGCTCCGCCCAGAAGCCGGCGATGCGCCTGCCGTAGCGGCGGAAGACGCCCTCAAGACCCTCCGGCGCGTTAGGCTCGACCTGCACGGTCTCCATGCCAGCCAGCAACCCGGCCCACATGCCCCGCATCGTCTGCGCCACGATGTCCGTGCCGTGGTAGTTGCCCGCCAGCGTCACCATGACGGGCGGGCCGAGCTCAATGCGCGCCGGATCCGCACGGTAACGTGTCAGCACGATCTTGATGGCGGCTGCGCAGGCCACGCTACCCGTGCACACGCCGAGCAGAACGCGGTCGAGCCCGCTCGGGCCGGCCAGGGAGACAAGCCGTTCGGCCAGGAGCTTCACCGGCGGACCCGGGATGTTCGAATGGTTGTCCCAGACGACTCCCAGATCAACGGCATCTTTGATCGCGGCCGTGAGGGCGGGGTGATCGTAGCCCCACGTCATCTGGTAGTGGCCGCTGGTGCAGTCCAGCATGAGCTTGCCGGACTGCGTGACGTAGAACATGCCGAAGCCCGCCAGCAGGTCCGCGTCGCAAGACCCGCCCCCGCCATAGCTCGCGGGGAAGGCGCCCTTGCCCGCAGCCGGCTCCGCAGCAGCCAGGTCTTCGATGCGCTCCCCCACCTGCTCGAGCAGATCTCCCGTGCTGCGCTCGCGCAGGAAGTCCCTTGCGCGACGCATGGATTCCGCCGTCGCCTCGCCCAGCACGCTTGAGCAGTTCAGAGCTCCTAAGGCCTCCGCCACCCTCAGCTCCCTTCCCGGCCGGTGTAAGCCCCAACTTCCCGCTCGGTCCGATCCACGGCCACTCAGCGGGGCAGATCCACCGCCTCCCCGCCCTTCGCGAGGCTCGCCTCAGCGGCATCGAGGAATGCCATGATTTCAACGGTTTCCCCAATCTCGACGGGCGAGACGCCGGTCTGGAAGAAGCGCATGACTTGCTCCAGCAGAAGCGAATAGCCTGGCGGCTCGCTGGACGCCACGCCATGGGCAGTGCTCTTGTCCGTGAAAACGCAGCACCCGAATTGATGCTGACTGAAACGCAAGCCACGCACCGTGCCGATGCGCCCGTCGTCCCAGACGCCGACCAGCAGGTCCATCTCCTCCTGGTGGACGGCACGGGCCGTCGAACAGCCGCGCCCCATGTACGAGAAGAGCAGGTCGGCGCCGTGCACTCCGTACCAGAAGTAGGTTGGGTAATCGTCGAGTATGTACATGGCGCCGAAGGCCTCGCAGGATCCCACCTTCTCGCCCTCTCCCACCAGGCCGATCACTCCGGCCGAGAAACGGATGGACGAGGCGGACATGAGGGGCACGCCACGGTCCGACGCGATGTCGGCCATGCGTCCGGCTTCCTCGAACGAGCAGGCCAGCGGCTTGTCGACGAAGACGGGCTTGCCATACTCGGCCAGGATCTCGAACTGCTCCAGGTGCTGGCGCCCGTCCGCGCTGTTCAGCGAGATGGCGTCCACCTGATCGACGACCTCCTGGATGGAGTCGCATATCGCGACGCCGTGCTTGTCCCGCATGGCTTCCGTGAACTTGCCGACGCGGTCCCTGCTGACCGCGCACAGCTCGCTGCCTCCGGGATA
>CAYUDW010000313.1:0-1922 GCA_964442595.1 uncultured candidatus Brocadiaceae bacterium
GCCTGCTGGCCGAATGCGTTGCCCAACACGATGTTGGCCGTCTTCCTGCCCACGCCGCGGATCTTGGTCAGCTCGTCCGCGCTGTCCGGCACCTCGCCGGCGTGCTCATCCACGAGGGTGCGGCAACACTCGCGGATGCTCTTCGCCTTCTGGCGAAAGAAGCCCGTGGGTCGCAGCATCTTCTCCAGTGTGGACAGCCGGGCGCGAGCCAGGGCCTCGGCCGTCGGGTATCGGTCGAAGAGCTGCGGCGTTACCTCGTTGACCTTCTCGTCCGTGCACTGGGCGGCCAGTATCGTGGCCACGAGCAGTTGCAGGGGGCCCTCGTAGTCCAGATAGATCCGCGCGTCCGGGTGGGTCCTCTCCAGGACGTCCAGCACCTTTCCGGCCCTCTCGGGCGTTGCGGTCGGCCTGGTCTTTGCCCTTCTTGCCGCCATTACTTGCCCCAATGGGCGCTCATCCCGGCGCCCTTTTCTCGACGACGAATATGGCCATGCTCGCCAACAGGTTGGCGAGGAAGCCCGGCAGGCGGCGGTAATCCGGCGTTACGAAGATGCGCTCGATCACCTCCAGGTGCAACTCCCCGCACAGGCGCAGGAAGTCACGGACGGTCAGCAGGTGGATGTTCGGCGTGTCGTACCACTTGTAGGGGAGCACGCGCGTGACGGGTATTCTCCCGCGCAGCAGAAACTGCAAGCGGACCTTCCAGTGGCCGAAGTTGGGGAAGCTGATGACGGCCCGCCGTCCCACGCGCAGCATCTCGCGCACAACGAGGTGCGGCTTGAGCGTCTGCTGAAGCGTCTGGCTGAGCACGACGCAATCGAACCGGCCGTCCTCGAACATCGCCATGCCTTCGAGCATGTCGCCATGGTAGACGGGGACGCCTCGCGCAATGCATTTCTGCACCTGCTTCAGATCCGCGTCGATTCCGCATCCGTCGACGCCCATGCGCTCGATCAGGTCTTCGAGAAGCGCGCCGTCCCCGCAGCCCAGGTCCAGCACCCTGGCCCCCGGCTCGACGTAATTCTCGATCATCCTGTAATCCAGCCGGACGGGCATGAAGTGGGCTCCGACGATTTGCCTCAGTCGAGCGCCTGCTTCAGGTCGCGCAGGAGCTCGTCGGTATCCCCGATCCCTGCCGCCAGGCGGACCGTGTTCGGCCTGACGCCGAACGACACCCGCCTGTCCTCCGGCAGGTAAAGCATGGTGGTCAGCACGGGCAGGCAGACCAGCGTCTCCGTCGCCCCCAGGCTGACGGCGTGGTAGATCACCTCGAGCTTCTCGACGAACCGCTTGGCCTCTTCCTGCGTCTCTCCCACGTCGAACGCCAGAACGCTGCCGAACCCGTTCTTCATCTGGCGCTTGGCTATCTCGTATCCCGGATCTGAAGGCAGCCCGGGGAAGCAGACGCGCGTGACCTTCGGATGGTCGGCCAGCAGTTCGGCGATGGCCTGCGCGTTCTCGGCCATCTTGGCTGCGCGCAGGTCGAAGGTCTTCAGCCCTCGCTCGAGGCGGGCGGCCGGGTAGGGATCCAGCGTAGTGCCGATCGCCTGCCGCGTGAACCAGAGCTCGTCATAGTACTCGCGAGTAGAGCACGCGATGGCGCCGGCCATCAGGTCATTGTGCCCGCCCAGCCCCTTGGTTGCACTGTGGACCACGAGGTCCGCGCCCAGGCTCAGGGGCAACTGGTGGTAGGGCGAGGCGAACGTGTTGTCCACGACCAGCATTGCTCCGACCCGGTCGGCCTGCTCGCGCAGCATGGCGATGTCCACGACCTTGACAAGCGGATTGCTCGGCGTCTCGCAGAAGATCATCCGCGTGTTGTCCTTGATCGCTCCAGGCACCCCGTCCCGGTCGGCGGCGTCCAGCCAGGCCACCTCCACGCCGAACTTCTCCAGAATGAGCGAGACCTTGTAGTTCGCCCC
>CAYUDW010000313.1:2022-3370 GCA_964442595.1 uncultured candidatus Brocadiaceae bacterium
TAGTTGACCGCCGAGACGATGGGCGTGACCATCGGCCGGTTGCCATAAGGCGTGAAGGGATCTGGTTGCTTCATGGTCATCCTCCCCCGTTCGAATGATCACGTGCGGGCGGCGGCCGCCGGGCCCGGGGTTGCCTTGCGGCGCACGCGTTTCTGGACGTTGCGCAGGAAGTCGCGGATGGTGCTCTCCAACTGCTCGTCCCTCAGCAGGAAGGCGTCATGGCCGTACTGCGACTCCAGTTCGCAGAACGTCGTCACGACTCCGTTAGCCTGAAGCGCGCGGACGATCTCCTTGGACTGATGGGTCGGGAAGAGCCAGTCCCCGCTGTAGGAGATGACGAGGAACCGGCTCCGCACGTCGGCGAAGGCGTCGATGAGCGAGCCGTGCTCTGCCTCCAGGTCGAAGTAGTCCACGGCCTTGGTGATGTACAGGTAAGAGTTGGCGTCGAAGCGCTCGACGAACCTGTCCCCTTTGTACCGCAGATAGCTCTCGACCTGGAAGTCGGGCGGCCCGAAGTCGTAGCCGACCTCGCTGCGATCCTGCAGGCCGCGCCCGAACTTCTTACGCATCGAGCCCTCGCTCAGGTAAGTGATGTGCCCGATCATCCTGGCCACGGCCAGGCCCCGGTTCGGCGGCTGGCCGTCGTAGTAGCGGCCGCTACGCCAGTTCGGGTCGCTGTAGATGGCCTGCCGGCCCACCTCGTCAAAGGCGATGCCCTGCGCGTTCAGGCGGCTGGTCGTGGCGATGGGGATCGCCGAGTCGACCATCTCCGGGTAACCGATCGCCCATTGCAGGACCTGCATCCCTCCCATCGAGCCGCCGACCACGGTCAGCAGCCGGTCCAGCCCCAGGTGCTCCGTGACCAGCGCGTGCTGCACCTTGACCATGTCTTGCATGGTGACCATCGGGAAGTCGAGTCCGTAGGGCTCGCCCGTCCGCGGATTGCTGGATGAGGGACCGGTGCTGCCCTTGCATCCCCCTATGCAGTTGGCGCAGATGACGAAGTAACGGTCCGTGTCGAGCCCCTTGCCGGGCCCCACCATGACGTCCCACCAGCCGGGCTTCGTGTCGTCCGGCGAGTGCCGGCCGGCCACGTGGGCGTCGCCGCTCAAGGCGTGGCAGATCAGCACGGCGTTGTCGCGTTCCGGCGTCAGCTCGCCGTACGTCTCGTACGCCACGTCGATGGGGCCCAGCTTGACGCCGCTGCGCAGCACAAGCTCATTCGGCGGCTCAGCGAAGCGCCAGTGCCTGGTCTCGACAATGCCGACGGAGCCTTCATCGGCCATTTGGCGCAAGCCCTCTCAAGGAACGTCCGAAGCTCGAACAGACGGGACCGCCCTGGGCGGCA
>CAYUDW010000314.1:0-3349 GCA_964442595.1 uncultured candidatus Brocadiaceae bacterium
ATGGCGTTGGCCACCAGGGCCGTCGTCCCCGCAGCGATGCCCTGGCTGACCATCATGATGATGCCGAACATCAGGCTGCTCATGGCGACGGACGCCACGGCCACGGGGCCCAGCTTTCCCACGAAGAACATGTCCACGATGCCCAGCAGGTCGTGGGTGATGAATGCTCCCCAGGTGGGCAGGGCGATGCCGACGATGGCGCGCGGGATGCTGCCCTCGGTCAACCCGCGCGCATTCACGCCGCGCCGGGCCGGCTCTGCGGACGTTTTCGGAGGCCGTTGCATGATGCTGTCCCGGACCTACCCGCACTCGACGGGAAAGAAGAGCTTGCCGCCCATTGGTCGCCGCCGACTCCCGTTATCGCCGATGGGGTGAGTGGGAACGGCAGGGGAAACGGCCGCTTCCGCGCCTATGGCTGAACGACCACAAACGGGACGGCAGGCAGCAGGCCGAGCGAGACCCGGCGAGTCTGGTTTGCCTGCTCGCCGCTGTCCTCCCCTCCCTGCTCGACCGGGAGGTCAGCGAAGGCTTCAACGATCAGGTTGTCCGCGAAACCGGCCGCCACTGCGCCCCCTTCGACCTTCAGTTGGAAGGCAAGGCCGTCGGCGGCCAGCCTCGCATCCTCAATCCGCAGTCCGTCGGGCGCCTCGATTGGCACCAGATGGATATTGGGGAGTCTGAGTCGTCTCCATGCGCTGATCCGCACCCGGGCGGCGCCTCCGGCCGGGACCCGCACCGGCTCGCGGCCGGACGGTTCGAGGGGGAGGAGATGCCACCTGGTCCCCCTCACAGCGACCATGAGCTTCTCCGACGGCACCAGGTGGCGATAAAGGAACGCCTGCGTCATGTCCTCCGAAGGGATTACGGGACGGGTGACCGTTTGCCCGTCGATCTGCGCACGCCCCTCGAGTTGCAGCGTCACCGGCTGTTCCGGCCCCGGGCGGGGCGCCGTCAGGGTCATGCAGATGCTGTCACGACCGGGAGGGATTCGCCCGCCGCTCAGCACGAAACCAGCGGGGGCGTCCTTCAGCGCCACCTCGACGTCGCCCTCGAATCCGTCCTTACGCAAGGCGTGCACGGTGAACGGAGCCACGCGCCCGGCGGGCACGTTCAAGCTGGCAGGGGCTGCGCGCAACTCGAAGTCGGGCCGCGGGGGACCGACCCGCAGGCGATAGGCATGGGCGTCGCTGCCGTGATTCTGCGCGTCGGCCAACTGCACGCAATAGGTTCCGTCCTCCGGCAACCGGATGCTCAGGTAGGAATCCGCATGGTGCGTCAGCAGCCCCATGTCCGGGTGCAGGTGGCCGTCCTTTTCCATGTGATCGTCGTTCCATTCCAGCACGCGCCCGGATGCATCGGTCAAGCGCAGGAGCGAGTCCAAAGACGAATGCAGCCGCCGCGCGAGCACTTCGGCCACCACCTCGTCGCCGGCATGGCCCTCGAATCGGAACACGTCCACGTCGCCGGCCCGGCCGATACGCCCGTTGACGACCTGGGGCGGCGCGATCTGCTGCGCGCTCAGTATGTCGTCATTCGGTTCGGTTTCCGTGCACTCCGGCAACGTGTCCACTGCGTAAGTTACTTCATTGGAGAGGCCTTCGCCCACGCACAGGCCCTCGTGCCGGATGCGATCCTCACCGGGCTGCGTGTCAAGCAGCAGCCGGTCTGTAGGCAGGTTCCAGCCGTCGATGACGGCGGCGGTCTCGGCGCCACTGCGCCCGCCCAGGGGGAACGTCTGCGTGATGAAGGGCAGCTCGCCCACGGCAATCCGGTAGACGAAATCCTCCCGCCCGCGGTAGATGGCGTCGCGCATCTCCAACTCGTACTCGCCGTCCTCGGGGACTCGATAGAAGAGGACCGGGTCGGGACGGAACCGGTAGTCGTCGGCAAAAGCCACTTCACGGCCCGCTGCATCGTACAGGGCCACCGTTGCCTGACACCAGCCCGGCACGGCGTCCGCCAGGAACGGAACCAGTTGCCGGGCACTCGCCTCGATCACCAGTTGCTGTCCCCGCTTCGCCCGGAAGCGGAACCGATCCACGTCGCCCGGCATGACCTGTCCGTTCAACACCGCGGGCAGATCGACGGGCGGCTCCGGCGGCAGGTAGGCGAATTGACCCGGGTCGTTCGGCTCCTGCTCGCAGACCTCCGGCAGCGTCCCCACCTGGAAGCACATCGGATTGGACAGGCCGAAGGCCGCACCAAGCCTCAGCTCTCGATTGCCGGGCGTCGCGTCGGCATCAATGGTCACCTCGATGAGCACCATCTCCGCAAGCTGCGCGTTGCGCTGCCTTTTGGTGATGATTTGCCAATTGAGGAGTTCGTTCCACACGTTCTGGAGTTGTCTTAGGCTCTTGCCTTGCAGGTCCCGAAGCAGCGGGTGGTCCGGCACTTCCACCGCCTCCGCCTCTTCCGCCTCGTCCTGCTCTGCATTCGGGCGCGGCGCCAGGCCCCAGCTCCTGAGCACCCATCCGGGGAGTCCGGGGTCACGGCCCTGTTGCTTGAGTTCGTCCAGGCGTTTCTTCCTCAGGTCCCGCACCTGCTTCTGGAGCTCCCGACGCTCCTCTCGGTCCAGGTTTGTGGGGGGCCTGTAGTGCTGGATGACCCTGGCGCTCACGCCCTCTCCGGAAACGTAGACGTCGCTGGGGCCCCGCAGCAACTGGCCGCCGGCAATGACTTCAAAGACGGACCCTCGCTGCCCACCTGCGGGGAAGAGGTAGCCGATGTGCGGCTCCCTCGTCGCGGGCGCCCCCCACGCAGTCGAAGCGCAGGCCGTCAGCGCCACAAGCAACAGGTATCTGGTTGTCCGCGTTAGGATTGCCATGAATCACATGATTTCCGTGAGCAGGCCGCCGCTCTCCTCGCCGGCTTCGTCCGACGGCAGCACTCGCATGTCCAGCCCGCGGGGATTGGGAAGCGGGCCTTCGGGGTCGATGCCGAGCAACACGTACATGCTGGCGATCAGGTCCCGCGGGTATACGGGACGTTCCGTCACTTCCGCGCCTTTCTCATCCGAGGCGCCCACCACGCGTCCTCCCTTGAACCCTCCGCCGGCCAGCACGGCGGAGAAGCACTTGCCGTAGTGTCCACGGCCCCCGTTCCAGGGCGGCTCCCACTGGACCTTCGGCGTGCGCCCGAACTCCCCGCCCCACCACACGATGGTGCTCTCCAGCAGGTCCCGCTCGGCGAGGTCCTGCAGGAGCGTGGCCACTCCCCGGTCCATCTCCGGCAGCTTCTGACGCATGACCTGGAAGTGCTGCTTGTGCGTGTCCCAGCCCTGGTAGTTGATGGTCACGTAGGGCACGCCATGCTCGACCAGCCGGCGCGCCATCAGGCAGGACTGGCCGAA
>CAYUDW010000315.1:0-3344 GCA_964442595.1 uncultured candidatus Brocadiaceae bacterium
TTCGCCGCACTGGTTGGGCATGATGCTCCAACAGCCCGTCAATCGATCGTGACGGCCAGCGACGGCCTCCGCCAGCAGCCGGTTCCCCGTCGGCACGGCGTAATCCCTCTGGGCGACGTGCCACACCAGGGCGCGTTCAACGCCAGCCCGGTCCATCCAGCGGAGCAGCTCATCCGCCGTGGGCACGGGCTTGAGAGCGCCAATCATCGGCAGCCCGATGGAGCAGTTGCAGTCGAAGAATCTCATGCCATCTTTGCCTTGGGAATTGGCTGAGAAGCCGGCCCTGGGTGCGTGGGCGCGATGATACGCCGCGCACCTGCCCGGCGCAAGGGTCGGGGCCGCCCGATCAGAATCCCGACTTCTTGAGGGCGTTGACGGCGAAGACGTAGAGGACGGACGAGTACACGCCCGCCTCGCTGTTCCCGGGGGTGCCGTCGTCCATGTAGTAGAGGACGTTCGGGGACACATAGGAGAATATCCCGTTGATGCCCGGCACCAGGGCGCCCGGGACGGTGCCGGGCTCGCGGCCGAACAGGCCGACGATCTGCCCGCTGTGCAGGTGCGTCGGCCCCGGATGGCCGACGCCGGACACGAAGACCATGTCGTTCAGGGGATGCAGGCCGAAGACCCACAGCATCGAGCGGACCGTGTCCGCCACCGAGAAGACGTCGGGCGCCACGCGAGAGAGCCAGTACGCATCGAAGACGCGGACCACGCACGCGGTGCTGTTGCCCCACTTGCCGAAGTTCCAGTAGCCGAAGGGCCAGGGCCGGGGCGCCTCCAGGTCGGACTGGATCTGAGCCGCCCGGCGGCAGACCTCGCGCACGGCGTCCTTCAGTTCGCCCTCCGGCAGCACGGCGTAGAGGCGCGCCAGGAAGGGCGGCGCATACCAGAACGTGCTGGCGCTGGTGCTGTAGACGTAGGGGAAGCTGAGCTCCAGGTTCCGTATGGTCTCGGCCATCTGCTGCAGCATCCCAAGGTACGCGGGCTCGCGCGTCGTCAGATAGAGCTCGGCGAGGGTGGCAGCCACCATCCCGTCGCGGCCCTTCCGATCCGGGTAGAAGTAGACGGTCTTGCGGTAGACCTCCTCGTGCGTGCGGAAGTAGTCGAAGGCCTTCACGGCGCCCTCGATGCACTGTCGCGCCAGTTCCGGCTTGGTC
Source organism: uncultured candidatus Brocadiaceae bacterium (assembly GCA_964442595.1). Classification (GTDB taxonomy): domain Bacteria; phylum Planctomycetota; class Brocadiia; order SM23-32; family SM23-32; genus DAOVRD01. The sequence continues at coordinate 1,161 of CAYUDW010000315.1, forward strand.
CGACGCAGCACGCGCGAGGCGGCGCACAGCGAGATCGTCTGCATGAGCTGCAGGTCGGCGTGGTAGTCGACGTACAGGTGCCGCTCGTCCCCTGTGCCCGGCTTGTTGTCGGTGGCCTCGCGCCAGGTCTTGCCGCCGAGGGAACGGCGGTCCGGCTGCGCCACCACGCCCACGAACGTCCGCCCGTCCGGCTGCAACATGCTGAGCAGCCAGTAGACGCCCCACTCGACCTGCTGAAGGACATCGGGCGCGCCGTCCGGCTTGCCCCTCGTCCACGCCTGTGCCTCGGGGTCGAGGGTGGCCACGTCCCTTTCCAGGCCGAACTCCTCGTAGGCCAGCGAGAGCGCCCAGACGGCGAACGCCTGCGCGTTGACGTTCACGTCGCAGTCGCCGGCGTCGTGCCAGCCGCCCTTCGCGCACGGGATGCGATCCCCGGCGGCATAGGGCGTGCCCTGGCATTCGTACGAACGGAAGCCGTCTACGCCGGGGAAGTCAGCCGGCACGCGGATCGCATCGTCCATGTGACAGCGGCGGTGGTCCGGCACGCCCTCCCCGAGATCAACGTCCGCGTGGCACATCTCGAAGGGGATGAAGACGTCGAGCGTCGGTTGCCACAGGCCGTCGTGGAAGACGCTGTTGCGGATCGGGAACTCAACCGCTCCGCCGCGCCAGACGATCCGGTAGTCGCCCGGCTCCTTCACCTCCGAGAAGTCGAAGCTCGCGAAGCTGCTCTGCGCGTAGTCCGGGTCGACGGTCTCGCCGAATCGGCCTTGCTTGACGACGGTGCCGTCAGCGCGCTCGAGGCGGACGCGGTCGTCCGGCCGGGACGCGTACCGCGGCCACTCAAGGACGACGAGCTTCACGCCTTCGATCGGGTAGCCAATCCGAGAGCAGCGCAACGCGGCCCCGGCCTCCTCGGGAAGCTGCGGGAGCTTCAGGAACAGCTCGACTGAGCCGTCGGTCGCCTGGCGGGGCACGCCGACGCCGATGCGGTAGCTCTGCCCGCCGAACCGGCGCGCGTCCGATACGTTTATGCCGTCGGCGCACTCGAACGTCAGGTTCAGGGACGGCTCGCCCAGGTTGGACTCCCACCTGCGCACGCCGCTGGCCAGATAGGGACGCTCGGGGGTGTACTTCGCAGGGTACGTGCCGGCCTGGCCGTCGGCGCTATACTGCGCCCCCCTGTAGTACGGGATGGGCAGCCAGACGGAGAAGCTGTCCCAGCCCGATTCGCCCCAACTGCCCCGGCGGCGGATGAGGAAGCGGATCCTGTTGCCGACGATCGAGACGTGCTGTTCGTACGCCATCTGCTTGCCGGGCACGTCGGCCTCGAACGTCAGGGTGCCCGGCCCGAAGGATACCTTCGCGTTGGCCATCTGGTCATAGGGCCAGTAGCCGCCGTTGCCGCAGTAGAGGGCCATGCCCCGAACGATTACCTCCGACCCCCGCATCAGATGCAGGGCGCCCTTCTGGTCTCCAAAGAGCAGGAATGGTCCCTGGCGGATGCGGCCGTCGGCCAGGGGGACCAGCGACTGCGGGCCGGCGGAGCAGATGGATGCCGTGAGCGCGACGGCGGCAATTGCCAGAAAGCGTAGACGTGCGAGCGGCCTTTTCATCGTACGAGTACCTCCACGGTCCTTGGTCACCTGCCCCGGTCCCGTATGTCACAGCCAATGGGCCGGACGAGGCACGGGTCGTGCGGCATCGCCCGCTGCGGTGCCCGGCGGCGGGCGCCAACTGCCCTCAAGGCGTATCAGGCTGTGCGCCGGCACCCAGCACCTTTTCGATCCCCTTCTCGAGATTCGCGGCCCGCAAGGCTGTCCTCTCGGCCGGCATCTCGCGGTAGACGTCCATGATGCCGGCCATGGCACCGCGCAACCGGGAGCAGAACTCCCGTGCGGTGAGACGATCGCCTTCCTCGATGCCCAGTTGCGAAGCCCAGCGGTTGTCCAGCAGAAGGTTCCATTCCCTCTTCAGGCCGGGGGCATCGGGCCGATATGACGTGTCGATCGTGTCGTCGCACAAGCCGTCGATGTTGTGCACGCAGGGCTCGCAGATATCGTCGGCGCCGAATTCCATCTCGAGGAGAACATCCGGCTGGTCGGCGATTCTGGCAGCGACCGTGTGGACGGCGTGTCCGTAGGGGTGGGGCTCGAACTGCGTCTGCCCCGCGCCGAACGCGGT
>CAYUDW010000316.1:0-3339 GCA_964442595.1 uncultured candidatus Brocadiaceae bacterium
GCCAGCTCGACACGCTGGAGGCCACTGGTTCAAATCCAGTACCGCCCACCATTTCCATGTACGCGTCTGACCTGCCCCGACTTTCCCGTTGCATCCCACGTCCCGCCGGACTGAGAGCGTCTGCAAGAGAGTCCCACCGCTCGTGTGGCAGGGGGGCCTACTGCACGAGATAGGCGACCATGACCGCGAAAAGGACGGCGAACAGCCCGGCCATCGCGAACTTCGTGGCCGCCATGTGACGCCGGAAGAACGAGGTGAGCCGCTCGGACGTGAGCCCGAACAGCACGGCGACGAAGATCACCACCAGCGGCACGATGAAGCACAGGTTGTAGATCAGAAGCCAGCCGACGGGCCCCCACACGAACTGCGGCAGGTGCTGAAGGCCGAAGACGATGACGGGCAGGTAGACCTGCCCCGTGCAGGGGAACTCAAAGAGCGCCACGAGCCCGCCCAGCACGGCCGTGGCCAGCACCGTAAGCCCCAGCCGCGCGCGCTTCGATATCGTCAGCCGTATCTTGCTCTGCAGGGATTTGGGCAGGCTGAGCACCAGATCCGCCGTCTGTCCCTTCAGGCAGAGCACGGCGTCGCGCAGGCTCAGCAGCGCCGCCCCCAGCACCAGCACTGCCGTCGCGCCGTACAGCACTCTCCTGAAGGTGGACGACCACGCTTCGGCGGTGCTTAGCAGGCCGGCGAGCCCGACGCCGATCGCAAAGTACGTCACGAAGACGGCCGCCGTGAACACGATGCCGACCGTCGCGATCTCGCGCCTGCTCCGTCCCATGTAGGCCAGGTAGGAGAGGAAGAAGATGATGACGGTGAAGGCGCAGGGATTCACGCCGTCCAGCAGTCCGGCTGAAATGACGACGAGTATGCCCAGGTCTTCGTAGGCGCGCGCCAGCCGCGTTTGCGCCTGTGTCTCCCGGCCGCTGAAGACGACGAGGGGCGATGCCCAGCCCCGGGACTTGAGCGCCAGCTCGTTCAGTGCGCTCCCCGTGATGTCCGAGCCGATGAGGGCGCCCTTCGCACCGAAGACCGACGGCGCCACCAGCCTCTGCTGCCGCGGGACGGACAGGCCCTCGCACATGGCCTCGTTCAGCAGCGCCGCCTCTTCCGAATTGGTGAGATCGACGGTGACGACCTGGAGGCCGGGGAAGGCGGAGCGCAGTTCTTCGAGCGCCGCCTTTGCCTTCTCGCACTCCGGGCAACTGGGCCGCTCGAAGTACACGAGATTCACGGGCAGATCGGTCGGCACCCGCCCCGCCTCAGGCGGCTGCTGGCGGGCCATCTGATGGGACTCGCGCAGCATCTCGCGCTCGGCCTCCGTCACTTCGAGGCCCGCCTGCCGGTATGCCGACGCAACGCTCAGCAACAGGGGCAGCCGGCTGGTCGACAGGGGGACTTCGGTGCTGGCCTGCAGTGCGCCGCGCAGGAGCTTCTCTCGGTTCTCGGGAGCAATGTCGCCGCCGACCTTGCAGATGCGCAGGAAGTTGTGTGCCCGGGGCCACGGCAGCTCGATCGGCTCCGCTGCGGCGAAGGCGAGCTGAACCAAGTCTTGGCTGGACAGCCGCCCGAACATCTCCTCCATCGCCTCGTCCCGGCAGCTTGCGCAGCCTATCTTCAATGCGGCTCCCATTGCCTCCGCTGCCACGCCGCGGGCTTCCTCCCGCAGACCGAGCCTGTGCAGCGTCACGGCGGCCTCGAGGAGGAGCTCACTCCGCAGTGTGGCCGTCGGCTCTTGCTGAAGGTCCTCGACCAGGCCTCGGACGGCGCGGGTGGCATCTTCCGACAGGCCGACCTCCGCTTGCTTCTGGGCCAGGCGCGCCCGGAGCCTGAGCCGGTCCCCGCCGGTGTGCAGAAGGTCCAGCACCTTGCGAGCGGGTGCAGCGGATTCGGCCGAATCCGCGTCGTCAAGGCAGCGGCGTGCGAGCGACATCAGCGCGTCGTCCCGGCTTGCCGTGTTGTCGATTGCGTCCGCCAGACTGATGGCCTCGTCGTAGCGGCCTTCGCCCGCCCGTGCGTCGGCATAGCGGGCCAGGACGGCGTCGCGAAGCTCCGGGGGCTTTATCGCTCTTATGTCCTTCCGGCTTGCCTGCCCACCCAGGACGTGGTAGTGGGCCTCGGCGATGGCCTTGATCCTGCCCTCTCCGGCGTAAGCGATGTGCTTGGTCTCTGCCGCGTCGAGGATACGGAGGGCGTCCGCGTAGCGTCCTTCCGTGGCGTGTTGCGCCGACAGTTGGGTGGCCACCTGGCTGCGGCGCAGGGCGTCCGGAACGTCGCGGATAAGGCGGCCGGCCGTCCGCATGTCCCCCGCTTTCGCGTACCGGCCGGCGATGGAGGATATTGCCCTGCTGGCGGCGCGGCGGTCCGCGACGGCCCGAGCCGCTGCCTCCCCGGCCGCCAGAACGCTGGCGGCGCGGCTCCGTTGTCCGCTGTCAATCCAGGCGTCCGCAACGAGGGCCAGCATCTGCGCGCGGCGGTAGGCGTCCCCGATGCCTTCCGCGTGCTGCTGGGCAAGCTCCAGGGCGTGGGCGGCGGCTCCCTCATCGCCGTGCAGGTCCGCCGAAGCGGCGACGTCTGCCAGTGCGGAAACGCGTACCTGCGCCGATTCGATGGTACAGGCGGTCTCGATGGCCCGCTCCGCCTGTCCCACCTCGACCCAGGCACGGGCGATCTCCTCCAGCACCGCCTCCCGCTGGACTTCTTCCTCTATCGCCTCCGAGATCCTGGCGGCCTGTTCGAGCGCCGCTTCACACTGCGCGCGCTCCCCCGCATCGTGGTAGCTCCGGGCCAGCTTGGCCCAACCGCGTGCGGCTGAGTCGGGATACTCGATCTCGGCCAGCTTCTGGCGGGCGCGTTCGAGGGTCTGAAGCGCTTCTTCGCGGCGGCCGGCCTGCATCTCGGCGGACGCGATTTCCAGTAGGGCGCGCTGGGCGCCGCCGGCGTAGCCCATCCTGTCGGCGATTCCCTTCGCATCGTCGTACAATCCGTTCCGCGCGCATGCGAGGGCGGCCTGGCCGAGCAGAGGGCCCGGGCTCGGCGACTCAAGGGCGCTCAGAACCGCCTCGTCCATGACCTGGCGAGCCCGCTCGAGCAGTCCCGCACTCGCCAGCTCCTCCGCCACCGCGATGGCGCCTTCCGTGCGGTCCTGGGGCGAGGAGGCGGCACGCGCCGTCTCCAGGGCTGCCTCGATGATGTCCGCGCCGGGGACGCCGGCCTCTGCACTGAGTGTGGATGGATGCGCCGCCAGTAGCCCGGCAAGAATTGACAGCGCGACCAGAAAACGCGCATGGAGATGCGGTCGCCCCTTGTTCTGCATGCTCGAACCACCGTAGCTGACTA
>CAYUDW010000317.1:0-3334 GCA_964442595.1 uncultured candidatus Brocadiaceae bacterium
CGAACTGCTCGCGCCGGGTGAACGTCTTCTCGCACGGCACGTCCGCCGGGCTGATGCGCCCGGTCAGCAGCAGGTCATCGACCGGCTCAAGTCCCCTGCCGGTAAGCAGGGACAGGCTCTCGGCGAGCACCTCACGGCCTATGCCGGCCAGCTCCGCGTGAGGCAGCGCCAGCCACTGGTCGCCGTCGGCCGTATGCCGCGGACGCGCGTCCGCGCCGGCTCCCTGGAGAAAGAACGGCGTCACGTCCTGCCCGAACGCGCGCGAGAACTCCTCCCGCCAGGCGCCGGGATAGTCGGCCGTTAGCAGGTGTTGGTACGCCGTGGCCACCGGGTGACAGGAGAGCTTCATCCCCACGGCGGCCAGCTTCTCGTCGGCATCCCTGAACGCCAGGACGTGCATGCGATCGTCGGTCGGCGCCCCGGGGGCCGGCGCGTGGAGTATCTGGCCGTCGCGCTCCAGCCGCCGGCTGATGGGTAGCGCCGTCCGCCCCTCGCCGAACCAGAGCGACCCATCCCGAAGGTGGCCGGCCGCCTCGGTGGCCGCTTCCGCCACGCGTTCGTAGAGCAACGCCTCATAGCGTTCGCACGCCTCCGCGTCGGAGGCGGAGAGATGGGTCGACGAGCGGGAAGAAGGCAGCGACGGGCCGCCGTGGGTGTGCGAGGCGTTCAGCATGACGTTGTCGGGCGGGCACCCGACGATCTCGCCCAGCCGCGCCAGCAGTTCCGGCACGGTGCCGTCGTTCGGGAACGCGCAGATGTCGGCCGCGCCGATCAGCGCGCGCCGTTCGCCCTCCTCCAGCACCACGGCCGTGAAGGTCAGCGGGTCGTGGACCGCGTCGAAGTGGTCCTTCCGAACCGAGTAGCCGCGCATGGGCGTCTTGAAGGGCGGCGTGACGTCCGTCACTGCAATGCCAAAGCGCATGGGAAACCCTCCTGCCGGGCAGCAACACCTGCGCGCCGGACCATGCACGGCCGGCGGAAGGCGTATTCTCACTGCATGGGAGCGGAGTGTCAATGGCCTGGGAGGAGCCGGCCCGGGATGGACGGGCAACGCGCCCATTGAAAAGCCGCACCGCAGTACATACGATGGCGCGCACCGGTTACGAGGAGGTCAGGACATGAAACCCACGGAGAGCGCCGCCGAGCACGCGGCCGAACTGCACAGGCAGGCCATCGTGATCGATTGCCACAGCGACATCCTGATGCCGATCGCCGACGGCTACGTTCGCCTGGGCCAGCAGGTGAAGGTCCCCGACCCCGACCAGTGGCGCCCGCCCTTCCCGATGCCGCCGAAGCCCTCAGAGTACACGCCCTGGCCCCGGGGCGACCGGTTCGGCTGCATCGGCCAGTACAGCCTGCCCCAGTTCCTGAAGGGCGGCCTGACGGCCCAGGTCTGCGCCATCTTCGTCGAGGACGAGCAGCTCAACGGCGCCTTGCGGCGCGCGCTCGAGATGGTCTGGTGGCTCTACCGGGAGGTGGAAGAGAACGAGGACTTCGAACTGGTGACCAGCGTCGCCGACATCCACAGGCTGAAGCGCGAAGGCAAGTGCGGCGGCATCATGGCCCTGGAGGCACTGGAACCGGTCGGATACGACCTGAAGCTGCTGGACATCTTCTACGCCCTGGGGCTACGCATGGCCTGCCTGACTCACAACCGTCGCAACTACTACGCCGACGGCACGCAGCACAACATCAAGACGGGCGGCCTGACGGGGCCGGGCAAGGAAGCCGTCCGGCGCATGAACGAGCTGGGGATCGTCGTCGACGTCGGCCACCTCAACCAGGTCGGCTTCTGGGACACGCTCGAGATCGCCACCGAACCCGTGGTCCTCTCGCACCGCAGCCCGCGCAAGTACTTCCCGCTTAAGCCCGAGGACAGCCCCTTCCATCCCTCCTACGACGTCTCCCGCGGGCGTGAACGGCTGGAGGCCCTCGCGGCGAACGGCGGCGTCTTCGGCGTCTTTCTGCTCGCCGCCAAAGACGTGGACGACGTGGTGGACGACATCGAGCACGTCATCGACCTGGTCGGACCGGATCACGTCGGCCTCGGCTCCGACCTCTACGGCCTGCACGCGGCACCGAAGGGGCTGGAGGACATCTCCAAGGTCCCCGCGATCACCGAATGCATGGTGCGGCGCGGGCATTCGGACGAGGTGATTCTGAAGGTGCTGGGCGGCAACTTCGTGCGCGTCTTCGAGCAGGTGTGGAGAGAGGGCAACTCCGTCGTAAACCGTTTGTGAGAAGTCCTTTGAGAAGGTGCTCAAACTCCCTGAGACGGCCCGTGTCGAACCTGTGTTGGCATGTACGGCTGGTATGGCCGCGTTCGAGGGAGCAGATTTTCCAGGTGAAGGGAAGGGCGCACCCCCGTGTGGGGGTGAGAATTACGTCTTTTGCCTCGCCATGCCGGGCCATCGGGCTTGGTCATTCAACGCCTGGCGGCCGGGCCGTCAGACTTGAGGCAGCAATGCCGTTTAACGAGAGTCATTCGGTCTTCTTCTCTGCAAGTCTCTTACGCCATTGCTCTTGCTCGATGTACCAAGCGGCTTCCATGAAGTCCCTGAAAGGCACATTCTGCTCTCCAGGCAAGGTGATCTCTTTGCCAAAGTGCCGGCTGATCTCCCCGTAGTACAGGAAAAGCCATTGCAGCGAGCCTGGGGTTGCTTGGCCCGTATTGAAGACGATGCCGTTGGCTCTCAGTATGTCAAGATACGGCTTGTCCTTGAGTTCGTCAATCAGCCAAAGGAGATGTTCCGGCGGCGGCTGGTGGCCGCCGTCCGCCCAGGATGAACCAACACAGATATGTAAATCAGTGACGGCTGTTGCCTTGACGTCAGCTTTACCCGCGCCGAACCCCGACATATCGTCAGCGGGCGTGGCCCACATGCCCACGTGCACCATGCCCTCAGGCAGACCCCGGATAGTCGTAACTCCAGCCGGTTTACGGCTCCATCCAATCATGTTCTGCATGAATTCTCCACCCCACCCGGCAAAACCAAGGATTGGATCGGCACGAGGCGGCGCCGTACTGATCACAACCAGTATCCCCGCTTTACGTATGTTTTCGTCTATTCGTAGGACGCAAACACCGAGCGGACGAAGCGCAACGCTTGGTGACAGCCCAGAGGAGACTTTGACATGCTGCGCAATCCCGCGGAGTTCAATTACCTTTCCGCTCAGTTCATAGGGTTTCCAAACAGAAGAGGCGTCTTGCCATGATTGTGCGACCAACCGGTACTCGCCTTCCGGGACTTCGCCAAGTGAGAATGAACCTTGATCATTAGTGAAGGCATAGGCAGGCTCTGGCGTCTTGTTTCCTGCCGTCTTGTTTCCTGCC
>CAYUDW010000318.1:0-3317 GCA_964442595.1 uncultured candidatus Brocadiaceae bacterium
CCCAGTCGAGCACGGTCTCCACCATGGCCTCATACTGCGGCAGGCAATGCGTGCCCGCACCGCGGATGTAGGGGGAGGCCGTGGGGCTCACGATCAGCCCGTGCCGATCATCAAAGGCGGCCTCGATCAGCGCCCGCACCTGCTGGCGGATCTGGTCCGGCGTGGACTCGTACATCTCGTTGATCTGGATGTTGCCCTCCAGGCAGATCCTCCCCCGCGCGGCCTCCTTTGCCTGCGCCGGCGTGACGTCACCCAGCGGCGGCGCCTCGAACGGATGCAATACGTCCACGCCCATCTCCACGAACTGCCCGATGACCTTCGCCATGGCGCCATGGCAGTGCACGTGGAGCCGCCCGCCTGCCTCGTGGATCAGGTCCACGATCGGTCTGTCGTAGCGCACGTTGAAGTCGTGGAAGTCCTTCGGCCCGTGCAACGGAGGGGCGATCAATTCCTGCCCGGACACGCCGAAGCACGGCCCCACTCCCCGCTCCAGCAGGTACTTGAGCCGGTTCAGGACGACGTCCCGCTCCCGCGCCAGCAACGCGTGAAGCACGTCCCGGTCGGTCATGGACATGATCGCGAAGGTCTCCGACCCGCAGAGCCCCGCCACCGCGCCGCCGGGGTTGTGCCCCACGCTGGCCTCGGCGATGCCGGCGTCGCCGACCTCGCGGTCCGCCTCGAAGAAGGACGAGACCTCGCCGCCCACGTCGGGCATCGGCAGGGACATGTACGTCTCGGCGTCTGCGACGCCGTTGATGAAGTGAGTCCTGTCCAGCCCCGGCTGGCCGCGCAGGCTGACCAGGCGCGATGCCTCCAGGTCGCCAGCCGGCGTGTGCAGCACGCTGATCTCGCGCTCCCAATCGTCAGAATGCGGCTCGCGCCGCACGTCGATGGGCGGGCGGGCCTGCACTTGCCCCCACCAGCCGCGCTTCAGTTCGCTGTGCTCCGCCAGGTAGGCCCGGAGCGGGTCGTAAGAAGGGTCGCCGGGCGGGTAAGCCGTGCGGCTGTAGACCGCCGGCCGGTCCAGCTCCTCGTGGAAGTAGCACCGCCTCAGCCGTTCGCGTCGCGTCACAGGTGCTCCCCTCCGCCTTTCAGTCCACCTCCTCGAGTTCGTAGTCGGCCGGGCCGAGGCCCATCTCCAGGCCTGCGCGGATCTGGTCGTGAGGATCCTTGCCCCAGATCTGCTGAAGGAGGTGTCCCTCGACCTCGCGCCGCTGGACGTGGCCGGGCAGCGAACCCTCGATGAAGTCTTCCGCCCTGACCATGTCCAGCGACGCCCGCTCGATGGGCATGATGGCGCGGGACGCCATGATGCCGATGTCGGGCACGATGGACGGCGTCGTGAATCCCCAGCAGTCGCAGAATGACGCGATGTTCAGCAGGACGTTGATGAAGAGCACGTTGGCGGGATCGAACCGCTTGAGCACCTCGCGCGTGGCGAGCGCCAGCCCGCAGTGAAAGTAGTAGATGTTCTGGTCGTCGAACGAGATGGCATGCTCCGGGCAGCTAATGACGCAGTGGTGGCAGAAGATGCAGCTATGGAAGTCGATCGTGAACTTGCCCTTATCGTCGAACCGGGCAGCGCCCGTCGGGCATCCCTCCACGCACTGCCGGCACTCGACGCACGCTTTGGCGTCCCACTTGAGCTCCTGCGTGACGAGCTGGTGGATGGCGCCCCGCGTGCGGGTGGTCACGGCGCCCATGCCCAGGTTCTTCACCGCGGCGCCATAGACCGAATGGCCGTGCCCCTTGAAGTGGCTCAGGTCGACCAGCGCGTCGGCGTCTACGATGTTGCCGCAGAGCTCCAGCTTCTTCAGTCCCCGGTAGTCGACCTCTGCCGGGTAGAAGTATCGATCCTGGACGCCGGCGGCGGGGATGAACTGCGCGCCGATCACCTCCTGCGTGTAGCCCCGTGCCGTTATGGCCTCGCGGGAGAAGCTGCCGTCCGTGATGAACGGCCGGGCGCCGGCGTCGCGCAGCTTCCGCACCAGGATCCGCACGAAAAGCGGGTGGACGGTGCTGAAGCCGACGTTCCCGCCGACGTGCATCTTGATAGCCGTGCGCTTGCCGTCGAACATTTCCTTGAGGGGGAACCCCTCCAGCATGCGCGAGTACTTCGCGGGCAGCGACGCGTCCGCCGAGATGTCCTTCATCTTGATCGACGCAAAGTAGACCTTCTCGTCCTGCATGGCTTCCTGCCTCTCCGTCAGACACAGGCGGCCCGGACGTCCGTGTCCGGGCGCGGGCGGTCCATTCTAACGCGTGACTGCGACCGGTCAACGAAACGGCCTGCGCCTCGCTTGACTCGGCCCATCTGTCTCACATGGTCTGCCGTCGATGTGTTTGCCAGGGGGACCGCGATGAGGCGAGCCGCGTCCCGGTCCAAGGTCGGTCCTGACCGTCTGTTTCAGCGGCGCCCTCAGATTGCATCCGTTTTCGCCATTCCTTCCCCTCATGCACAGCGTTGACAGCCATCGCCGGCAGGGATAAGCTACGGTCGCCATGTTTCCGTGTCTCGCTGACATGATCTGGCCTGGGCTTTACGTGACGTACTATTACTACGCGTCGTGGGCCGTGCTGGTGGGGCTCGCAGCCGAATGGCTGGCCTTTCGATTGTGGCTACAGTTCTCGTGGAGGAAGGCTCTCCTGGCGGCTGTGGTCGTCAATGCGCTGTCTGCCGGCCTGGGGCTGATTCTCCTGCCCGTGTCGACCCTGATGCTATCGGGGTTCACTGAGCTGGCGCTCGGTGTCCAGGCATCGACCTCGGGCGAGTGGGTAGCGACCTGGCTCCTCGTCGTCCTTGTGAACGCTGCCGTCGAGTTCTGGCCGCTGGTCTGGCCATTCTGCGCCAGGCGCTCGTGGCGGCTGCTCTGGATTGTGCTCGCCGCCAATGCGATGAGCGTCGCGTTTGCCGGGGCTGCTTCGCTTCTCATGGCCATGCCTGAGTTCAGGTGAAGCACCCGGAAGACTGAGGGTCTGGGGCGTCGCGGCTTGAGTCTCCCCGATCGCAGTGCGCCCAGCCCCAGCGGCCCAGGCGTGGTCTTATAGCTTCGACCGCGAGTCCTGCGACCGTTTCGCCCGTGCGCTTGAAGGATAGATCGGGCAGGATCGGGGCAGCGCGGTTCATGCGTGAAGTGAGCTTGACGCAGCGCTGGCTACTGAGCTATAGTCGCAGATGATCCCCAAGGCCCGTTCTGGCAGGCCGTCGGCCCATGCGGGCGCAGCGGCGGGTGCCTCGGGGTCCCACCCGGTTCAGTGTGTTCTGATGAGGGTGTAGCTCAGCTAGGCAGAGCAACGGACTTTTAATCCGTAGGTCG
>CAYUDW010000319.1:0-3311 GCA_964442595.1 uncultured candidatus Brocadiaceae bacterium
GGGGTCGAGTCAACGATTCGGGTCGTGCACAAGCGGCCGACGAGGTCTCTACCGCCCTCAAAGACGACGATGTCGTTCTGGCGCGTGCGTCCGCTCAGCTTCGTCGCGTCGCCCTTGCTGGGTCCGTCCACCAGCACCTCGACCTCCTGTCCGACCATCGCCGACCTGCGCTCGGCGTCGAACCGCTCCTGCGCCGCCAGCAGGGCCAGGTTCCGTTCCCTCTTGACCTGGTCCGGCACGTCGTCGGGCCAGCGGGCCGCCCGCGTTCCGGGGCGGGGCGAGTACTTGAAGATGAAGCTCTGCTGGAACCCGACCTCGCTCAGCAGCCGCAAGGTGTCCTCGAAGTCTGCATCCGTCTCGCCCGGGAAGCCGACCATGAAGTCGCTGGCCAGCTCGACGCCCCGTATCTTCTGCCGCGCACGCTCGACCATCTCGCGGTACTGCGCGGCCGTGTATCCCCGGTTCATCCGCCGCAGCACGGCGTCCGAGCCGCTTTGGGCCGGCACGTGCAGGTTCTCGCAGACCTTGTCCAGTCCGCCTACGGCGTCGAGGACCTCGCCCGACATGTCTTTCGGATGGCTCGTCACGAACCGGATGCGCTCCAGTCCCTTGACGTCGTTGACCAGGGCCAGCAGGTCCGCCAGCGTCACTGGTCCGTCCAGTCCCTTCCCATAGCTGTTCACGTTCTGGCCGAGGAGGATCACCTCCCGCACGCCTTCGGCCGCAAGCGCCTCGACCTCCTCGACGATTTCCCCGGTCGGGCGGCTCACCTCCCGGCCCCTCACGTAGGGCACGATGCAGTAGCTGCAGAAGTTGTCGCACCCGCGCATGACGCTCACGTAAGCGCGATGCGGCGCCGCGCGCATTTTCGGCATCCTGTGGAACCGGAACGGGCCGTCCTCCTCGACGTCCACGATCGCGCCGCCGCCGGCCATGATCCGTTCCAGGTGCTCGGGAACGCGCAGCAGCGCCCTCGTCCCGCAGACGAGCCGGACAAAGCCGAACCGGTCGACCAGCCCCCGCCCCAGACGTTGCGCCATGCAGCCGATGACGCCGAGGATGAAGCCGTCCTCTTGCTCGGCTCGGCCGCGGTACGCGCCCAGGTGAGAGAAGGCCCTGTCCTCGGCGTGCGCGCGGACGCTACACGTGTTGTAGAGAACCACGTCCGCGCGGTCGGGCTCGTCGCTCAACGCGAAGCCGTGACGCACGAGCTCCCCGCGCAGGAGCTGGCTGTCCAGCTTGTTCATCTGGCAGCCGAACGTCACGATGCAGACTGTGGGGGGATCACGATCAGTCATGTTCGGGGGCGCGCGCGGGATCAACGGACGCCGTGCCGGCGGCGCCTATTGCCCCATGGATGAGGTGATGTTCGAGACCAGCCGCTCGACCGTCTGCCGGCCCCTTCTCTGGTCGCGGGCAGTGCGCCCTTCCACGTTCAGGCGCAGGTCGGCCGTGCTGCCGCGCTGGCGAAGGTTGAACCACCAATCCGGCTGCCGCACGCTCAGGCCGTCTATCATGTCGCGCTCGGCGTCGGGGAACTCCTCCCTTAGCTTCTCCAGCACCTCCTGGGCGGCTTCGCCCGAAGGGAGCGAGATTGCTATCTCGCCGCTCTGGCTGTAGCGATCCATGTCCGCCGCAAGCTCCGAGACGCCCTGCCTCTCCCGCGAAACATAGGAGCAGAAAAGGAGCAGCGCAACGAGGGCCGAGGGCGATCGGAAGAAGCCCTTGAAGTAGTGCAGGCCGGTCAGGTCCGCGCCGTAGGCGGCGTCGCTGCGGCGGAAATGCTGGGTGAAGGCCAGGGGCGTGGCGGGCCCCGGCAGGGGTTGTGCCTCGTGCTCGGCGATGCGCTCTCTCAGCGCCGCACTGGCCCGCAGGTCATAGGCGATGGCCGCGCCCGGCGTGCGGGCGACCACTTCCGCACCGATCAGGCCGGCCGCCGCATCGTGACGGAGCAGCTCGCCCCTTTCGTCGAAGAACGCGATCCTCTGCCCGTCGAAGTCGAACGCCGCGCCAAGGTCGGCGCCCGCCTCGCGGACCCGCGACTTGACCGATGAGACAAGGGCTGCGGAGGGGAAGTTCCTGCCGAGGAACTCGTTGTGCCCGTCCTCGTCGAAGTGCTCGGGGGTGATCTGCAGAGGAAGCTCAGCTGAGGCCGCATCGACCACCCGCCCAGCCGCGCCGCACCCGGCGTCCAGCACGACCTTCAGCGGCGCCAGGTTCGGAGCGAACTTCAGCACGTAAGACACGTAGTCGCCCAACAGGTCAACGCCCTTCATCTCCCCGGGCAGCCGGCTGTGGCCGGTGCGCAGACGTCTGGCTATCAGCGCGATCTTCTCCAGGCCGACGCCGAAACCGACCAGGGCGGCATTGCTGCGCCACAGCCGCACGCCATTGACGTTGTCGGCGTAGTTGCGCCCGCCGATGAAGGCCCCGCCCGTGCAGCCATCGGTCCCCAGCGCGAAGGCGACCAGTTCGGGAGGCACGATGCCGATGTTGGTGGTGTCTATGCCGCCCCGGTTGGCGCCCTCGCAGAAGATGCGGGTGAAGCCGCGGGAGTTCTCCCGCAGGTCACAGGCCACGACCAGGCGGGAGCCTGCCGGATTCTCCGCCCGGAGGAACTGCGCGGCCGCCAGCCCGATCTTGCGCACCACGTACTCGTTGATCTCCTGCGGGACGCGGCCCAGAACGCCGGTGGAGCGGAAGATCGAAGTCGTGACCTTGGGGTCGATGGCCGTCCGCCCGGCGGCGTCCTCGCTGCGATGCGGGCACAGGAGGCACTTCGGATACTGATTGCGCTGGCGCGTGCGGCAGATGGCGCGCGAGATGGAGTACTTCTCGCCGGGACAGGTTACCTCGCCGCTGCCCCCTTCCGCGTTCGCCCGTCGGTTCTGTGGTACCAATTCGCCCATGCGAAGCGCCTTCCACCTCTTGCGTCCGCTGCCGCTTCATCAGCATACGCCAACGTCGTTGCATCCGTCAAACACCCCCCCAGCACGGCGTAAAGACCGAGGACGAGAGCAAGGGCGACGACGAGTGCCCCGCTCCTCGGGCACTTCGATCTGGCAGGCTCACTAACCTACCCAGCGGCGGATGGCATACCAACCGGCCCCCACCATCACCGCCATGACGAGCGCCGCGCCGAGCAAGGTCAGCGCCTGGGGATTGCGGAAACCCGTCCTGACGCACACATAGAGGCAACCCGCCAGGAACAAGGCAACCGCAACGACCACCATGCACCCGAGCACCCGCCACCCCTCGGGCGTCATGGATTCCGTGGGACCGGGCACGAGCATGGTGCCGACCTCGTTCAG
>CAYUDW010000320.1:0-3280 GCA_964442595.1 uncultured candidatus Brocadiaceae bacterium
GCCGCGAAGCCCAGGAGCGCCCCCTCGGCGCCAAGCAGGAAGCACTCGGTGATGAAGCGATCATTCCCGCTCAGAACCGTAATGGGGCGGCCAACCTGATCGATGGTCTTCTTCGTTTCTGCAAAGTACTGGGCGTCGAAGGAGGCATCCTTGATCGCCACAACCTGGGGGATCTCGCACAGCTTTAGCAGCGTTTGTCGGGTATAGAGAACTCCGCCGAAGACAGGGGCCAGCTGGAAGAGGACGATCGGCAGGCCCGCTTCGTCGGCTATGGAGCGGTGGTAGTCATAAGGGATGCGCGGATCCAGGGGATCGTTGCGGAATGCGGTGTTGGGGAAGACGACCAGACCATCCGCCCCGGCTTCTGCATTGACGCGGGCCATCGCCCGGGCTCCGTCCGTAGTCGAAGCCATCACCCCCGCCAGGACGAGCGCCCGTCCCCGGGCGACCTCCGCGGCGGTGCGCACCGCCTGGCGGCGCTCCTCGACCGAAAGCTGCGGCCCTTCCCCCGTATCCATATTGATGGCCAGCGCCACGGCGTTCTGCCCGATCAGCCAATCGAGGTAACCTGCGAAAGCGTCGTAGTCCGGCCGGTATTCGGAGTCCATCGGCAGGATGGCCGCCGGGATCACGCCCTTCAAATCGTCTTCCATCATGGGATGTCTCCTTAACGGATCTTCTTCAGGAATCCTTTCCGCGAGCCTTGTATCCGCGACATGCACGTTCCTGTCTCCCGACGCTGGTTCCGGGATTCACCTTGCCGGAGGAAGGCTGGCGGAGTTCATTCACTCGCCACGCCATCCAGGAGTCCCTGCAGCCGGACAGTCATCACTCGCGCGCTGGCTACCTTTGGCTGCATGTGGGTCTCGACCGAGATATACCCCTCATAGCCATCGGTCTGCAGGGCTCGGATCTGCCCCTCCCAATCGATCACCCCTTCTGTGGTGTACACCGCGGCCCCATCCACTTCAAACCTAACATCCTTAAAGTGCACGTGGCGTACATAGTCCTTTACGGCCTGATATCCCTCTGGATAGGGCTTATCCCCGGCCACCGCAGCATTGGCCGGGTCCCAGTTGACGCCCAGGGCCTCTTCCCCGATCTGATCAAGCATCCTGGCCGTCCGGGCGCCCGTGTCGGCCCAATAATCCGCCTCGACCTCAAGATCCAGGAAGAGACCGGCCTTGCCAGCGAGTTGAGCCGCTTTCTGAAGCGCCTGCAAGACTTCGTCGGGCGCCTCTCCGGCCGGCTGCCCCCCCCGATGGAAGCCGAAGGCGATCACCCGCTGGGCGCCGATCTCGCGAGCATAGTCCAGGGAACTGGGCAGAAGCTCCTCGAGGTGATAGGCCAGCGAATCCCAGGCGCTTCGCCAGCGGCGATGGAGGTCGACGTCAAAGGCGCGAAGTGGGAAACTCGTACGGGTCGCATCCGGGTAAGGAATCTTGAAGAGGCCCGGGGAAATCGCAAGTACCCGGGCGCGATACCGTTCCATCAATTCCCGGAGGTAATCCTTCTGGAAAGGGGAGAACAGGGGAACTCGTTGCGAGTCGAATCCTCGGATCTCGAAATCGCGCACCCCCCACTCCGCACCCAGCTCAAAGGCCGTTTCTGGATCCGCACTGACTTCATCTGTGATCAATCCGATCTTCATCTATCCGGTTTCTCCTTCGGCGATTCGCTGATGCGCTTCACCGTCGGCCGGTTGCTCTCTAGGCGGCCCCAATGATCCCTGCATCAGCGCACCACCCAAAGCCGATCTGCATTCCGCAGGGCCAGCCGCTCACAGCCTTCGGCCGTCACCCAAAGCGTGTCCTCTATTGTAAGCACCGTCTGCCGCGTGCCAGGACTCCGCACCTGCCGCCCTGTACTTCCCCGGTGCGCCCATGTCCCGACCCTCGGCCTAAGCTGCGGAGGAACTCCCGAGGGGGCCCAAACCGACGGGAAGATACACGGCACGGGTCGGCATGTCAACCCTTCCTGAGGCTGAGGGTGGGCCAAGGCGCTGAGGTCGATCGAGGGGATACGGGTTTTCCCTGCCGACTCGCCGGAAGGCCGTATGCCCGTGGCCAGTTTCAGCGTGGGCGCCATGCCCGCAGACGACCTGGCGGCCATCGTCTGCAATCGGCACAACATCATGGTACGTTCAGGGGTTCGCCTGACCGTCACGGGCTCCCGGCCGTTCGGCTATACTGTGTAATGGCTTCCACTCTTCAGGGAGATGCAGGATATGGCCGTGTACGCAGTGACCGGAGGAGCGGGCTTCATCGGGTCGAACATCGTGCATCGCTTGGTGGAGCTCGGCCACGAGGCCCGAGTTGTGGACAACCTGGCCACGGGCCGCCTGGAGAACCTCGACGGCCGGTTCGGCGACGTGGTCATGTACCAGGGCAGCATACTGGACATGGAGTTGCTGAAGAAGGCATTCGCCGGGGCCGACTACGTGCTGCATCAGGGCGCCATCCCCAGCGTGCCCCGGTCAGTCGAGGACCCGGCCGCCTCGAACGCCGCCAACGTCGACGGCACACTCAACGTGCTGCTGGCGGCCCGCGACGCCGCAGTCAAGCGCGTCGTCTATGCCTCAAGCAGCTCCGTGTACGGCGACACGCCCGTCCTGCCCAAGCGCGAGGACATGGTGCCCAACCCCCAAAGCCCCTACGCCGTCAGCAAGCTGGCCGGAGAACACTACTGCCGCGCCTTCACGTGCGTCTACGGTTTGGAGACGGTCTCACTGCGCTATTTCAACGTCTTTGGCCCCCGGCAGAACCCCAACAGCCAATACGCAGCCGTGATCCCGATCTTCATCCGGCGGTTGCTGGCCGGCCAGCCCCCCACGGTCTACGGCGACGGCGAGCAGTCGCGCGACTTTACGTTCGTTGACGACGTGGTCGCCGCCAACCTTCAGGCCTCTGAGGCACCCGGCGCGGCCGGGGCGGTCGTGAACCTCGGCTGCGGCCAACGGCACACACTGAACAAGCTGATCGAGCTGCTCCAAGACCTAACGGGCCAGGACGTGGCGCCCGAGTACGCGCCCGCGCGCGCGGGTGACGTGAAACACTCGCACGCGGACATCTCGCACGCCCGCAACCTGATCGGTTACGATCCGAAGGTCAGCTTCGAGGAGGGCGTGAGCCGGACGCTGGAGTGGTATGAGTCCCGACCGGCCTAATGTGAAAACCTAAAGAACGGAGTGCTTGTTAGAAGCGGCGCGGGGCCAGGGGGCCAGCGGAAAACGTGAACTGCAAGAGCGCATGGGCTTCTTTAGGTTGAACAGGAGGACCGG
>CAYUDW010000321.1:0-3254 GCA_964442595.1 uncultured candidatus Brocadiaceae bacterium
CGTGAAGCACGAGATGAGGATCAGGATGATGGGCAGCAGTGGCATGGCGGCCTGCTCGGTCCCTTTCCACGGTCTGGGGGAGCTTCAACGTCGGTGTTGCACGTTCATCGGCTACTCGCCGTCGTGCTCGTGCTCGTCGTCGGGGACGGTCGGCGTTGCCACGGGAACGTGATCGAGGACGGGGACGAATGGGCCGTGGGCCCCGCATTTCACTCCTGAAGGTCCGATCATTCTGCCGGAACGTTGCCCAGTCCCCACTCCACGCAGGCCTCTGCCAACACCTGTGTCGGGTTCAGCAGGGCTACTCCCTTATGCTCGGAGCCCGGATAGAGGAGCGGGAGTTCTGTGCAGCCAAGGATGATTGCCTCCGCGCCCTGGGCGACAAGGGCAGCGATGGCCGTGTCGGCGCGCTCCCTGGGCGGCCCATCCAGCCGCCCTGCCTTGATCCCGTCCTCTCCGTAGACGGCGGCCATCACCAGGTCGCGCTGCTGCTGGGGCGTGGGGACGAGTATCTCCCGTCCCTGCTCCCTGAAGAACGCTTCGTACAGGCCGGTCTTCACGGTCCCGGTCGTGGCCAGCAGCCCGAACTTCGCCACGCGCGGCAGGCGTGTGGCCGCCGCCCGCGCCGTAAGACGGATCATGTGAAGCACGGGGACGCCCACCGCGTCGGACAGGTCGTCATACCAGTAATGTGCCGTGTTGCAGGGCATGGCCAGCACTTCGGCGCCGGCTCCGACCAGCCTGCGTGCGGCGGCCACCATTCCCGGCAGCGGCGACGGTCTCTTGCCCTCGATGGCGAGCGTGCGGTCGCCGATGCTCGGGTCGTTGTCGATCAGGATGTGCAGATGGTCCTGCTCTGTGCGGGCGGGCGTTGCGGCGATGATTCGGCGGAACAGATCCACCGTTGCCAACGGACCCATGCCGCCTATGATGCCCACGACCTTACGCATCCTGTAGTCGCTCACGCCTGCGTCTCCCGTCTCACAGAAACGGCCGCGCGGGGGCTGATATTAGGCGCGGCCGGGCACCCAGTCAAGCTGCGAAGCAGCGAACAAGCGAGGCATGGTGAACCTTCGGCTGGGAGCACGGCTTCGGACGGCGCGGGCATTATACGGGCCGCGCGCCGCCGTGCAACTCGAATGGCCCGTGACGCGTTACTGCTCGATGTGACCGGGGGCGTGGCGATGGGCGAGCGAACGCGCGAAGTAGTCATCCAGTAGCTCCACTTCGAACTCCTCGACCATATCTCGAATGCTGGCCTCCTCCGTTTCGCTCGCCAGCAGCACGGGCCCCAGGTAGCCGGGATCGGTGATCGTGACGCCGGGACCGTACTTCGCCTTCATCCTGCGGAATCGATCCCGGTTTTCGTCCAGGTGCGCCACCGCGCAGTCCAGGTTGACGGTGGCCGTGACGAAGTCGAAGTAGTTCGTGCTGGTGGCGATCACCTGACCGATGGGCGAGATGATGGCGCTGGGCGGGCCGGCGATGGCCCCCACGAAGTGGCACCGGCACGAGTAGGCCCAGTAGGCCTGCATCAGCCCGCCATGATACATCGAGGAGAAGAGGATCAGGTCCGGCTTCGCCTCGACGTACTTCAGCCGGAGCTCGTCGAAGTTCAGGTCGAAGCAGATCGCGCACGCGACGCGCCCGAAGTCGCACTCAATGAGGGGCGCTTCCCTGCCGTAAAGGACGCCGCCGTCCTCGTACTCGCCGATCACCACGTGGTTCTTGTTGTAGGCGCCGACAACCTGGCCGGAGCGGTCGATGATGCGGGTCGAGTTCCGCCATGTGCCGTCCTTTGCCTGGTGCTTGGCCGAGTAGGCCACGTAGCAGCCGTTCTCCCGGGCGGCCTCGCTGAAGAAGTCGAGCACCTGGTCTTTGCGCACGGCGTAGTACTCCTTCGCCCTGTCGGCCGGCCAGTTCAGCGGCCTGTCACACGCCTCGGGCAACAGGATGAGGTCCGGCCGGTCGGGCAGGACCTGGTCCAGCCGGCCGCGCCAGTGTTCGATCATCCTGGCCACGACCGCCTGCGGCTCGAGGTCCCGCTCTACCTGCAAGGGCCGGGCGCCGATCGTGCTGACCTTCACGTGATTCGCCATCGTGCGAGTTCCTCCATGGAGCAAGGGGGCCTCACTATAGCCCGGGGCTTGCGAGGAGGCAAAGGCATTGGCTCCGCCCGCCGGCGCTCAGCGCAGGTCCACCCAGGCCCAGATGACCTGGCCGATTGTGGGATCGGGCAACTCGCGCAGGTCCAGCACGATGGGCGGGAACGTGCGCTGGTCCTCGTTGTCCGAGAAGAGGAGGGCGAAGTGGTTGCGCACGCGCAGTCGCTTGATCACCACGCCCCCGTCGTGCGTGCGCGAGCAGACGATGCGGCCCTCGAGGTTGCGCAAGGGCACCGGCGTGATGTCCACGGCGACGATGCTGCCGTCGGTCAGGGTGGGGGCCATGCTGTCGCCGGAGATGCGCACGCAGCGGATCGTCTCGGGGTGCGGGGCGACGCGCCGGTGGATGACGCAGTAGCCCTCGACCTGCTCCTCCATGATGAGCCCGGTGCCGGCGGCGGCAGGATCGCGCAGGTAGGGGACGGCGTAGTACTGGTCTTCGCCTTCGAGCCGGCGGAGGCTTCGCAGCTCCTCGGGGCTGGTCACGATGACGGGCCGGGCGGGACGCGCGCCCACCAGCGGGTCGCCCGTGCCCGTCAGCAGCCATTCGTGGTTGATCCGCAGCTCGTGCTCCAGTGCGAGGAGCACGGGCAGGGGAGGGCGGCGGCTGTCGGCCTCGTAAGCCGCAATGCTGCTCTGAGTGATGCCGATCGCCTCGGCCAATTCGGACTGGCTTAGCCGGAGTTCGGCGCGAACCGCGCGCAGTCTCTCGCCTGCCGTCTTGTGCGGCCTTCCTTCTTCCTTGGTTGCCATCGCGTTCTTCTCCCCCTCCTCTGTGGCTCGGGACACCGGTCGCGCACCGAGAAAGCCGCCTGGGGCGACCGGAAGCGCTCCGAACGGGCCTGCACATTGCCGGGCGCAAGTATTGGTAAACAATATTATATGACGGCTAAAGGGCTTTTACAAGTCGAAATAACGGGTAAACGATATTGCACTTGCCTTGCCGACCTTCAACGAGTAGAATAGGCACTACTGATGAATAGCTTGCATGTTACCCGGTAACGCTCCCCGATGCAATGGGAAACCCCCTGAATAGGAGGGCGTAATGCCTGCCAAGACCTGCAATGCCGCCGGGGCCCGTGCGACCGT
>CAYUDW010000322.1:0-3231 GCA_964442595.1 uncultured candidatus Brocadiaceae bacterium
TCTGCAATAGCGCCTTAGATCGCCACTTCCTTGCCGGCCTCGGCGCTGGCGTAGAGGCCGTCCAGCATCTTCTGGACGTTCAGCCCCGAGATGGCCGGGCACTGCGTTTTGGCCTTGCCCCGCACGTCGGCGATCCAGTCGTCGATCTTCCTGTCCATCGCCTGCCGTTTGCCGACGTAGCCGGGCTCGACGTTGACCATGGTGCCAACTTCGTCCCGGAAGATCGTGGGAGGATGGAGAACGCAGCCTCCCTTCTCGCCCATGAGCTGGCAGTTGAAAACGTCTTCCTTGATGTGGGCGGCGAAACTGGCCTCGACCGACATGACGGCGCCGTTGTCGAACCGTATCAGGCCGATGGCCAGGTCTTCGACGGTGTAGGTCTCCCAATCCCACGCTCCCCAGGGCGCCTCAGCATCCGGCTTTCTGTCGCCCAGGTAGGTGAACATCTGGGAGCTGGCGGCCACTGGCTTCGGCTCGCCCATCAGGAAATGGGCGCATTCCATGATGTGGACGCCGATGTCGATCAGCGGGCCGCCGCCCTGAAGCTCCTTGCGTCCGAACACGCCCCAACTCGGGATGCCGCGGCGCCGCAGCGCCTGGCACCGCGCGAACAGGACCTTCCCCAATTGGCCCGCGTCCACGAAGCGCTTGATGGCCTGAGCGCCGGGGCTGAGCCGGTACTGGAACCCCATGGTCAGCCGCCCGGGGCTCTGCTCGGCCGCGTCCACCATGGCCTGGGCCTCCTGCACGTTCATGGCCATGGGCTTCTCGACCATGACGTGCTTGCCGGCCTTGAGCGCGGCGACAGTGGGCTCCTTGTGCATGTAGTTGGGCGTGCAGACCGTGATGGCGTCCATCTCGTCGAGTTGGACCATCTCGTTGAAGTCCCTGTACGCATGGGCGACTTCGTACTTCTCGGCGAACTTCTCCAGGTTCTTCTCACTGATGTCGCAACCGGCCACGATCTCCACATCTTCCAGTTCGGCCAGGCGCTGCGCCTGCCGTATGGCGATGCCGCCGGTGCCGATCACGCCCACTCTCACCAATTCCGGCATTGTCACTTCTCCCGCACAGAGCAAACAGGGAAGGGGCAAGAGGGGTATTCCTACCGGACGTCCGGGTGTTTGTCAACGGCCTGTGTGAGGGGGCGTTTGCGTTGCGGCCTTCGTGGCGCGGCGGACGCGGACGGCAGCCATCAGCGGCTCTGTTGCGTTCGCGCCCGCGCTCTGGTTATTCTAGACGGTGTCCGGGCGCTGGATTTCGCCCTTCGCGCTGGGGTGCCGATGAGCTGGATACTGGATTGTCTTTACCTGATCGGGGCCGCAGTCCTGCTGCCGTACTGGCTATGGAAGGTGCCCCAGGCCCCGCGCTACCGGGCCGGCCTGCTGCAGCGGCTGGGCCTGGTGCCGGTGCTCCCGGGCGGACCGCGGCGCCTCTGGGTGCACTGCGCGAGCGTGGGAGAGGCCGCCATCCCCAGGGAACTGGTCGCCGAGCTGCGCCGCCGCCATCCGGACTGGCAAATCGTCTTCTCGACGAACACGGACACGGGCGCCGCCCGTCTGCACGAGCTCTACCCGGACTGCCCCGCCTTCTTCATGCCGATCGACCTCTCGCTTTGCGTGCGCACGGCGCTGGGCCGCGTGCGTCCCGCAGCGGTGATCCTGGTGGAGCTGGAGTTCTGGCCGAACTTCGCGCTGGCCTGCCGCGCCGAAGGCGTGCCGATGGGCGTCGTCAACGGGCGCATCGGGCGCCGTTCACGGCGGTTTCTACGGGCGCTGACGCGCCTGTGCCGACGGCTCTGGGATCCGGTCCTGGTCTGCTGCACCAGGAGCGCCGATGACGCTCGGGGATTCATCGCTGCCGGCATGCCGGAGCAGCGGGTCCACAACTGCGGCTCGCTGAAATTCGACAACCTGGCCGTCGAGGTCAAGGCCGAGGACCAGCGGCGCCTGCAGGGCCTGTTCGCAATTGCGCCCGGATCCCCCGTGCTCGTGGCGGGCAGCACGCACCGCGGGGAGGAGTCCATCCTGGCCACGGTGTATCGGGACCTGAGGCTCAGGCACCGCGAGCTGAGGATGATCATTGCACCGCGACACATCGAACGCGCCCCCGAGGCCGTGGCAGCGGTCAGGGCGCGTGGCCTGCCCGTGGCGACGAAGAGGGCGCTGGACTCTGGCGCGGCCGTTGCCTCGGGCAACGAGGTCGTCGTCGTGGACACGATCGGCGACCTGGTCACCTGCTACGGACTGGCGACTTGCGCCTTCGTCGGACGCAGCCTGGTCGCGCCGGGGGGCGGCCAGAACATGATGGAGCCGGTCGCCCTGGGCAAGCCGGTGCTGACCGGGCCCCACACGGCCAACTTCGGGCCGGAGATGAACCTGCTGAGGAGCGCAGGCGCGGCGCTCGTCGTGCGCAACGCGCGCGAGCTGACCAGGCACGTAGACCGGCTGCTCTCCGAACCGTCCGCGGCCGAGCGCATGGCCCAGGCGGGGCGCAGGATCGTGCAGGAAAGCCGTGGCGCCACCCAGCGGACGCTCGAGCGGCTGGAGCGACTGCTGCGGGCGGGCCGGTAATCCCCGCACCGAGATCGGGCGGCGCCGTCCCTGGGGGGCTGACAATGCTTGACGCCCCCGCACGACGGTGCTAGTATAGTCCCCGGCGGTCAACGTCCCGATATTGGAGCGGAGGTGCACCGATGGCACAGGTCGACAAATTCTTGAACTTCCTCATGAAGAACGCCGGTTCTGATCTCCACCTGGTGACCGACTCCCCGCCCATCGTGCGGATCGACAGCCTGCTTCAGAAGATGAAGCTCCCGCCGCTGACGGGCGACCAGGTCAAGTCCCTCATCTACGAGATCATTCCGGAGAAGAACCGCAAGGAGTACGAGGCCGTCAACGACTCGGACTTCGCCTACGAAATCCCCGGCGTGGCCCGGTTCCGCACCAACGTGTACCGGGACATCAACGGTCCCGCGATGGCGCAGCGGCTCATCCCCTTCGACATCATGACGGTGGAGGACCTGGGGCTGCCGCAGGCGATCATCGACCTGGTCATGCTGCCCAAGGGCATCATCCTCTGCACCGGGCCGACCGGCTGCGGCAAGAGCACGACGCTGGCGGCGCTGCTGCATTACGCGAACGAGCGCAGGTCCGACCACGTCGTCACGATCGAGGACCCGGTCGAGTTCGTACACAGCAACATCAACTGCATATTCAGCCATCGCCAGGT
>CAYUDW010000323.1:0-3213 GCA_964442595.1 uncultured candidatus Brocadiaceae bacterium
CTTAGAGCTCCTAACAGAACCCCACGCGTCGGCCCGAGGCCGAGCGAAGCGGCGTCATGCAAGGAGGGCGAGGCAGAGCATCGCCGATGCAGCCCGACGCCGCAGGGCGGCGCTGCAGCCGGCCGAAGCCAGCAGGGAGCTTTGTTAGGGGCTCTTAGGCAGAGAGGCCGGCGGACTCGACGCGCGGTCGTTCATCGAAGCGCACGGCCACGCCGGCCTTCGCTTGCAGGGGGTCTCGGCTGGTGGGCAGTTCCAGCCTCACCACGGTCGCTCTGGCGTTCAGGGCGCGGGACAGGGCCACGTGGTTGCTGTAGCCCATACCGGACGCCGTGATCAAGAGGGACCGCCCCTCTTGCACCAATTGCCAGTCGCGCGTGTGGAAGTGCATCCCCCCGGCGGAGACGTTATCGGTCGTGCCGATGCCCTGAAGGTACTCCTTTCCTGCCGGGGAGAAGTCGACCCTCAATCTCAAGGGAAGTCGGGGCCACCTCCGACGATCGTCGCGCTGTTCCACTGGGCATGCTCTCGTAGCTTCTTGTAGAGAGTAGAACGGCTGATGTGCAGTCTACGCGCCGCGCGGCGTTTATTCCAGTTCGCTGTCCTCAACGCCCGGATAATGTGCAGGCGCTCGGACTCGCGCAGCGCCTGCTTCAGCGGCAAGGGGCTTCCGTTCCCCCGGGGCCCCGCCGCCGTTTCGGCTGCTCGCACAACTCCGGGCAAGTGCTCCGGCTCAATCGTGCCCTGGCGGGCCAGCACCACGGCGAACTCGATCGCCGCCTCCAGCTCCCTCACGTTGCCCGGCCACCCGTAGCGCATGATCGCGCTGAGGGCTGCCCGCGATATCCGCTCTGTCTGGCAGCCGTGCCGGGCCGAACAAAGCCGCATGAAATGCCGCGCCAGCACAGGTACGTCCGCGATCCGTTCCCGCAGCGGCGGCAATTGCACGCTCATCACGTCCATCCGGCTGGAGATTGCCGCCAGCAGGGGATCGCACTCCGCGTCCTTCCATTGCGTGCTGGCCAGCATCAACCGGACTTCCGGAGCCGGCGCATCCCCGGCGCCGGACCGTTCGCCTCCCCCCAGGGCGCCCAACAGGGCGTCGTGGAGCTCAGGGTCGAGCCTGGTGGGCTCGGCCAACAGCAGGGAACCGCCGGCGGCCCGCCTCAGGGAACCCCCAGGGGGGCCTCTCCGCGGCGCCTCCGAGTTGCCGAAAAGCTCCCGCAGAAGCTGGACGCGCGTGAGCACGCCGCAGTTGAGCTCGAGGAAGCGGGCGAAGTGACGCCCCGAGGCGAGGTGGACCTGCCTGGCCAGCAGACTCTTGCCCGTGCCGGTCTCCCCCTTCAGCCAGATGACCACCCCCGTGTCCGCAAAGTGCCAGGCGATCCTGCATGCCGACAGGGTGCGCTCATCCAGCGTTATGAACTCCGGGAAGAGGACGGGACGGCCGAGCGCCCACTCGTGGGCGACGGGCCCCCGACGACCTGCCAGCATGACCGCGCGCAGCCGCTCGGCCAGCGTCTGCGGGTCGGCGGTTGAGACGGAGAGGTAATCGGTCGCGCCGGCTTGGACGGCTCTCACTGCCTGGGCGATGGAGCCCTTTCTGGCCACTGCTACCACGGGACTGGATGCGCTCAGCGCGGGGTGGTATCTGGGTTCAGCCGTGTGGCCCCCGTCCACCTGGACGAGCACGGCTTCGAAGTGCCCTCGCTGCAAGGCCTTCGTTGCCTCGGGAGGCGAGTCAGCAACGCGCAAACGAGCGGGCAGGCACTGCGCCGCGCGCTGGAGCGCTGCAATGGACTCGGCATCCGAGGAGACGAACAGGATCAAGGGGGATGACATGGCTCTCGTTGCCCAGGTGCCGCCCGTGCGGAATGAGAATCGCGCTTGGGCATTACGCGGCAAACCCCGTGCCGACTCCGTGCATTGCCAAGCAAGATGAGTGAATGCCGGCGGCTGTGTCGAGCGCGGCCACAAAGCTCCCCTACAGGCAGGAAAGGGGCACAGATGCCCTATCCAGAGGCCCCGCCCGAACCTGCGTCCCCCCTCAAGCCCCATCTTGCTCGGCGAGGTGTCGCCATGGCTCAACACCCGTGTTGCATTGACGCGGCGCTCGGCCCTTTGGCTGCCGCGGCATTGCCGGGGCCGCGCCTTCCAGGTGTCCATTAGCGTGGACGTACGTGTCTGCCTGGCTCAACGGGTCGTCGGCCACTGCCGGTGAATGCTGGGCCCGTGGCCGGCCGGGCGGGCAGGAAGGGGGGGCGACGCCCTTCGGTGGGGCGGCACTCTTCAGTGCTCATCGGGACGTGTCTGGCACGGCATCTGCTCACCTTCTCAGTCTCCGGAGACGCCCTGTCAGAGGGGTATCAGGTACTTGGAGAGCTCGCCACCAGTGCCGGCGCATCAAATGGGGCTTGCATTCGGGTGCCCCGTGCGTGTAGAAGGTTCCGTAAGGCGGGCCTGTCCGAAACGCCGGACGCCGGGGCTGCGCCTTCTCTCGAGAGGAAGGCTGGGTGCCTCGATGGGCAAAGACGTGATCCGGCTGCCGGATATCGGGGATTCGGGCGGGCGCGTTACTGTGCGACCCGCCGCATCCCGGGATGAGCTCCAGCAGGCCTTCCACCTCGTCTATGGGAGTTACCGCCAGCGAGGTTACATCGCGCCTAACACTTCGGAAGTCCGTCTCTCGCTCTTCAACGCTTTCCCGAGCACCGTCACTTTCGTATCCTTGCTGGACGGCGATCTCATCGCCACGGTTACGCTCGTGCCGGACACGCCGGTGGGCCTGCCGATGGACGATATATACCACGAAGAGGTCCAAGGCCTGCGTCAACAGGGCCGGCAGTTGGCCGAGGTCACCATGCTGGCGGACCGGCGTCGTCGGCTGCGGCGCGCCTTGCCCATGCTGCTTCAGATGATGAAGAGCGTCTTCGACTATGCCACGCTCGTGCTCAAGGCTGACGACCTCTGCATCACCATCAACCCGCGGCACGAAACCTACTACGAGCGCCTTCTTCTATTCGAGCCGCTCGGCGGCATGAAAACGTACCCTAGCGTCCGCAACAACCCGGCTCTGGCCAAGCGGCTGGACCTGAACGCGGCACGTAGCAGATGTGAAGGGATTCCTGACCTGATCGAGCACTTCTTCACCAACCGCACGCCGCGAGACAGACTGACCAGCGGCTACCGCATGACGTGCGAAGACCTGCAGTACTT
>CAYUDW010000324.1:0-3202 GCA_964442595.1 uncultured candidatus Brocadiaceae bacterium
TCCGGCCACATGCGCCGGCTGGCGCAGTAGTCCACCGCGACGACCTTCCGTAACGTTCCGTCGAACGTGAAGCGGGCGGTTGCCGCAGCCAGCGCCCCGAACAGGACCACCCCGCCCACGCGGAGGGCGACGCGCGCACCTCCCCCCGCGGGGGCACGCGCCGGCGACCGGTTCCAATACCGGATCCAGACGAACACGGCGGCCGCCGCGAGCGGGAAGTAGGCGTACAGCGCCGTGCCCAGCACCCGTTGCCACAGTTCGTACCGTGCGCGGAACGGCAGCAGGCGGCCGTAAGCTGCCCCCACGCTGATGAGGAAGAGCTGCGCACCGGCCAGGTACGGCAGGGCCGCGCCGCAGGCCAGGCAGAACAGGCCCGCTGCGTAGCGCCGCCTGACCTGGAGCTCGAGCATTGCGCACAGGAGCGCGTAGACGAGATAGGCTCCGCCCGCCGCGCAGTAGAGGGGAACCGAAAGGACGACGAACGCGATCGGACGCGCTGCTATCGTGCGCCGGGGCAGGCTTCCGTAGAGGCAGGCGCATAGAAGAGCCACGGCCAGCGCCAGGGCAACGGGCAGGGGGTCGTAGTAGAGGTCGTGGAGCGCCAGCATGAGCAGGGCCGGCAAGAGGTGCAGCACCCTCACTCGGCGCGCGCCGAACGCCCTTAGCATCACAAACGCCGCAAAGCACAGGACGGCGGTGACGAGCGTAATGATCGCAGCCCCGAGCCACGGATACTGGTAGAACTGGGCCAGGAGGGCCGCCGCGCCCTCGACCGGCCCGCCCGGATAGAGCAAGAACCGGCGCAGAAAGGGCGCGCTTAACGAGAAGACCGGTATGCCCAGGCCGATGTTCACCCGCACCCAGTACGTGTGGTAGACGAGGGCGGGGTCGATGCGCAGCCACACATAGAGGAAGAATGCCACCGCCAGCGCCGTCCACACGAGGGGCCATGCGAGCCTCGCGGCAGCAGCCGGACGGCTCTCCTCCGGTGACGGCACGTCGGGCGTGTCATTGCTTGCGGCGGTCATGTCGGCGATGCGGGGACCTCGGCACGCTGATGCCTTTGCAATGGTACCAGATGGGTCGCGCTGCCGCAACTGGCCGCCTGCTTAGTGGGTGTGGCCTATGGGCTCAGGAGCCGGCCCCCTTCATCCGGCTCAGGATGTCCCAGTAGGCACCGCGCGCCCCGTTCGCGATGGCCTCGATGAGGGCCAGGTTCTCGTTGTAGTTGTAATTGCCCGTGCTTTGCTCGGGGATCGGCTCGAAGAAGCGCTCGTCGCCGCCGATCATGTCCACGACGAGCCCGGCCGGGTTCTCGCCCAGCTCGCGGCTGATGTAGAAGGTGGGCTGGAGCAGTTGTGCGGGCAGGCTGTCCTCGGTGCGGATGCCTGCCAGAGAGGGGATTTCCTTGCGGCGCAGATGGGGGTTGGCGGCCAGGTCGCCCCCTGCAGCCAGCTTCCGGGTGAGGGACGTGCCGGGATAGAGCCGCACTCCCAGGGCCGCGCCCACGCAGTCCGGGCCGGCCTGCTTCATGGCCTCTATCGTCTCGCGGACCGTCACCTCTGTCTCGCCCGGCCCGCCCAGGAGCAGGTCGATCATCACCCGAATCCCATGCCGGCGGCAGTGCTCGATGGCGGCGAAGATGTCCTCTTTCGTGTGCCGCCTGCCGTAGGTGCGCAGCATCTCCGCGTTGGCACTGTCCGCGCCGAAGTTCACTCCGACGCAGCCCGCCCGGCGCATCGCGTGTGCCAGCTCGTCCGAGAACGGGCTGACGGCGGCGTAGGTGTACCAGCGCACGCGCCCTCCCAGTCCGCGCGCCACGAGTTCCCTGCAGACGGCGAGCGCGTGCTCCGGCGGCACATTGAATTCGCTGTCGCACAGGTGCAGGACGTCGATCCCCTGTCGCAGGAGCGCTTCCACCTCGTCGGCCACCTCGGCCGGGCTGCGGGTGCGGACGCACGCGCCTTTGATGACCGGATCGGCGCAGTAGGTGCAGGCGCGGTCGCATCCGCGCTTGGTCTCGACGCCCGCCTGTCCGCCTTCGCGGAAGTAGCGCGGGTTGTCCACCAGGTCGCGCGAGCAGGGGAGGGCGAGGTCGGCGGGGGAGCGCAACGGGTTGCGCACCCACTCGTCTCGACCGCGATCCTTTGCGCGCCGGACCAGGCCGGGCACTTCGTCGAGCCCGTTCCCGCTCTCCAGCGCCTGGAGCAGCCGCACGAGGGCGACCTCTCCCTCGCCCCGCACGCCGAACTCGCATCCGCACGCTTCCAGGATCGGTTCGGGGAAGACGGAGAGGCCCGCGCCGCCCAGCACGACCGGCGCGTCTGTGAGAGAGCGGATGCGGCCGATGATCTCGACGAGCCGGGGGACGAACGACGCCGCGCTGGGCCAGAAGCAGTCGTCCGAGTTCCTGAACGTGACCGCCACCAGGCGCGGCTCGGCCGTCCGCAGAACATTCGCCAGCGCGACGGCCGCGTCCTCGGCCCAGCTCAGGTCCGCAAGCTGCACCTCGCGGCCCGCCTGCGCCAGCGCCCCGCCGATGTAGTCGAGGGCGATGGGCGCTATTCGTGGCCGCATCTCGTTCGTGTTGACCAGGACTACCGTGTCGCCGGCGATGGTAGGGCCCTCCTTCCCAGAAAGGCGGATGTGCATGCACGCCCGGTCAGTTCCGGAACGCGTGCGTCCCTGTGACCAGGCCCGGCATGCCGCCGCACAGGAAAGCCATCCGCACGGTCTCGGCTATCTCCTGCTCGGTGGCGCCCTGCGCGCGGGCTCTCTCGGCGATGGACCTGACGCCGTCCGCGTGGCCCAGTATGGCGTCTGCCAACATGCTCATCAGGGTCTTGACCTTGGGCGGCAGCGCGCCGTCCTTGCCTGCGAACTCCTGCAACGAGTTCATGTGGGCCAGCAGCTCGGGATCATTCTTCTCCAGTGCCTCGACGAAGAAGGGCTTTGCCATGTCTGTCTCCTTTCCGCAACGTTGCGTGGGTGGTGCTTTGGAGCAATGATACCCGGGCACATTCGGCCGTGCCAGCCCACACACCTCCGCGCGGCACGCGGCGAGCGGCCTTTGACAGGCAGATCGGATGGGCTATCCTTGTCGGTTGTGTTTCTGTGTCCGGTAGGGTGCGCAGAGATGATCCCCATTGGGCGGCCCGGCTGCGCCCGCGAAGGAGGTCCCAGCGATGGGAAAGGAGAACGC
>CAYUDW010000325.1:0-3191 GCA_964442595.1 uncultured candidatus Brocadiaceae bacterium
CGTAGACGCCGGGCGCTGCCTCCTCGGGGACGGAGTACGTGATCCAGAACTGCTGCAGGCGGTTCGCCGCGACGCGCCTGCGCTCGGCTGCCTCGATGAGCAGGGGAATGGTCTGGGGCTCGCCTCCCGCCGTCACCTCGACGTAACGGACGGCACGCACGTCCAGGTTCGATGCCCCGATGCGCCCGCCGCCTGCGCTGAGCAGGTCGCCCACTTGCACGGAGAACTCGCCCGCCCGCAGGGCCAGGACGCAGAACGTGATCGGACCGTACTGCCCGGGGCAGTCCCGCGCCTGCAGGACGTCGCATCGGTCGGCGGCGGCAGGCACGTAATCGGGCATGACGACGTCTGTGGCCGGCCGAGCGAAGACTGCGAACCCGCGCGCCATCTCGGCGTCCGTCGCCTCAACCTGCACGGCGCCGGGAACGTCCAGGCCCGGGTCGCCGAGGTAGGGGTGCGGGGCCGCGTGTCGACCGCGCACGCGGAATTGGCCAGGGACGTCTTGGGCTGCGGCGGTTGCGGTGCAAACTGCCGTCCATAACAACCATCCCGCCAGTGCCAGGCAGCACTTCATCGGTCGCCTCCCGCATAAGAGCACTTCCCAGCAGACAGAACATATCAAGAACCGCGGCTCGAATCGAACGGCTCCCCGGGCTCCTTGTGCTGCATTTGCCGCCGGACCCCAGCCAAGTTAGCATAGCGGGCACCGAAGCCCAAGGGATAGCGCCAAGCGGACAGAACGATGCCAAACACCTCGGCCTTGCTGCTGAAGTCATGTGTGATTATGGTCCTTGTCGGTTCGGCCTGTGCCGCCGAAGAGTGGGCCGACCGATTCGACTACGCCGACTGGTCGGCGGGCGAGCCCGCCTGGGCGCCGGACTCGGCCGCGTGGGCCGTGAGGGATGGCGAGATGCAGTTCGACGGCGGCGCGAAGAGCTTCCTGGTCCTTCAGAGGCTCCCGCACGGCCGCCGCGTCGTCGTCAAGGCCACGATGCGAATCGCCGAACACAAGGGGACCGGCTGGGCCGTGGCCGGCCTGGCCGTCCGGCGCGACGGGGGGAACTACTGGCACCTCGGACTGGTCCAGGCGCCGGAAGGCAACGAGATGGGCCGCTTCGTCGAACTCACCGAGTGCTTCGAAGGACGCTGGCTCGCCAACTTCGAAGGGCCGACGGTCCTGCGGCGCACGTACGACGAGGGGTCCGGCTTCCAGTGGGAGTACGGCCGCCCTTACCGCCTGCGGATCAGGCTTTCGTCCGAGGGCGTGGAGGGGACGGTCGCGAATGAGGACGGAACGGTGCTGCGGCGTCTCGGATTCGCCTTCGACGAGGGCAGGCCCGCCGTAAGAGCCGGCGCCCCCGCCCTCGAAGCTTCGTTTCTGGCGGGCGCTTTCGACGACGTGCAAGCGGAGGTCACGGACATGGTTCCAGCTCCCGAGACTGAAGAGGCAGTCCGGCAGTTCCCGCCCTACGACGTGCCCGGCTGCCCGCAGGTGCATGGGCGCAAGACGGGGTTCTTCCACGCCGAGAAGCACGGGGACACCTGGTGGCTGATCGACCCGAACGGGCTCGGCTTCTTCATGGTCGGCACCGACCACATCAACTACAACGCCCACTGGTGCGAGAAGCTGGGCTACTCGCCGCACCACCGGTTCGTCGAGCAGAAGTACGGCAGCGAGGAGAAGTGGGCGAAGGCCGTGGCCGAACGCCTGCGCGGCTGGGGGTTCAACACCCTCCCGGCGGGCCACTCGAAGCACCTGCGCCGCACGTACTTCGCCCACACGGAATGGCTCGGCGCGGGACGGAGCTTTGCCGACATCGACGACATCGTGCCGCGCACGACGTGGACGGGCTTCCCGAACGTGTTCTCACCGCGATGGCCGCGCCATTGCGACGTGACGGCGCGCAAGGTCTGCGCCCCGAACCGGGACGATCCATGGCTGATCGGTTACTTCCTGGACAATGAGCTCCAGTGGTTCGGCGGGCTCGGCAACTGGCAGAACGAGTTCGGCCTATGGACCGAGACATGGCGCAAGCCCGCCGACCACTCCGCCAGGCAGGCGTGGATGGAAATCGTGCGCAAGCACTGCCCCACCATCGAGGCGTTCAACCGCGCGCTCAAGACCAGCTATGCGTCGTTCGACGAACTGGCCGCCTCGACCGACCCCGCCCAGCCCGCAACAGACGAGGCGCAGCAGATGGCGATGGAATACGTGCGCCTGGTGGCCGACCGCTACTTCAAGGAATGCACGGAGGCCATCCGGCGCCACGACCCGAACCACATGATCCTGGGCTGCCGGTTTGCGGGCTGGTCGCCCGGCCTCTGGGACGTCGCCGGGAGTTACTGCGACGTGGTCTCGTTCAACAGCTACCCCCGGATCGACGTGGACCGGGGCGTGCCGCAGGATCTGGTGGAGTCTTACCGCGAGATCTACTCGCGGGCTCAGAAGCCGCTGTTCCTCACGGAGTGGTGCTTCCCCGCGCTGGACAGCGGCCTGCCCTGCGAGCACGGCGCAGGAATGCGCGTGGCCACGCAGACGCAGAAGGCCCGCTGCTACCGCTTCTTCCAGAGCACGCTGTTCAGCCTGCCGTTCTTCGTCGGTTCGGACTACTTCATGTACGTGGACGAGCCGGCGCTCGGAATCAGCAGCACGTTCCCGGAGGACAGCAACTACGGCCTCGTCAACGAGCGCGACGAGCCCTGGCCCGAGCTGACTGCCACGGCCGCCGAACTCAATCCCCGGGCGTGCGAACTGCACCTGGCCGGGAAGCTGGAGGCCGTCTTCGAGCGGGAAGGCGCCGAGGACTGGACCCGCCGGCCGCCGCCGGTGTCGGAGGAGCGGCCGTCGCTGCCGCTGGTGATTCGCACAGGCGCGCTCGAGCTGGAGAGCACGACCGGCCGGGACGCGTGGATCATGCGCTACGACGGCGTGCCGCTGGGCGCCTACCACCCGCTCATCCACCAGCAGGCGCCCGGGAACCTGTGGACGCGTCCGGACGCCAGCGCGGTGACGGCCGTGCGCGAGGACACCGACTTCATCGTGGTCGACGTGACCGTGAGCCGCCACGCCGGCGGGGAGGCCATCACGACCTTCGACCCTGAGACCGGCCGCCGCGCCCCGCAGACGGACGGGCCGCCGGCATACCGGGCCGGCTGGCGCTTCTGGATCCCCCGGGAATCCTCCGGCTGGT
>CAYUDW010000326.1:0-1190 GCA_964442595.1 uncultured candidatus Brocadiaceae bacterium
ACGGGCTTGCCCATGTTGCCCCCGACCGCCGCCAGCCGGCAGCCGTCCGGCACGCGCACCGTCCACTCCAACTGGCCCACGTTGAGGCCGAGGTCCGGCGGCACCAGCGCCTGCTTCCGCAGCGGCGCCAGGCCCCGGTGCGGCGTGGCGTAGGTGACGTCCAGCACGCACATGCCTGTGTTCGCCGCCTTCTCGCTCGTGAAGAGGGGCAGTTGCAGCTTCGTCTCGCCCTCGCGGAACGGCTTGACCGGCTCGCCGTAGACGTAGGTGCCGATCAGCCGCGCCCCCCGGCCGAGCTTCTCCAGGTCGAGCGTGAGGAACTGCTTGCTCGTGTTCGAGACGTAGAGCCGCAGGTGATGGATCGATTCCTCTCCCGGCTGCACCAGCGTGTCGAGCTTCGCCAGCGGGATGCTGGCCCGCAGCATGACCTCGCTCAGGGGGTGCGACGTGAGCACCAGCGGCAGCTCCCAATCGGCCCCGCGGTACGTGAAGGCCGCCAGGGCCGGATCTGCGACGTCGTACTCCCAGGCGGGATAGCGCGATTCGGGCTCCGCCGGCTGTAACTGGCGGGGGACCGAGCCGACCTCGACGCCCGCGTCCGGCCGGGCCTGGGCCAGCAGCAGCACGCCCGTCTGCTCCTTCGCGCCGAGCAGGCGGACCGGCTGGGCGGCGAGCGGCGTTTCGCCTGCGCCCGCCACGATGCTGTAGTCGACCCGGCACGTGAACGAGCCGGTCCGCTTCCCGCGGAGCCGGACGTGCCAGCTTCGCCCCTTGAGTTGGCTCAAGACCAGGTCGGGCGCTTCGAGTTGCGGGCTGGTGGCGTTGCGCGGCAGCTCGAAGTCCAGTTCCGTCACGCCGCCCTGAGTCACGCGGATGTTGAACAGGGCGGAGGCGTCCGCCTGGGCGGCCCGGAAGCGGATTACGTTCAGAACCTCCGCCGAGTAGACGGCAGGCACGGCGGCCGTTATCAGGTCGAGTTCCCAACGGCTGTCGTAGAACTCGTACAGCAGCCGGTTCTCAAAGCCCTTCAGGTAATCGGGTGCGCGCTCCGTCCTGACCGAGCCCAGGTTGAGGCGGCCGTCCTCGAAGGGGCGGACATCAACCGAGACGTCCCAACTGACGCCGAGCCAGCCCTTCAGTTGCGGGGCGTCGCGGAGCCGGATGCCGAGCAGCTTCACGTTGCCGATCTC
>CAYUDW010000326.1:1290-3191 GCA_964442595.1 uncultured candidatus Brocadiaceae bacterium
GGGGGGACGCGCCAGGTCTCGGCGGGACCACTTGTCTTGAGCTGGATGTTCTCGGCCGGCGTCAGGCCCAGGGCATATTCGCTGGACGCCACGCCGGGCACGAGGGGCGGCGATAGCTTCACCTGTGCCTCACCGCCGGTCAGGCACTCGGTGGTAATGTACGCGCTCATCCCGCCGCTGATGGCCCCCAGGGGCTTGACGCGCACGCGCCGGCCGTCCTGGGACCAGTTGATGGTAAACGGGCAGGAGACCGTCCGCGCGACGTGGCCGGGCGGCAGAATCACTTCCAGGGATGCGATGGACGGCAGGTTGTCGCCGATCGAGACGCGATGCTGGCCCTCAACGTTGAAGGCGGAGACGCGGTAGAAGCTCTGCACGGAGGCGTGGGCCGGCGTTTCCATGGGCACGATGCTGACGACGACCTCTGCGCCGGGGCCGCGCAGGTCGCAGGCCAGCCGCCACTGCTCGTCTCCGGCGGCGGCCCGGGCCGCATCCGTAAGCACGGCGAAGTCGAGTTCGTGCAGGTCTCCTCCGACCAGCACCCGCCCCGTGTGCCTGTCGGCCCCGGGGCTGGTGAACAGCGGCACGCGCAGCAGTTGCGTCGTCCCGTCTTCGGCAAGCTCGGTCGCGCCCGTTAGCTGGCACGTGAGCGAGAGCCGGCCGCCCGCGAGGCCCGGTGGCGTCGCCACCTCGAGCCGGCCCTCCCGGATCGACCAGACGGCCTGGTCGGATGTCACGATCTCGGTGACGGAGATCCCGGGCGGGAGCTCCAGGGCAACGACGTCGGGCGCCGCATCCGGGAAAACGAGGTGCAGGATGACTTCGTCGTGGAAGCCGGGCGCCCGCTCGGTGATGCGGTGGACCTGGTGCAGGCTGTAGGCGACGCGGCGGGCGGGCGGCAGTTGGCGCCACTCGAGCGTCAGGACTTCGCCGCGCAGCGGCAGCAGGCGGAACCTGGAACGATCGCCTTGCGCATCGAGCGAGCGGACGATGCATTCCGGCTCGACCTCCAGCTCGACCCGCGGCGCAGGGACCTCGAACTCGATCTCCCGCGATAGGGCAGGGGGGAGGGGAACGGTGGCGGCGGACGCCCCGGTGGCCGGGCGGGTGGTGATTCTCTGTTTCACCCGCAGGACGAGGCGCCCCTCCCATCCGGCCGGGATCGACGCGCGCAGGCCGCCCTGCGCCCTGTTCAGGACCAGGTCCTTTCTGATGCCCTCCACGCCTTCCAGCACGTCGACGGAGGGGAGGATCTGGACCACCGCCGGGCGGTCGCCCGGATTGCGGAGCTGGAGCAGGTAGATGACGTCCAGGAACTTCTCCCCCGCCCGACACTGCACCGTGACCTGCCGGCATGGATTCACTTCGGCATAGTCGGCGTGGACGGTTGCGGTGCAGAGGGCCGTCAGAACGATACCACACAGCACGCATCTGACCGCTCGCATGTCACTCCTCCGGGTGGCCCCCTTGGCCTCTTGTCCCATTAGTGTCCGGAATGCCTCTTGCGGTTCCGGCGCAACGGCGGCAGTCGTTTCCTCCTCGCGGCAGGAGCTACGGATTGACGGACCCAAACCGCGCCGGCGGCCAGGCCCGCAGCCACGTACGTCCGATGATGACGTCACGCGCTATGGGTCCGTGGTACCGGCTGTCGTCCGAGTCTCTTGAGTCGTCTCCAAGCACGTAGTAGCCGTCTCCGCAGGGCACGCTCGCGCCCCTGCGGAGGTTGCCGTAGGGATAGTATTGCAGAAATGCCAGGGGTTTCGGAAATGCCACGCTCGCCCCGTTGACGACGAGGCCGTCGGTGGTGAGCGAGACGGTCTCCCCCGGCAGGC
This sequence comes from uncultured candidatus Brocadiaceae bacterium, assembly GCA_964442595.1. Classification (GTDB taxonomy): domain Bacteria; phylum Planctomycetota; class Brocadiia; order SM23-32; family SM23-32; genus DAOVRD01. The sequence goes on from CAYUDW010000326.1 coordinate 3,123, forward strand.
CGACCACTCGCTTCGTGCGTCGCTCGCCTTCCTCGCTCAGGGATGTGACGATTTCCCAGCGGCGCGGGC
>CAYUDW010000327.1:0-3162 GCA_964442595.1 uncultured candidatus Brocadiaceae bacterium
ACCCGGACAGCCGCCGGACGCCGAACCTTGGCAGCCCATCCCGTAGCGGCCCGGCCCCCCGACTATCGGTACGACGGCACAAGACAGAAAGGCAGGACGACCCGTGAAGATCTTCATGCTTTGGGACATGGAAGGCGTCAGCGGCATCTTCACCCGCGAGCAGGTCTGGTACTGGGAGGAAGGCGTCAGGGAGGAGGTCGGCCAGCAGGGGCGCGACCTGCTCATGGCCGACGTCAACTCCGCAGCGGCCGCCGCGCTCGAAGCCGGCGTCGACGAATTGATCGTCTGCGACACCCACCACGGCGGCAACAACATCGTGCTGGACCGGATGCTGTCCGACCCGCGCATCACCTACCTGGAGCGCTCCCGGGGACACCAGGACGGCCAGTTCCGCTGGCTGCCGGGGCTCGACGAGAGCGTCGACGGGTTCATGGTGCCAGGCCATCACGCGAGGGCCGGCACGGAGGGTGCGTTCCTGCCGCACACATGGACGCTCCAGTGGGCCGACTTCCGGGTCAACGGCCAGAGCATCGGCGAGATGGGCGTCGAGGCGTGTTTCGCGGGCTACTGGGACGTGCCGACCGTCTTGATGCAGGGCGACGAGTCGGCCTGCCGGGAGGGGGAAGAGCAGTTCCCCGGCATCGTGACGGCGTGCGTCAAGCGCGCGGAGAGCCGCGACCTGTGCTCCGGACTCGATCCCGAGGCGGCCCGTCGCCTGACCGCGCAGAAGGTGGCCGAAGCCATTGAGAAGCTCCGCACGGATCCCCCGGCGCCTTACAAGCCGGCCGTGCCCATGACGGTCACGATCCGTATGCGCTCGGCCGAGGACGCCGAGGCGGCCGCCGAGAGGCCGGGCGTCGAGCGCCTGGACGAGTTCACCGTGGAATGCCGCGTGGATCGGCAGTGCGACGTGGTCAAGTGGATCAATGACACGGGCCTGCCGTGAGGGACGTGAGACTCACCCGGCACGGCGACGGCAACAGCGGCGTTCGACACGGATAAGCACTGATCCAAGGCTATTCCACACCACCGAAATGCGCCGGCCCTCCTGCCAGCGGACACGGATGGACAGGGCGTCCGTGCGACGCCCCGCGACGAAGACGGATACAACCAACGGAAGTGTGCCACTGATTTGCACAGATTGGCACTGATCCAGACCTCAGCCTTGTCGGTGCCGTGCATCCGTCATCTGCGTCAATCAGTGGGAATCTGTGGCTGATGCCGTACGTTCGGCGCTGCTCTCCACGACCGGCGCCAAGCCACTGATCTGCACAGATTGGCGCTGATCCAGACGCCGGCGTCGCCGGTGACAGCAATGCATCCCTTATCTGTGTCAATCAGTGGAAATCAGTGGCTAATGCCGTACGTTCGGCGCTGCTTCCCGCAACCGGCGCCGAGCCACTGATCTACACAGATCAGCACTGATCCAGACGCCGGCCTTGCCGCCGACAGCAGTGCATCCTTCATCTGTGTCAATCAGTGAGAATCTGTGGCCAATGCCGCACTTTAGAGGCTGGTCCTCTCTGCTGGAGGGGCCGCGCTTGCGGCATTCGGGTCTGTGGAACGCAGCAAGTCTTGTCGTTGCCGTTCTCTCCGTCATCCGTCGTGATCCGTGGCCATCCGTGTCCAAAGCCGTCGTTGTAGTCTGTGCGGCTCGCGGCGAGCGCTTCCGGAGCTCAAGCGCCCGCTGCCGGCCGCAGCCGCTCGATGGCGCTCCTGGGGATGCTGATTTCGGCCACTTCGACGGCGCCGGTGTACTGCCGGGCCCCCGGCTTCGCGAAACCGACCTTGCTCAGGACGGAAGTCACGGTGCGGTCCGCGCGGACGGCGATGCCCAGGGGCTGCCCCGTGTCGCAGTCGAGCCCCGATGGCACGTCTATAGCGAGCACCGGGCACTCGCAGTCGTTCACAGCCTGGACGGCCGAGCGGAACGGCTCCGTCACCTCACCCCGAACGCCGGTGCCGAGCAGGGCGTCCACGATGAGGTCCGAGTCGCCCCGATCGCCGACGGCCCGCGCCACCCCATCCGCTGCGGGCACCTCGCGCACGGGGACGCCCATATTGAGAATGATGCGCAGATTCGTGGCCGCTTCGCCTTCCCGGGCCAGAGCATCGGCCATCTCGGCGACGAGGAGCACCTCGACGTCGGCCCCCCAGTTGCTCAGGTGGCGCGCCACGACGTAGCCGTCCCCGCCGTTGTTGCCGCGTCCGCAGAGGATGGTGACCTTCTTGCCGGCGGCGCCCCCAAGCATTTCACCGGCGGCACGGGCGCAGGCGCGCCCGGCGTTTTCCATGAGGACCAGGCCGGGGATGCCGTAGTCCTCGATGGCGGCCCGGTCCAGCTCGCGTATCTGATCTCTGGTGGCGGCGAATTCGCCCGTCATGACAGGAGGAGGAAACGGCTGCCGCGGCGGCGCCATCCTCAGACGATCTGTTCCTCAGGCAATTCCAGCGAGGCCAGGTCGATGTCTCTCACTTCCTTGCCGTAGCCGTGCGTCCGCAGCAGCTCGATCATGTGAGGACGGAAGTAGGACTGCCGGATCGCATCCTTCGGCGTTAGCTGGCCCTCCTCGACCAGGTTGAGCAGGTAGTTGTTGACGCGGTCGTTCATCTCCTGCTTGTCGACCGACTTGGAGTAGGCCTCCTCAAGCGTGATGAACCCCTCCTCCAGGACGCCCATGAGGGATTCGTTCATGGTGGTCATACCGTACTTCTTGCCGGTCTGGATGACCGAGGGGAGCTGGTAGGTCTTCTTCTCGCGGATGAGGTTCTGCACGGCACTGTGGACGACCAGTATCTCGAACGCCGCGATCCGGCCCCTGACCTTGCGTCGGCAGAGCGTCTGCGTGATGACGGCCTTGAGCGTGTTGGACAGCATGACGCGAATCTGCGCCTGGCGATCCGGCGGGAACTGGTCGATGACACGGTCCACGGTGCTCGATGCCGTAGTCGTGTGGACCGTGGCGAGCACCAGGTGGCCGGTCTCGGCGGCGGTAATGGCGAGGGCGGTCGTTTCCAGGTCACGCATCTCGCCGACCAGGATGATGTCCGGGTCTTCACGGAACGCCGCACGCAGAGCCCGCTTGAAGCTCTCTGTGTGTAGGCCGACCTGGCGATGGCTGAATATGCAGTTGATGTTGCTGTGTACGAACTCGACCGGGT
>CAYUDW010000328.1:0-3129 GCA_964442595.1 uncultured candidatus Brocadiaceae bacterium
GGTTGAGGGCCTAGTGGACCTAACCGTCCATGGGGGTTCAAATCCCCCCATCCGCACCATTTCTCTCCTCGCTTCCATCCCTGCGCCGGGCTCGCCTCCGCCTGTCCCGCCTAGAACGCAGGAATGGCGCCCCGCGTGAGCAGTGTCGTCATCACTCCCAGGCTGCCGAGGAAGACTTCCGTCAGGATGAAGCCGACGAAGAAGTGCCGCGTCGCCCTGAGCATGTGACCGCCGGCGAACTTCATGATGGCGACCTTCGCGAGCCAGCCCAGCAGGAACGGGAACCAGATGCGGTTCGAATCCGAACTCCCACTCGCACTGACAACCAGGCCAATGGGGTGAAGGGGCCACCAGTAGAACCGCCCCCGCATGATCATCAAGAACGCCGTCATGACCGCCCCGATGCCGAAAGAGCCCCAGTAGAACGTCGACGACTGCGCGGGCTGGGTGATGATCCTTTGGGCCTGGCCGAAGACCCAGATCGCGCCCTCGCGGGTGCCCCAGACATTGCCACTGAAATTGAGTGCCCCGACCCCGTAGGCTTGTTTGAGCGTCATGTAATGGGTGGCCACCAGTGCGACCAGCATGGCCGCTGCGAGCGGCAGAACGAAAAGCCTTCGCCTCTTCTTGAAGACGGAGGAGATCCGAAACGCATCCATCGCCAGCGGGGGCAGCGCCGGCATTGCTGACAGCGTCCAGGTCATGAAGCTGCCCATCACGGCGCCCGATCCGGCCAGTCCGCCGGTCGCGCCGTGCAGCGTGTCCACCAGGAGCCAGTTGCCACGGGTTATGTAGACTCCCCCTTGCGCCACGATTCGCGCGCAGGCCACGTACCAGCAGAACATCAATGCCATTGCCGCCGCAGCCATCGGCACGGACATCCCGTAGCAGCAGAGCCAGACCACGCAGCCGGCCATCGAGAGGGCCAACCCCCAGAATGCAGTCCGGTAGCGGACGGGCTCCCGGGCGTCGTCGAGTCCTCCGGCGGCGCCGAACGCCTTGCGCAGAACCCCCCATAAATGGCGCCGTGCTACGTAGAGCATGCCGACGACAAAGGCCAGGTTGGCGCCGAACTGCTGCCAGCGCAGAAGCGGCCCCCACGTGCCCTGCGCCGCAACCGGGATCGCGAGCCATTTGCCGACATGAAGCTCCACACGGCCAAACAGGTAGAACACCCACATGCCCAGCGATATGTCCGCAGGCACCAGATACGCGAACCCTATCGCCGTGGGCCACAGGTCGAAGTTGAAGAACTCCATCTGGACCAGCGGAGTGTCTCTGAATATGTCAGCGAGGGGTATCGTCATGCTCCAGGGCCTCTCCGCGCCGATAAAGAGCGGCAGCGCGCGGATGAACCGGAAGGCGACGCTCGTCGTCAGGCCCACCAAGAAAGCCTTCTGCCGGAAGGCCGCAGGCAGCAGCCCGCGCTCTGCACTCCCCGCGGTGAACTCGAGGGGAATGCGGGCCAGCGGAAACATCAGCCGTTCGCCCTCCACCCATTGGCGCCTGAGGATGGCGCACATGAAGAAGACCGCCACGTACATCAGCATGAGGAACACGCCCCAGCGCGCGAGCGGACCGATCCAGACCCGCCACGGCACCCGCCTCTCCCTGGCCCCCTCGAAGTACTGCTGAGCCGCAACCGATTTCGGGTCTTTGCTCAGCACCAACGTCTCCGGAGTGGCCGTCAGCGCACCGTCTTCCTCCCAGTAGATGTCCGCCCGGCGCGCCATGTAGGGAGCGCCGGCCAGGATCGGGTGCATGCCGCCGCTGCCAACCGCAGCCGTCACCAGGACCATGCACCACACCAGCATGAGCTCCGCCTGCGTCAACGCCCAACCCCGCCGAACCAGCTTGATCAGGGCGTTGACGATGACGGCCAGCAACACCAGCACGAGAACGGCGCTGCCGGGGAAGTATGAGCCCGTGAAGCCGCCGTAGCCCTTGACGGTCCCGGAGTAGACGTCCAGGAGACACATCCCTGCGACAGCCACAAGGCCGATCAGAAAGGCGCGCCAGGTCACGTCTGCCTCCGCGACAGATCACTGGATGGCGGTCGCTCGGAAGGGCCGGGGGCGGGTCGTGCAGAGCTGAGCGAACCGGATCCGGGCGGCACACGGGCCAGATAGACGCCGACCAGAGTGACCGCGATTCCCACGAGCTGAAGCACGGCAAGCCGCTCGCCCAGGAAGATGGCCGCAGCTATGACGGCTACGGCCGGAACGAGGTACTGGTAGACAGCCGTGCCGGACGCTGACGTGCGGCCGATCGTGCGGTACCACAGAATAAGCCCCACGTAGCCTGCAATCAGCGTAACGTATGCAATCCCGATCCAATGCCCCGGTGTGATCTCGGCCCACTCGGTGGCGATAAGCTCGCGGCCCCCGACAATGACAAGCAGTATGCCGGCGGCAGCAAACGTGTGGCATATGACATTCAGTTCGCCGAACCGGCGCATCCATCGCTTGCTGATAACCATGTAGCCACCGTACAGACACGCCGAGGCGAGCATGAGCAGATCGCCGCCCAGACGGGCGGGCGCATTGTCCGCGAGCCCCTCCGTTGCCCCGAAGATGATCATCGCAACGCCGGCAGAGGCGACTGCAATTCCCAGCCAGTTCAGCCGCGTGACCAGTTCCATCCGCAGCAGTGCCACCATCGCCGCCGTCCAAACGGGGGCCGTGCTCACGATCAATGAGGCCTCGCTCGCAGTCGTCATCTTCATGGCGTAGGTGAACGAAAGGAGCTGGGCTGCCACCAGCGCCCCGCCAAACGCCACGAGCATCAGCCGATCTCTGAGGCGAAGGGGGCACCGCTGCGCAATGAACAACCCGCCAATCATCAGGACCCCCAGGACGCCCATCCGCAGGGCCAGAAGCGCAGCGGGCTCCATGACCTGCAGCACCCACTTCATCACTACATGGCTGGCCCCCCACATGACGGCGACCACCAGTAGGGTGGGATTGACGACGCGACTGCGGGTCTCTGAGGGGGAGCAGGCGGTGTGCGCCAACCTTTCGGGGCCTCCTGTGACGGGAGCCGGGACATGCTCGCAGGTCAGGAGCCCGGACACAAGTGTGCACCTGCGCCTGTTCCTCGGCTTCCCCTTACTGCAACGGGCCAGCCGGG
>CAYUDW010000329.1:0-1651 GCA_964442595.1 uncultured candidatus Brocadiaceae bacterium
TCCTCCCCGTCGAGGGGGTCCCGACGGTGCGGCAGTCTCCGCACCAGGTACGCCACCAGCCCGACCACCAGCAACACGTAGAGCCCGAAGAACAAGAGCGTCCGGACGAGGCCGTATGCCGGCGTGGCGTCCAGCGCATCGGGCAACAGGGCGGGGTTATTCACTTCTGCAAACGGTCCTTCGTTCAGTAGGTGCCGCGCCGCCGGGCTGCCACTGGGGCGAGTCCGTGCGCCGCCTGATTCAAACCGGCCGGGCCGCCAGCGCGCTGCAGCCGGGGGCGTCCTTCTGGTTGCGCACAATGCTTAGCAGATAGTCGGGGTACTGGCCGCCCGCGTCGTCAACCGCCGTCTGGAACAGCTCCTGAACCACCTCCGGCTTGGCGTCAGCCACGTTCTGCGCGTAGGGCGGGCGAGCTCTCAGGTCGTAGAGGAACGGCCCCGAACCGTCGACCTTGCAGTTGAAGAACCAGCGCTTCGTGATGACGGTGACGCCCGTGCCCCAGCCGACCGTGGCGTGGTCGCGTATCTCCTGGCCGACCACGGTCTTGTTGAGGAACGCGATGCCGTCTATCGGCTCCGGCGGCTGGATGCCGCCGAAGCGCAGCATCTCGGCCGACAGGTCATGGTGCTGCACGATGGCGGCGCAGCGCTTTCCCGCCCCCCTGCCCTCCGGATGCCGGACGAGCAACGGAATGTCGAAGACGGAGGGGTCGGACGGATATCCCCGCTTGCCGATGTAGCTCTTGTCGCCGATGGAATGGCCGTGGTCCGAGGTGACGATCAGAAGCGTCTCGTCCAGCAGGCCCATCTTCTCCATCGCTTCGTAGAAGTAGCCGAACCACCGGTCGCACATGGTGACCAGGCCGCTATAGTTCGCCTGCGTGCGGCGCAGGAGCTGCGGCGACATGCCCTCCGTGTCCGCATAGCCGCTCACAACCTGCTGAGGCCCGCCGGACCTGTCATACATGCGCCGGTAGTGCTCGGGCACGAACCAGGGCTCGTGCGGGTCGAAGCTCTCCACGGTCAGGAAGAAGCGGTCGGCGTCGCGGTTCTGCTCGAGCCATCGCGCGGCCTCGATGAAGACGCGCGCGTTGAAGTAGTCCTCCTCCTTCGTGCGGTCGTGCATGTTCTTGAGGCACTGGCGGATGAAGGCGACCTTCGGTTCGGTCTGGAGCTCCTTCGGCAGCCAGTAGTCGATCTCCTCCTGCGTCGGCTCAGGGCCGCTGCGGTACGGATCCTTCTCCTGGCCGCGCAGGAACATCCACTGGTCGAACCCGCGCCAGTAGTTCTTGGACGGTTTGAACATGTGATAGACGTCGGCGATCAGGCCCGTGCGATAGCCGGCCTCCCGGAACATCTCCGCCAGCGTGGCCTGCTCTTCGGGGATGGGTCCCCAGCCCGGCGCGCCCACGAAGTCGCCCTTGAGCCGGAAGTCGGCATTGAAGAAGGGATAGACCCGTTGGCCCGTGTAGACGGCCCGCCGCGTCGGAAGTGTTGGAAGCGACTCGGGATAGACCCGGTCGTAGACCACGGCTTCCTTCGCCAGCGCGTCCAGGTGGGGCGTTTTCACTTCCCCCCAGGGAGGCGTTCCATAGAGGCCCACGCAGTCCTTTCGCAACGAGTCGAACATGACCAGCACGACGTTCATCGCG
>CAYUDW010000329.1:1751-3108 GCA_964442595.1 uncultured candidatus Brocadiaceae bacterium
CTCCTGGCCATGAACTCCGTCTTCATAGCCGCAATCGGCGTCGGCGCGCTGGCACTGGGCTATCGGATCTACGGCCGAAAGGTCTCGCAATGGGCCGGTCTCAAAGAGGACGCAACGACGCCGGCCGTCGCGCTCAACGACGGCGTGGACTACGTGCCCGCCAAGCACTGGTCGATCCTCTTCGGCCACCATTTCGCCTCGATAGCGGGGGCCGCGCCCATCATGGGGCCCGTGATCGCCTGCATGTTCTGGGGGTGGGTGCCCGCCCTTCTGTGGATCGTGGTTGGCGGCATCTTCTTCGGCGCCGTGCATGACTACTGCGCCCTCGTCACGTCCGTCGAAAACAAGGGGGTCTCGGTCAACGCCCTCAGCGAGAGCGTGCTGGGGAAGTTCGCCAAGATCGCCTTCAGCATCTTCGTGCTGCTGGCCCTGATTCTGGTCGTGGCCGTGTTCGCGGCCGTGGCCGGCGCGACTCTGGAGGGCACGCCCCAGGTGGTAATCCCCACTTTCGGGCTCATCGGCGTCGCCATCATCGTGGGGCTGCTGGTCTATCGAACCAACGTGCCGATCGCCGTGGACACGGCCATCGGCCTCCTGCTGCTCCTGGGGCTGATCGTGCTCGGCTATTACGTGCCGATCGAGCTGCCGGCACGCATCTGTTCCATCGCCGTCGAACACCCCGCGAAGTGGTGGACGGTCATCCTGCTTATCTACGGCATGGTCGCGGCGGTGCTGCCCGTCTCGCTGCTCCTTCAGCCACGCGACCACCTGGCGGCCGGCGTCCTATTCATCGGCATGGGCTTCGGCTTCCTGGGCGTTCTGGTGAGCCATCCGACGGTCCGGAGCCCGGCCTTCGTCGCGTTCAGTTCAGGGTCGTGGGGCGCGATGTGGCCCATGCTTTTCGTGGTCATTGCGTGCGGAGCCATTTCCGGGTTCCACAGTCTGATCGCCAGCGGCACCACGTCCAAGCAGCTTCCGCGCGCCCGGCACGCCCTCCGCATCGGCTACGGCGGCATGATCATGGAGTCCGCCCTGGCCGTCCTGGCCGTCATCGCCGTGACCGCCGGCCTCTACTGGACCAAGGCGCCGGCGGGGATGGAAGGCTTCGTCTATCAGGACCTAATGAAGGAGCAGGGCTGGATCCGCACGTTCGGCGCCGGCTACGGACAGCTCACGGCACCGCTCTTCGGCGCCCTCGGCGCGCTGATCGGCATCACGATGCTCAAGACCTTCGTCATGACCACGCTGGACAGCGCCACGCGCATCACCCGCTACATCGCCGGCGAGCTTTTCGGCGACACCTTCGGCGTCCCGATCTTCAAGAACCGCTACTTCACGACGCTTCTGGTCGGCGTCT
>CAYUDW010000330.1:0-3105 GCA_964442595.1 uncultured candidatus Brocadiaceae bacterium
CGCCACGGCGGCCGTTTCAGACAATTCGTTCCAGCAGGCGCCGTGACCGTGGGTCCAGCCTCCGCCAGTCGGCCACGCGATAGCGGTTGCCGTCCACGTCCGGTATCAGAAGCTCGCCGTCTCCCAGTTCCTCCATCGCGTCCCGGACGCCCCGCGCGACGAAGTGGCGGGGCCCGCGATCCGTCTGGACGTCGCAGTAGACCGCGCCGAACTCCTCCGTCAGGCCGACGATTGCCGTAATCGTAGGGATGAAGTAGTGCCCTTCGAGGGCCTCACCGACGTGTTCCTGCGAACTCCTGTCGAGTTGCTTTGGGTCGGGAACAAGGCCTATGACTCTGTCGCCGGCCCCCGCGTCCAGCAGCCCGACGTGGCGACCGGGGTCCGAGAACGGGAAGGCGCGCACCACTTTCACGTCGAGGTACGAGCGGTCGCCCTGGATCGTGAGGCGCAGGCGCCCGGACTCATCCCGGAACAGGCGCAGCGCGTCCGGCTCAAGGGATTCGTGGTAGGGCTCTTTGAGCGTTGACGGCGGTGCCAGGTTGCTTGATTCCGTCATTGGTCGTTCTCCTCATCCATCGACGGCCTTGATGGCGGACAGCTTCGACTGCATCTCCACCAGCTTCTGGTATGTGCCCTTCTTGGCCATCAGTTCCTGGTGGGTGCCGAGCTCTGCTTGTTTGCCGTCTTCTACCACGAGCAGTCGGTCGGCGTACCTCAGGGTGGAGAGCCGATGCGCGATGGCAAAGGTCGTGCGCCCGCGGACGAGCCGCGCCAGTGCCGTCTGGATCAGCTCCTCGGTTTCCGTGTCGACCGAGGAGGTGGCCTCGTCCAGGACGAGTATCTTGGGGTCGTGCAGGATGGCTCGGGCGATGGCGATGCGCTGCTTCTCGCCGGCGGACAGGCGCGCGCCCCGCTCGCCCACGCGCGTGTCGTATCCGTCCGGCTGGCGCATGATGAAGCCGTGGGCGTTGGCCGCCGTCGCGGCGCGGATCATTTCCTCTCGATCGGCGTCGGGCTTGCCGAACCGGATGTTCTCGGCGATCGAGCCATCGAAGAGGAACGATTCCTGCGGCACAATGCCGATGTGGCGTCGCAGGTCGCGCAGGCGGACCTTCCGCAGGTCAACGCCGTCGAACCGGATCGCGCCTTCGGTCACGTCGTAGAATCGGCAGATGAGGTTGGTCATGGTCGTCTTGCCCACGCCGGAACGGCCGACCAGGCCGATCATCTCCCCGGGATGGACTTTCAGGTCCATCCCCTTCAGCACCTCCCTGTCCTTAACGTATCCGAAGTGGACGTCGTCGAACTCGACGGCTCCCTGCGGGTCGTGGAGGGGCTGTGCATGCGGGTCCTCATATACCTCCTGCTCGGCGTCCGTTATCTCGAAAAGGCGCTGCGCCGCCGCGAAGGAACGGTTCATGAAATCGCTGAATCCCGTCAGCATGTGGATCGGGCCGTAGAACATGAAAAGGTAGCTGATGAAGGCCATAAGCGCTCCGAGGGTCATCTCGTCCCTGAGCACGGCCAGGCCGCCGAAGTACCACACCAGGAATCCGCCCGTTGCGGTGACCAAAGCGATCAAGGGGCCGCCCGTCGCCCACATGCACTCGGCGGCGGCAGTTGCCTCGTAGACCTCGGTGCTTCTCTCTGCGAACTGACGGATCTGCGCCGGCTCCTGGGAGAACGCCTTCACGACGCGTATGCCGGAGATCGAGTCCATGGCCAGCGCGCTCATCTTGGCGCGCCGCTGATACCATCGATGATACATCCTGCTCAGACGGCGGTAGAACCACAGCGTGAGCAGGATGACGGCGGGCACCGGAACCAGCACGAGCAAGGCCAGCCGCGCGTTCAGCACGAACAGCGCCGCGCAGATGCCGACCAGCAGCAGCATGTTGGGGATGAACCATGCACCGACGTCTATGAAGATGAAGCCGAGCATGGTGGTGTCGCCCGTGAGCCGCGAGAGCAGACCGCCGCTCTGAGTCTTGTCGTGCCTCCGAAGGCTGAGGCGCTGGATCGCCTGATAGAGGTCGAATCGCACGTCGTGAACCACGCGAGAGCCCAGCCATGCCGAGAGCCTTCCGCGGATGACGCTCACGACTGTCGACGTCAGTCGGACGACCACCAGGCACAGCACCACCACAAGCAGGAGTGCGGCGCCTCCGCCGCCTTCGAATACGTTGTCGATCAGTATCTTCGTGAAATAGGGCGGGGCAAGCTCGAGCGCCACGCCCATCAGGATGCACACGCTCACCAGCACCAACCTGGGCCAGTGCGGCCGCATGTACCGCCACAAACGCGCCAGGACCTCCCGCTTCTTCAGGCACGCGGGGCAGAAACCGCCCTTCTCCGGCAGCAGTCGCCCGCAGTTCGGACACGTGCGCGCTTCTTCTTCCGTCAGGTCGAACTCGGGCTCCTTGTCGTCCTTGCGGGCATCGGTCAGGGCCTTCGCCACCTTGCCGAACCTCTCGGTGAGCGAATTCGAGAGGCGCAGCAGCTCGACTCTCCGCCCCTTGGTCTCCGCCTCCAGGACGGCGTGGCCGACGCGGTGGGCTACTGCGACCTTCTTGATCTCGTCGAGCGGCACTTCGAGCTCGGGATGGGTTTCTGCCTCGTCGGCGGAGAACGTCGTGAGGCGCTCGTTCGTGACGGCCAACCAGCGCCGGCCGAACATGCCGCTGCGGTCGATGTCCGTCTCGGTCAGCAGGAGCACCCGCTCGGCGGGACGCAGTGAACGTCTGATCTGGGATTCGCGGTCGGTCATGGCTCAGCACCTCGGGCGGCGAGCAACGTGGCAGGGAGGGGACAGGCGAACGACAGTTCCCGTAAGGACGCCGTGCAGCGTCTGACTGGTTCTACCGGAGCTTCGCCATGGGAAGTCACCCGTTGTGAGGCGCTGAAGTGGACGAGAGCGCTCGGGGCCTGTTCCCGCTCTCGGAAGGTCGGCCGCCCTTGGTGCACGGGAGGCCCCGCACGCGCGGCGCTATTATAGGCGCGGATCTGTTCGTGTCAATAGCGATTCTTGTGGCACGGGAGGTAGCTAGTCGTTCGGGCCGTGGGGGATGACGCGGAGCACCTCCTGGAGAGACGTGATGCCGCGCG
>CAYUDW010000331.1:0-3101 GCA_964442595.1 uncultured candidatus Brocadiaceae bacterium
TCACCGGCCCGCTAACAGAGGCGCTCGATACGATATGCAAGCAGGCCGGGTTGGCGTGGAAGCTGGAAGGCCCCTTCATCAAGGTCGGCAAGCCGGAGCGTGTGCTGGAGCCTAAGGAAGAACTCAAGCTATGGCTGGATCGTTGTGAGGAGACCTACGATGGCCTCCACGACTACACATGCATCTTCGGCCAGCGCGAACGGGTCAACGATCGACTCCTGCCGGAAGAGCGGTGCATGCTCAAGTTCAAGAAGCCCTTCATGATATACATGAAGTGGATCGGTGACGTGAATAAGGGCCAGGAGTGCCTCTATGTGGAGGGCCAATACGACAACAAGCTCGTCGGGCATGGAACCGGGCTCGCCGGGATAATCACTCTCATGCTGGACCCCGACGGCAGGATGGCGATGCGCGGCCGCCGCCACCCGATCACCCAGGCCGGCATCGGCCACCTGCTGAATCTTCTGAGGAAAGACTACGAGCTTGCCGCGAAGCACGGCGAAGGGCGCGTGATTGACAGGGGCAAGGACGTGCTCAGCGGGCGCGAACTGCGCGTGCTTGCGTGCATTCTGCCGGCGGACAGGCGCCCGGAGTATTACTGCCACCGGGCAGTGGTGGGTTTCGACAGGCAGCTCGTGCTGCCGGTGAGGATTTCCATCTACGACGCGAAGGACAGGCTCCTTGAGCAGTATGCCTACGAGGACCTGAAGCTGGACGTCGGACTAAGTGAGAAAGACTTTGACAGGGACAGCGGGGAATACGGGTTCTGAAAGGAGTGCCTTTCACCTCCGCGCGGTGGCAGCTATCTCTACAGCTGCGGCTGTTGATTTGCGTGCATGCCGGAGCGTGAGCGAACGGGATTCCGCGTGTCGTCCGCAATAAGGGCGGCGAGGTGATGGCAAAAAAGGGCATCCCGGTTCATTGGGCGTTGCCTTGCCGATTAACGGGGACCCCACTCAATGCGTGACGCGGTGCGGCGAACTGATAGCAAACGGGGGCGGCGGGGATCTTCGCGCCCCCGTATTCAGTCCTGATCGGCCTCTTCCACTTCAGTGGTCTCTTCCGGCAAGTGCAGGGCAGGGGGTGGGAGTTCCCGACTGCCGGAAGAGTGCGCAAAGCCCCTTCCCGTGGGCTCACGGACGGACGTTTGACAGAGGATCCTCCGTCGGGCTTCATTCTGCTGCTGGCCACGAGATCCTGACCTGCAGCCCTTGGCCCTCCTCCAGCTTTCCCTGAGTGGCGATCTCCACGCGCCCCCGCCTCGTCTCCACTGTGACGCGTTCAGCATCGCCACCGGGTTGCATCGATACTTCCGCATCCGCCGCGTCCGACCTCCTTACGGGTAGCTCGAAGGTGGCCGTGAGCTTGTCAATCGGCAGGGACCATCCGAAACCCGTGATCTCCCACGAGATGAATAGGCGACCATCGACTTCTTCGACTATCGGGCTGGTGCTGTAGCGGATCGAATACTCGTGATCGCCCGGTGGCAGGAGCGCGTCTCGGTCACCGATGTAGACACGGCTGCCCCCGGGGATCGCGAAGAGGAAATGCTCAGCAGGCTCCCCATTCTGTCGCACCTGCTCCACTTTGACCTCGAATGGCCGTCGACTGCCCGAGGAGTCCACGTGGTCCGTCGGGAACTCCCGCCATATCCCGTGCTGCACGCGGTCCCCAGTGCTGTGGACGTTGAACGTCTCGACGGCCCTCGCGGTTCCGTCCTCGTGCACCTCTACGTCGCAACGGAAGGACGTGATCCTTTCGCCGGCCAGCCCAGCAACCCGGCAACCGATGCAGCTCATCACCGCAAGAGCCCCTGCGGCGAGGGCCAACGAGCCCCTGATATTCATCTGCTGACCTCTGCAAAGACGTGACTCCTCCCAGTCTAATCGACGTCGGCGCCTTTGCCAAGGCGCTGCCGGCCCGGCGAGGAGTTTTGACATCCTGGGTGCGGTCCTCTAAACTCGAAAGTGTGTGGCGCGTTGTCCCCCCAGCCGGCCGGAACGAGGCTGCGTTCGCTTGCCACCGAGGGAGCCAGGCGATGTTCGGAAGAAAGGCCCGTCCGACCGCGAAGGGCGACGAGGGTGTTGCTCCGCGCAAGCGAAGATGGGTGAGAAGGTTGCTCCTTGCCGTCGCTGCCGTTGCTACGCTGGGGGCCGCGCTCGCCGTTCTTCTGCCGGTTTACTCTCCTCTGTTCTCGGCGGTCGTTGCGAAGCAGATCGGCAGGGCTCTGGGTAGGCCCACGGAGCTGGGACGCATCCGGCTCAACCTGTTGAAGGGCACCGCAGAAGTCGACGGGCTCCGGATCAGAGAACTGACTGGCGAAGAAGTTTTCGTCCTGGAGCACGCCGTGCTTGCCTTCTCGCTTCGACCACTGCTGCGGGGGGAAGTCGAACTGCCGCAGCTGACCGTCACCGGCTTCAGAGTGCGTCTGGTCATGGACGAAGATGGTGTGCTCAACTGGCAGTCGGTCATCGACCGTCTGAGCGGGGACGATGCGCGCCCGTTGGAGTCCACCGAATCACCGTCCGTTATCGCCAATCTGGACTTCTCTGGTGGCGAGATCAGCTACAGCGACCG
This sequence comes from uncultured candidatus Brocadiaceae bacterium, assembly GCA_964442595.1. Classification (GTDB taxonomy): domain Bacteria; phylum Planctomycetota; class Brocadiia; order SM23-32; family SM23-32; genus DAOVRD01. The sequence goes on from CAYUDW010000331.1 coordinate 2,578, forward strand.
CCGCCGGGCGCTTGAGTTCACGCTGTCAGGTCTCCAGATCATGGCGCGGGTGGAGGGCCTGGACAACATCAACCACGAACTCTCAACGGAGATGACGTGCCGGTCTGGCGGCTCCTGGCCCTTCGAGCAGCGCTTCGCTCTGGATTGGCAGGGCCGGGCGTCGCTTCCCCTCCGGCAGGATAAGGGCCTAGCGTCGGCTGAAGGGGAACTGAGAGTCGCCTCCAGTCAGCCCGGTGTACCCACGGGCGGCGCGGTCGATCGCAAGCCGTTGATTGCGAGGTACAAGGTGGCTGTCGAGCCCATGCGGCAGGCATTGTCGGTGCCGGAGCTGACGGTTCGTTCCGACTGCCTCGACCTGACGGTCAGTAACCTTCAGGCTAACGACATAGGCTGGGCAGTCCAGTGTGTGGCCGGTCTGACAGGGTCTGAGGCGAGAGGACCGGCGGCTGGCAGGGACCCCTTGGCGCATGATGAATGGACGGGCACTGTCGAAGCGATCCTGCGCGTTGATGGAGCGCAGAAGC
>CAYUDW010000332.1:0-3086 GCA_964442595.1 uncultured candidatus Brocadiaceae bacterium
CGCCGTAGGCAGGTAGCCGACACTGCCGTCGGTGTAGGCCAGCACCAGCGTCTGCTCCGCCTCCGAGACGCTCCGGCCGAACAGGGCGTACTCGACGAACGCCTCGCAGCCGAGCCCGATCAGCACGGCGTCGCCCAGGCGCAGTCCGTGCAGGGGCAGCGGCCACGTCTTGGACTCGTCGTCCAGCAGCGGCAGGGGCACTTGCCGCATGCCGTAGCGCAGCGGCAGCGGGAACAGCTGGCGCGTGTGGTTCAGTGCCCTTTCGACGGCTTCGGCGGCGGTCCGCCCGTGTTGCTCCACCTGGTCGAAGCTCGCGTCCTCGCAGTAGGGATTCTGGTCGGCGCCGCAGCCCTGCAGAAAGACGGCGCGCACGTCGGGCATCTGCTCCTCCACGCGACGGACGGCCGCCCCCATCCAGTCGGCGGAGATGCTCAGGTTGTGGCCATCCAGCGTTGTGCCATGCATGGGGGTGCTGAACAGGACCACGTCTGGCCGCCCCTTTCGGCCGAAGCGCCAGACCGTCATCTCGGCCAGGCGCGGCCCCTGGGGGTTCACGCCCAGTTTGACCTTCCCCTCAGCCGTCCTCTCCCTCCGGTTGCAGCCGATGTCGACGGGCGCCCCGCCGACGTCGAAAGCGCTATCGGTGGCATCCTGGAGGGCCGCGTCGAGGGCGTCCGCGCTCTTCTCGATGATGCTCCGCTCATAGTCCTCAGTGCCTTCCTGGTCGTTCCAGATGCCGACCCGCGGCCCGGCGTGCGTATGCGAGGTGTTCAGCAGGATGCAATCCGCGGACAGCCCCGTTCTTTGCTCCAGGGCGGGTCTGATCTTGTCCACCAGGGGGAGGTCGAAGAAGCACAGGTCGTAGGCCAGCAGCGCTGCCGTCTCCTCGCCCGCCCGGAAGGTCACGGCGTTGACGAACAGGTCGTCGTGCACTTCCCGGGCGCCTTCGGTGCGCTGGCCGTAGCCCATCATCTTGGTTCCCAGTGGCGGGGTGATGCATTCCCGCCCGTGTCCGACGCGGAAAGGTGACATGCCGCTGGCCTCCTCGGGAGCGTGGCAACCGGGAACCATCGGCGTTTGCTGGCCTAATCCGATCCCCGGCGAGCCGGACACGGCCTTATAACCGCGTGGCAGGCTGTGTGCAACCAAAAGGCCCATGCGTGCTGGAACGGCCAGTCAGTTGACACCTTCTGTGGGTGTGTTACCATATGGAGATGGCTTGTTGCCGGAGTGCCGAGGCGCAAAGCCATCCGAGGCTGCTCGCGGGGCACCCGTGACGGTAACACGCTCGGAATGGCTCGGATGAAGCTGGCAATCAGCGGAAAAGGCGGCGCAGGGAAGACCACAGTCGCCGTCTTGCTGGCAAAGTATCTGGCCGAGCAAGGCCGCCCCGTCATCCTCATAGACGCCGATCCCGACGCCAACGCCGCGATGGCTCTGGGACTGGAACCCTCGCGGCAGCCCGAACCGATATCCGAACTGAAGGACCTTATCTTCGAGCGGACGGGGGCGAAGGGGACCGGGGGTGAGTTCTTCTCCCTGAACCCGCGTGTCGACGACGTGCCGGAGCGCTACGCCGTTGACGTGGACGGCGTCAAAGTGCTGCGAATGGGAAGGCTGGCCAAGGGCGGCGCCGGCTGTTTCTGTCCCGAGAATGCATTCCTGAAGAGCCTGCTGGCTCACCTGCTCTTCGCCGACGACCAGGCAGTCATCATCGACATGGAGGCGGGAGTCGAGCACCTCGGCCGGGGCACGGCGCAGGGCGTCGACCACATGCTCGTGGTCGTTGAGCCCGGCCAGCGCAGCATTCAGACTGCGCTCACCGTCAAACGCTACGCGGCTGACATCGGCATCGACGCCGTCGCAGTCGTGGTCAACAAGGTCCGGTCCGAGGACGAGGTGCAGACCATCCGTCGGCACCTCGAGGGCATGCCCATCGTCGGGCGATTCCCCTACATGGATTCGATAGCGGCGGCAGACCTGCAGGGGCTCTGCCCCTATTCCGGTGCGGACGAGCAGAAGGAGCCGGTCCGCAGGTTGCTGGCCGCTTTGGCAGCGGACTTGCGCGAGGAAACGAACGTCGGCCGTGCTTCGGCCCAAGCCTGATCGAGCGAACACAAGCCGCGTCCGGCGCGGCACGGAGGTGACGATGGCGGACGAGGTGAAACCAAGAAGTGCCGACAGCGCATCCCAGCAGATGGTAGACCACTGCGCGGCTTGCGGGTTCGAGCTGGCCTGGGATCGCTACGAAGCGGTCAGCCCCCAGTGCGACTTCGGCGTGCTGGGCCTGTGCTGCAAGAACTGCGTGCTGGGGCCCTGCCGGATCGATCCCTTCGGCGAGGGGGCGCAGCGCGGGGTGTGCGGCGCCACGGCCGGCACCATCGCGGCCCGAAACCTGGCCCGGCATACGGCCGCCGGCGCAGCCGCGCATTCCGACCACGGGCGCGACATCGTTCACACGCTGCTGCTGACCGCGCAGGGCAAGGCCGAAGGTTACCAGATCAAGAACGAGAAGAAGCTTCGTGCCCTGGCCGAGGAGTTCGGCATCGATCAGAAGGGGAAGGAGCTCAACCAGATCGGGGCGGAGGTTGCCGAAGTGGCGCTGGCGGACTTTGGGCGTCAGGAGGGTACGCTTCGCCTGGCTCAGCGTGCGCCCGAGCCACTGCAAAGGAAGTGGGAGCGGGCCGGCGTGACTCCCCGGGGCATCGACGCCGACATCGTGCGCATCATGCACGCCACGCACATCGGCGTGGACAACGAGCCGATCCACATCCTCCGGCAGTTGATAAGGACCGCGCTGTCCGACGGCTGGGGCGGCAGCATGTACGCCACGGACGTCAGTGACATCCTGTTCGGGGGCCCGGATCCGGTTCGTGCGCTCACCAACCTCGGAGTCCTACGCCCCAAGGCGGTTAACGTGGTGGTTCACGGTCACGAGCCGACCCTTTCGGAGATGATCGTGGCGGCGGCGCACATGCCGGAGATCACCAAGAAGGCGAAGGAGGCCGGCGCAGACGGGATCCAACTCTCGGGCATCTGCTGCACGGCCAACGAGATTCTGATGCGCCACGGCATCCCCGTGGCCG
>CAYUDW010000333.1:0-3083 GCA_964442595.1 uncultured candidatus Brocadiaceae bacterium
GTCGAGGCAGATCGGACGAGTCAGGCATGAACCGATCGAGTTTGGCGGCGGCTCCCTCGAGATCACGCTGCCCCGCCGGTCCGTGTCATGCATTGAGGTCAGCCTTTGACCTGTGCTTGCGCACCCCGCCGGCCCGCGCGGGGGGGCATGCTTCGGCCGCGGCCTGGATAGCCTTCGGGCCCGGCCCCGCGACGGTTATGCCTCGGTCTACCGCGCAGCAGGCTGACGTTCGAGAAGAATGGACTTGACAGTCTCGGCGGTGGGTGGGTTCAAGCCCTCGCCTTGCAGGCGAAGGCTTCCAGCATTAGCATGGCGGCCGACGATAGGAGGCCGTCATGCGAGATCGACGCGGGGGAAGTCATACGGTATTCGAGATACAGGTGCACGTCTGCTGGGTGACGAAGTACCGGTATCGTGTGCTGGTGGGGGAGGTGGCGGAGCGGCTGCGGGAGTTGGTCTGCCAGGTCTGCGAGGATACTGCGGGGCCATATAGCGGGGAACCATGTGCACGTTCTGCTGTCGTTGCCGGCGCGGTTGTCGGTGAGCAAGCTGATGCAGTATCTAAAGGGGAAGACGTCGCACACGCTTCAGATGGAGTATCCGCACCTGCGCAAGAGGTACTGGGGTCGGCATTTGTGGGCGCGGGGGTATTACTGCGTGTCGGTGGGGAACGTGACGGACGAGATGATCCGCGCGTACATCGAGGGGCAGGACGAGCAGCCGCACGAGGAGGGATTCCGCATTGAAGGGGAGGATGCGCCCGAGGGGCTTTAGCGGGCTTGGAGCGCGTCCTCTTCCAGGCGGCTTCCAGCCGCAAGGTGCGGCTTTCAGCCGCAACCCCAAGCCGCCTGCTTTCAGCAGGCGGTGGTTGACAGTAGCTTCCTGAAGTGGAACACTGGGCCTCACAGCTGGGATCGCCAGCGTTCTCAGTCTTGACTTAGGCGTGGATCACCGGGACATCACTGGCGGCTACCCAAGGGCACGCAAGCCAATCGAAAGTAAGAAGGGTCAGTTGTACAGAGTGTCCGCAGAACACAAGGAGTGTCTCGTGTTGCAGTATAGGTCAGTGAAGCGCGTGGTACTCGGTTTGGGTCTCGTGCTTACGTTCACGGCAGCTCAGAGCTGCTCCTATCTGGAGGACCGCGGTCGCGACGCGCTTCAGATGGCCGACATCGGGGCCATGGTCTCCGGGAAACCATATGCAGCACTCTACGCCTGCGGCGCTGGAGTGGTCGCGCTTGGCGCGGGCAAGTGCGATGGCTACTTCGCCGGGTGGGGCGGTGACAGGATCGGAGTGAGCCGGCACTACTACCGCACCCTCGGACTCGGCCCTTGGAGCTACAGTGAAGTCGGCTGGGGCGACGAATTCGACCCCGGCAAACCCGAGACGCTCGAGCAATGGTACGCCGGCCTGATCGGGTGGGTTGCCGAGCCGGCTCGGCGCCCTGCCTACGGTATCTCGTGCGTCCACTACATCCATCTCGGTTGGGTCGGACTGGGCGCCAACGTCCGTTACGCCGAAATCGCTGATTTCCTCCTGGGTTGGACGACCTTTGACCTCTGCGGCGACGACGGCCAGACGAAGTTCGGCGAGGGCGATTGGCCTTGGTGGAGCGATGAGCCGCGAGAGGGGCCGGTCTACAGTCCCAGCCTGCCCTTCTGAGGACAGAGCTGGCAAGGAGGGCGCCATCCTCGAAGGGTGAGCGCGTCCTACCATGCTGGACTTGCAAAGCAACGGCCAAGACGGACAATGGAGTGCGCGCCCCGCTGCCGGCCGGTGCGCCAGAAGGGCCACGGGCCGCGGGGCCGTGAGTAGATTCGTGGGAACCAGGTGTGCCACGAACTTTGTTGGCCGGAGGCGACAGGGATGAAGCTTCTACTCGATAACGCCAATGTAATCGACGGCCTGGGCGGTGTCATCGCACCGGGTTGGGTGTTGGTCGCGGAGGGCAAGATCGCAGGCGTAGGGCCGGGACACGAGTCGCCTCGGGCGCAGATGGCAGCCGAGGAGTTTGATTCGGTCTTGGACCTGACGGGCAGGACGGTCATGCCTGGCCTCATCGACTGCCACGTGCACTTCATGCTGGATGCGTCGCCTGACCCTCTGGGAAAGGCCGCCCGCGAAGGAATCAGTCTCTTGACCCTCAAGGCCGCACTTCATGCTCAGAGAACGGTGGAACGTGGTGTCACGACGGTCCGTGACCTGGGCTCCACGGGATTCGCAGGCATCGGGCTCCGGGACGCCGTGAAGTCCCGGCTCGTTCCCGGACCTCGAATGCTCTGTGCAGGCCACTTGATTTGCATGACTGGCGGGCATGGGTGGCCGTTTGGGCGTGAAGCAGACGGGGCGGACGGCGTCCGACGGGCCGCCCGCGAGCAATTGAAGGCCGGCGCCGACGTTGTGAAGATGATGGCTACGGGGGGCATAATGACCGCAGGAGTCCAGCCGGGCGCAGCGCAGTTGACCCTAGAAGAACTGCTGGCCGGTGCCGAAGAGGCACACAAGGCCGGACGGAAGGCGGCAGCGCATGCCCAGGGGATGGAAGGCATCAGGAACGCTGTGCTGGCAGGCATCGATTCCATCGAACATGGCTTCTACTTGAGCGACGAGACCATCGGCATGATGCTGGAGCGAGGCACATACTTGGTTCCAACGCTAAGTGCCGCGTGGGCCATCGCTCGGCACGGGAAGGAGAGCGGCATACCTGCTTGGGCCGTAGACAAGGTGATGGCGATCGGCGAAGAGCACGAGAAGAGCCTTGTGAGAGCCATGGAAGCGGGCGTCAAGATCGCAATGGGCACTGATGCGGGAACGCCATTCAACGACCACGGGCAGAATGCACAGGAGCTTGCCCTGCTTGTGGAGCTTGGGATGTCCGAGAGCGAGGCAATCTTGTCAGCGACGTCCCGGGCGGCAGATCTCCTGGGGCTTGCTAATGAGATCGGCAGCATTTCCGTCGGTAAGGTCGCCGATCTGCTGGTCATTGAAGGCGACCCGCTGAAGGACATATCTGTCCTATGCGATCGAGAGGCAATTGAATCCGTCTACCAAGCGGGCACCCGTTGCTGAAGGGGAACTCCCG
>CAYUDW010000334.1:0-3068 GCA_964442595.1 uncultured candidatus Brocadiaceae bacterium
GTGATTGAACGACACATATCGCAATCATTGCAAGGCTCGCCACCTGCTTGATTAGGACAGTTAACTGCTTTGGCTAAGATGCGCGCTGTGCTGGTTTTGCCTGTACCTCGTGGACCGCAAAAAAGGTAAGCATGAGCTATCTTCCCACCCTCCACAGCATGGCGCAGAGTCTGAGTTACAGGCTCTTGTCCCAGCACCTCACGTAAGGTCTGTGGCCGCCACTTGCGGTAAAAAACCTCAGAGCCCATATGCTCTTATTATACACCTCTCCATCCAATCCCCAAAGGAGATTTTGCGCCCGTTCACGAATAATATATCAATTTTTATAATGTGGTGGCTGTCTATAGTACGAGGGCATAACGAAGACAAGATTTCCTGGGACAGAACTCGACAGCGGCGATGCTAAAGAGCTAGCCTTAGCTGCCCGATTTATCAGGCTTGGGACACCGAGTCCTTAGAGACTTTATATATGGGCTTGCTTCTACAGGATAGTCTGTTAAGGGTCAGTACTCTATGCAGTCTTCCATTTCTGCCTTCGATATATCCCTCTGAGCTCCAGTCGTGCCAAAATCGTAAAGATACATGGTGGTCTCCTCGCTGGCATCAACGACCTTCACCATGCCGAATGGGACTTGACTGCTCACCCATGTCTCCCCCCCGCCTATCGCAAATATGGCCACGTTTACTGTCTTCCCCGTGGGAGTGGTATATGTTTCATATGTTATATCGGGAAGATTCGGTTCATACGTGCCAGGGGTCTCAGTCTTAGGAGGTTCAAAGCCTTGACCAACATTTATACATAGCACCTGGTCTCCCATCTTCATCACGTACTTTACAGCTTGGCCGGTAGCAGTCTCGGTCCATATCTGCATAATAGTCTCTTCCTCCCCTGGCACAGTCATTTCAAATCCAGTGCAGGTCTTTCCCTCGACTGTGTCCTGCCCTATAAGCTCCATCTTATGGTTGGACTCTTCACCTTCAGTAGAAGTGACATACTCAGCCCATTGTCCTGCTGCTGGCGCCATGAACCCGGTGTAACCGGACGAGGTACCATCATCACAAGCTGGAAACAAAGTTATCGCCAATAAAAGGACTCCTACAACACCAATTACTTTTTTCACTTCTGCACCTCCTTATAAAAACTGGATAGCAAACTCTCACGCCTCTCCACATCGGCGACGCTAGAGAGCTCGCCGTAGTGGCTGCACTTATCAGGCTTGGGCACCGAGTCCTTAAAAACCTTACTTGTTGGCTTGCTTCTCAGCCCAATTGCCTGCCCCAGGCACCTTCCACATCTTGCCCTGGTATGCCAGAATCATGAGGACAATCCACAAGCCCACAACTATCACCCAGACAATAATGCCGAGGACATTTGCAAATCTCCATAGCCCGAGCGAAAATGTAGTCCAGGCGATAGTACCGATTATCGACAGAATAATCTGAACCACGGTCAATACACCGAAGGTCATGATGGATTGCCAGGCATGGAATTTAACAAATTTACTTTTCTTCTCCAGTACTACGAAAACTATCCCCGTTACCCAGAGAGCCACGTAGCAGAGAAGCCCGGCTACATTGGCTGACATACCTGTACTACTCTCCGTTTCTGGCTTAGTTGTCGCTTCAGATGGCTTCGCAGGAGCACCAAGCCCAGCGCCACACTTGGAGCAAAACTTAGCCCCGTCGGGATTTTCCGTACCACATTTAGGACAGAACATATTCACCTCCTTACATTAAATCTACATTAAATCTATATCACATATTAGGGACATGTCAATAGCCGATTTTTCCTAACCCTGAGCGTTGGCGCATGGACTAGATTCTTCGTTACGCTCAGAATGGCAAGGGACGAAGGGTTCAAGGCCAGAATAGCAAGAAGCGAGGGGTAATTTCTGCTCACAGGATTTCATCGTGACGGAAGACCCAGGTGGCCGAAACCACGCTATCACCTTCGGCTAAGCCCATTAACCTGGCTCCCCGACCACCCCTGCCCTGAATTGAGACCTGCTCCATGGGAATGTTCACCACGTTGCCCCTGGCTGATAACATCACCAGGGAGCCTTGCGGGGAAACAAGCTTGGATACAGCTAGATTACCCGTTTTCGGGCCAACCCTATAAGCCCTCACTCCCTTGCCTCCCCTATTATGAACAGGATAATTTTTTATCGGGGTCAGCTTGCCGAAACCTTTTTCGGTCACTGTGAGCACATAAGCATCGGGAAGGACAATGCCCATACCAACAACATAATCGTCAACAAGGCGAATGCCACGAACACCGCCACTGGTTCGAGACGCTGTCCTCAAGCTTTTGACCATAAACCTTATAGCCTGTCCATTTCGACTCACCAGGATGACCTCATCTTCATCAGCAACTACACCGGATGAGACCAGCTTATCTTCATTTCTGAGCCCCATGGCAATAATGCCATTCCTCCTTATCGAAGCAAACTTGTCTAGGGTAGTCTTTTTTATCACGCCACCCTTGGTAGCCATTAATAAGAACTTGTCTGAAGGAAAGCTTGCCAGGGCTAACAACACAGTTACTTCGTCTTCTAAGTCAATAGGTAATAAATTAACCAGGGCTGTTCCCTTGGCCATGCGGGAGGAATCCTCGGGAACCTCGTGGCACTTAAGACGGTAAACCTTACCAATGCTGGTAAAGAAAAGGAGATTATCATGGGTATCAGCTACCAGGATGTGGTTCACTGTATCGCCACCACGGGTTACCATTCCCATGATGCCTTTCCCGCCACGGTGTTGCAGCCGATAAGTGCTGGCAGGAATCCTCTTAATGAACCCCCTGTTAGTCAAGGTAACTACCATTGTCTCATGAGGAACAAGGTCTTCCGTACGAAATTCTTCGATTTCCTCTGCTTTCACTACGGTTCGCCGGGAATCACCATACTTGGATTTAAGCTCCTCAGCATCCTGGGCAACAAGTGATAATACTTTCCGAGGGTTAGCTAACAAATCCTCAAGATAGGAAATATTCTTTATCACAGTGGCGTATTCTTCAGTTATTTTGTCTTGCTCTAGCTTAGCCAATCTACGAAGTGGCATATCAAGGA
>CAYUDW010000335.1:0-3068 GCA_964442595.1 uncultured candidatus Brocadiaceae bacterium
CTAGGAGGCCCGAGGCCCGACGAGGCTGCGCGCAAGGCACTTGAGATATGGGTTTCCTCCGCAGTTGCTCCGGCGCGGTGCCGGGCACGCGAAGTGTCAGTGACTCGGTCCGTTGCTGCCGGAACATCCACGAAAACGCGATCTAGTTGTCGAAGGGGAGGAATGTCTGTGTTTAGAACAGCGAGAGTCGTGCTGGCCATGATAGTCTGGCTGAGTCTGTCGGGGATGGCTGCCCAGGCTGAGGCGCCGTCGAACCTGTTCCGCAACGCCGGGTTCGAGGCGGGCAACGAGGGCTGGGGAGCGTCGATGGCCGGTGGAACGTCTGCCGGCTTCGACATAACCGAGGAGGGCGCCGCGGCGGGTGAGCGGTGCGCGCTGGTGTCGATCGGCAACGCGGCGGGCTACGGCTACCAGTTCGGCCAGAGGGTGCCCAGCGGTCAGGTGGGCGAGGCGTACACCTTTGCCGTCCTGGCCCAGGCCGTGGGCGGACCGGCACTCGTGCGTCTGGAGGTCGAAAGGGCGGGCGGCGATTACGCCCGGGCCGGGCGGAGCGGACCGACCGTTTTGATGCCAGGCCGCTGGACGGAGCTGCACACGACCTTCACCGTCCAGACGAGCTACCCCGAAGACTGGTTCGCGTACGTGAGCTGCACGCAGCCGAACGTGAAGTTCCGAGTCGACGAGTTCCGCCTCTACGCGGGCGATTACGTGCCTCACCCAGTGTTGAAAGGTGCCGGGGCCGAGCCCGGTGGAGGCCACCCGGAGCGGATGAACCTGTTCGCCAACGCCGGTTTCGAGATGGGCACGGCCGGCTGGTCGGCCGCCAAGCCGGCGGACACGGAGGTGGACTTCAGCGTGACGGACGATGACGCCGCCGAGGGCGAACGGAGCGCGCTGATCAAGATCGGGGCCGTGACCGGCTGGGGCCTCCAGTTGGGGCAGCAGTTGCCGGGCGGACGGAAGGGCCACACGTACAGCTTCGCCGCCCAGCTCAAGGCCGAAGGCGCGCCGGTTACGGCGCAGTTGGAGGTCGAGCGGTCCGGCGACCCCTGGGACAGGGCCGGCAGGAGCGGATCGCTCCTTCTGAAGCCGGGCCAGTGGACCGAGCTCCACGTGACCTTCACCGTGGAGGCCGACTTCCCCGAAGGCTGGTCGGCGTACGTGAGTTGCGGCCAGCCGAACGCGAAGTTCCGTGTGGACGCGGTGCGCCTCTACGAAGGGGAATACGAGTCCGACTGGCAGGGCCGGCCGGAAAGGCCCCGGGCTGCGGCCATCCGGGACGTGCCCGAAGAGGCGGAGCCGACCGAGCCCGTGCTCGGCCTGCTGCCGCCGACGGTGCGGCTGTTCGACACCGGGCAACCACTGTACGGTTCGCTGCCGGCCGATGCGCCCGCGCGCCTGGACGGCTGGGCCCAGGTGGCCGAGGGTGATCTGGGGCACGAGTTTGCAGCGGACGCTGTGTTCTTCAACAACCGGTTGGCGGTAGCCCTGCGCCGAGGCGCTCCCGGCGTGGAGATCTACGGCATCGGGCGCAGCGGCCTGAAGCTGCGCGCACTGCTGGCTCCGCGGGGGCCTGCTGCTGATGCGAAGCTATCGTCGTGGAAACTGCTGGCCAACGGCCCGGAATCCGTCGGCGCCGAGATCGGCTTCCGGACGGCGGACGGTGCCACGCTGGCCATCGGGTGCGAACTGAACGCAGGGCAGCTCTTCGTAAAGACGCACGCCGGCCCCGGCGTCGAGGCGCTGCGCATCGAGGCGCCCTGCCGGTTCGGTGTGCTGCCCGACTTCTTCGCGGACGACATCGTACTCGATGCCACGGCCATGGCGGCCGGCCGCGCCGAGCTGCCCAGCGAGAACTTCTTCCTGCACATGTTGCCGGACCGCAGCGCGATTGTGATGGCCGTCTGGACCTGGCGGCAGACGGACATGCACGTGCAGATCGCCGGCGACGGGGCGCAGCGGGAGGCCCGTGCCTCCGAGGTCCCGTACGGCGAGGACGGCAGCGTCTACGTGGCCGTCATGGAGGGCCATCGGCTCTGGCACGTGCACGAGGTGGCGTCATCGGACGCCGGGCGCATCCTGCGTGTGAACTGGCAGACGCCGTTCGCGGCCCATTGGCGCGTGGACTGGACGCGTGACGACGGGCTGAGCGACAGTTGGGAGATGGCCATCGCCAGGGCGGGCGGCGGGTACCGCAGGCCCTCCTTTGCGGGCTACGAGGCGCGCCTGCCTGCCAACCGGAACCGTTGGACGACCGTTATCGGCACGTTCAGTTATCCGTGCTGGATTGAGCAGGACGGGCGGGCCTATCTTCAGCCGTTGGGCAGCGCGCTGCGCTTCGTCGGGCCGGCCCTCATCTACCCCATCAACCGGGTGAAAGAAACGCCCCTGGACGTCTACACCGTGACGGACATCGCGCGCGACACGCTCGGCACGGGGCCCTGCGACTACATCCTGGACCTGGAAGGGCAGCGGACCACGCGCGCGGGACGGGCGACGTGCGCCACGCGCGACCTGGTTGACGGCATCTACGCCAAGGGCCAGCAGGCTCAGCGCCGGGCCGACGTCGAGCAGGCCCTCGAAGACGTGATCATCTTCATCAAGCACATTCGCAGCCGAATCGAACATTACGTGGGCCTCGGCAAGGAGATACGCGGCTACCTGGCCGAGCAGAAGGAGGCCCACCCGGAACTGGCTGAGCCCATCGGGCAGCTTGACGTCCTGGCCGAGTCCATCGACGTGCACGTGGCGGCACGTCGGCACATGATCAAGACGCCGGCGGAGGCCGAAGCGCTTGCAAATCGCTTCCGTCAAACCCTCCTGGGCTACGAAGGCGCCGACGCCCTGGCCAAGTGCAAGGGATACACCCAGGCGTGGGTGGACATTGGCGGCAACCAGGACCACCTGGTGGGCGAGTGCCGCCTGGCGGTGAAGGTGCTCTATCAGCGCGCCGGGCTCATCATGGCCGAGGAACCGGAGATGGCGGAGATGTGCGGCGAGATCCGCAGCCGCTGTCGGGACGCGCTCAAGAACCCCACCAGCTACGAGGCCCCCAGGCACTGACGGCG
>CAYUDW010000336.1:0-3022 GCA_964442595.1 uncultured candidatus Brocadiaceae bacterium
CTCGGTGGAGGCCTGGCGAATGATACGGCCCCCGTCCAGGATGGCCACTTCGTCGGCCACCGGCTCGACCTCATAGAGCAGGTGCGAGCTGAAGAACACGGTTACCCCGCTGCCCTGCAGGTGCTCCACCACGTCGCGCAGAAACTCCTTGCGCATGATGGGGTCCAGGCCGAGCGTCGGGTCGTCCAGGATGGCTACGCCCGGCCGGTGCACCAGGGCCAGCAGCAGCCCGAGCCGGCGGCTCTCGCCCTTGGACAGGTTGCGCACCCGCGTCTCCATTGGCAACTCGAAGGCCCCCGCAAGGTATCGGGCCAGGCCGTCGTCCCAGGTGGGGTAGAACGGCCTGAGGAAGCGGGTGAGTTCCGACCCCTTCATCCAGCCGAACATGGCCTGGTCCTCGGCCAGGTAGCCGACACGGCGCCGCACCTCCATGGCATCACGGCGGGGGTCCAGCCCCATGATGCGGACCTGCCCGGCGTCCGGCTTCAACAGCCCCAGCATCGTGCGGATGGTGGTCGTCTTCCCGGCACCGTTGCGCCCCAGGAAGGCGAACGTCTTGCCCTTCGGCACGGTGAAGCTCACGTCGTGCAGCACGTCCCGGGCGCCGAACCGCTTGGCCAGGGACCGAGCTTCGATGGCGGGATCACTCATTGGCCTTACCCTTCCGCGTTGGTGTGTGGCGCTCCGCTCGGGCGGCCGCGTTGTCAAGCAGCTGGCGCAGTTCCTCCGGGCCCATGCCCAGAAGCCGGGCGCGAAGCACCAGCCGGTCAGCGGCCGCACGCAGGAGCTTGCGCTGCGTCTTCAGCTGGCCTCGCGGCGGGACCTTGCTCACATACGTCCCGTCGCCGTGGCGCCGCTCAAGCAGCCCCTCGCTGGTCAACCGCTCGTAGACACGCAGGATTGTGTTCTGGTTGACGGCCAGTTCGCGCGCCAGCTCGCGGATGCTGGGCAGGCGGTCACCGGGCGCCAGCACGCCGCTCGCGCACTGGGCCCGTACCTGATCGGCAATCTGCCGACTGATGGGCACGCCCGAGCCCGGCTCGATCCTGACGAACACGCTGTCGCTCCCGGCAAGTGATTACAGTACTAGAACAGTATACTCTATGCCCGCCACTGTGTCAAGCAGGAGCAGCCGCGGGTCGGCGCCGGGGTGAGGGCAACCGGTACAGACAGGCAGTGATGACGCGCAGCCCGTACGGTGGTCCCCGGCGCCATGCTCCGGCCGGCCATTGCCGGGAATACACCTTTCCGGAAGGCCCGTCACACGCTCATCATCAGCAGACTGCTTGCGCGTACGCGCCTGGCGCCTTACCATACCGACCGCTGCGGCGGTGCCCCAGGCTGTTGACACCTTGTCCGAGCGGAGAGCCATCCTGTGTTCCTTGGGCACTACGGTCCCGCATTCGCCGTGAAGGCGGCAGACAGATCCATTCCGCTCTGGGTGCTCTTTGCCGCCACGCCGACTGGTGGGGACGTGCCTGGAGGCAGGACTCCTGGGAGATCTGTACGGCGCAGGCAATCCCCTGCTTCTGATTGGCCCGGACGCAACGGAGCGGGCTCTGTTTGAAGCCAGTGCCTCCGGCGAGCTGGGAAGGTGCAGGTACCTCCATCTGGCCACGCACGGCCTGGCCGACGGGGACCGGCCGGAGCTTTCGGCCCTCGTGCTGGCCCGAGTGTCGCCTGATCCCGACTACGACGGCCTGCTCCACATGCGCAAGGCCTTCCGTCTGAAGCTGAACGCCGACCTGGTGGCGCTCTCGGCGTGCCAGACCGGCCTGGGCAAGCAGATGAGCGGCGAAGGAGTCGTAGGTCTCTCGACGGCCTTCTTCTCTGCCGGGACGCCTTCCATCGTCATGAGTCTGTGGAACGTATCGGATATCTCGACGGCACTGCTGATGCGTCGCTTCTACGGGAACCTGCTGGCGGGACAGCGGAAGTCGACAGCGCTCAGGGAAGCGAAGTCCTGGCTTCGCAACCTGACGCTCAGCGACCTCGGAGAGCTGACTGCTCGGGAACCGTTGTTGGCCGATACTGCACGTGGGCTGAGGGCGGTTACCGAAGCAGAGAAGGGGGAACGCACAGACCAGAAGCCCTTCGCCCATCCTCACTACTGGGCTCCCTTCATCCTCACCGGCGATCCACGGTAGGCAGGTCCGCCACGCTGACTCGTCGGACTTACATACCGAGAACCCCAGCTTACAGCTCCTGTCAATTGCCGTTGCGGGACAAGGCTCTCTTCACTGTATCGCCCAACTTCAAGTGCGATAGCTCCGGCAGGGCCTCGAGCGCGCCGCCCGCGTCGAGCAGGCTGAGATCCGTGTAGACGTTCATGGTGAGGTCCAGCGAGGAGTGGCGCAGGGCGGCCTGGGCCGTGCGCGGGGCTACACCGTTCCTGCTGAGGTGAGTGCAGAAGGTATGCCCCCGTGCTCCACGCCCAGGTTCCCCATTCCATCCGCGTCTTCGCGTGCAGAGCCGGCCAGGGGCGTATCGGAAAGAGCCAGATGTGGTACACCCGTCGTGATGAGTGCGGGACCGCGCCATGAGGGAGGGCCCAATTCCGCACGTCGGATGCCCCAGCGCAGAGGCGTAGGCTCCTTCAAGCCACCGAAGCGACCAATCCGCCGAAAGTGTCGAACGCCGTCGACGTTATCTGCGCGAACTTGGTTGAGTCGATGACGTAGTAGCTACCCGTGTCCGCGTGAATCTGGTCCCCGTCCCCGTCCGTGTCGTCCTCGCTGATCGTGCCGCGCACATAGACCACCGACAGGCTGCCGGCTTGTATGCTGCTGTTCGTGAAGCTGCCCAGGGAGAACAGGCTCGACAGGAGCCCGTCGGCCTCGAAGAGGGAGTTCGTGACGCTCCCGCCGACGTAGACGCTGCCCAGCCGGCCCGACGATGGCCCTGCCCCGTTCACGTCCACCCAGACGCTCTGCATTCCCCCATTGACGGCCTGAAGGCTCCACAGGTTGCCGTTCCCGACGTAGATGTCGGGGCTCGTCACCCCGTCGCCCAGAATGTCGCC
>CAYUDW010000337.1:0-2998 GCA_964442595.1 uncultured candidatus Brocadiaceae bacterium
CTTGCCCCCGATCACTCGCCCTCGGCGAGCCGCCTGGGCAGGCCGATGACGTGCAGTTCCCTGTTGGCCAGCATGGCACGCCCGTCCGGCAGCACGACCACGTTGTCGAACTGCTCCTTGGGAGCCGCGTAGTGGCCGGCGAGCGTCGGCCGCTCCGGATCACGGAGATCGTAGACGGTGACGATTGCCGCGCTGCGAGCCCGGACGACATAGGCCAGGCCGTCCCGCAGGACCATGTCCCACACGCCCCGGGCGAAGTAGCGCTCCAGCGGCGTGGCACGCCGGCAGCCGGCCATCTCGAGCACAGCGCGCTCCTCATCGATCTCCGTCACCCGGTAGGTGGTCAGGTCCTCGCGCCCGGCCACGACGACCAGGTCGCCCTCGGCTCGCTGCTCAACGGTGCCCACCAGGCCAAGCTGCAGGCCCACGGCCAGGCGCTCACGGGGTGTGAGGTCGGGCAGGGGCAGCAGGCGCAGCTCCACCGTTCGTTCGGGCCCATCGGGCCGTCCGCTCACGCGGTGGCGGAACTCCTTCCGGTCCGGCAGGGGCAGCGGGCGCAGCTCCACCGTCCGATCGGGGCCG
This sequence comes from uncultured candidatus Brocadiaceae bacterium, assembly GCA_964442595.1. Taxonomy (GTDB): domain Bacteria; phylum Planctomycetota; class Brocadiia; order SM23-32; family SM23-32; genus DAOVRD01. Next base: position 583 of record CAYUDW010000337.1, read on the forward strand.
TCCGGGCTTCCGGTTACGTAGTAGCGGAGCTCTTCCCGGTCCACAACGTGCGCCACACGCGGCGTGTCCGGATCGCTCAGGTCCACCACGACGGTCCGCTCAGTTGATCCCAGGTACAGGCGCCCGCCGTAGGCGCAGGAGTTCAGCGGCCGGAACGATGCCGGTTCGGGGATGGCGTCCAGCAGGTCGAGGCACCCGATGACGGGATCGCCGTCCGCGCCGTCGAGGGCAACGGTCAGGAGCTCCAGGACGAGCGTCTCGGGCTCGACGCCGGGTTCGCCGTGGTGCATGTTCGTCTCGTCCAGCAGGACGTAGGCTCGGTCCGGGGACGCGGCCGTACAGAGCAGGCGGCAGCCGGCGGTGGCGGAGGACGGCTCGCGGGCCACGGGCACAAGCGGACCCAGGCTCGGCGAGCCGTCCGCCATCTCCACTGCTCGTAGGAAGTGGGCGGGGGCCTCAGGGGGCCGGCCCGCAGTGGACGACTGCCTCTGCTGAAGGAGGACGACGCCGCCGTGGCCGGACGCCTGCACCGAGAGCGCAATCAAGGTTGGCGCCGAACCGGGCGGGCCCATGGCGATCGTGTGCCTCACCGGCAGGTTCGAGCCGATCTGAAGCGCCGTGGCGCCGAACAGAACCAGGACCACCAGGCCGCCCGTCCAGCACACCACCCGCTGGCCCGCATCCACTCGCCACACCCGGCCTACCGCAAGCCGCGTGAGGGCCAGCACCAGCACGCATGCGGCTGCCATGACCCCCGCGAAGGTGTAGTACTGCCGGCTGAAGCTCAGGTACAGATCCGAGAACGGCAGCCTCAGTCCCGCCGGCGGCCCGCCGAGACTTCCGAAGACGTCGGCTGGGCGCACGGCCACGTGCCCGGACTCAGCCAGAAGGTTGAGCACACTCAGCGAACCCAGAGGCGGCATCACCAGGGGCATGAACAGCACCAGCAGGCCGGCCGCATATGAGAGCAGGGCGGCATGGGAGGCCCGGCGCACGGTGCATGCCAGCAGGAACGCGATGCTGTAGACCAGCCCGGCAGCGAAAGGAACCACGGCCATCGTGCTCAGCCCGTAGGAGTAGAACCACGGCGCCTCGTGCGTGAGGGCCAGCGCTGCCGCGTCGACGGCCGGCGGCAGAATGCAGAGCAGCACGACGATGACCAGCCCGATCAGGTAGCCGGTCAGGAGCCAGGTGGTGAGTGAGATCGGACGCGATCCCCAGAATGCGCGGAGGTCGTCGCGCATGTCGGGCGCGGCAGCGGCCGTGCCGATGATGATGGCCATCGGCGCACCCAGCATCCAGATCATCTCGTGGCCCAGATCGGGCAGGAAGTCCTCGCCGTGCTTTAGGTAACGGAGCGCGGCGGAGATCGCCGGCAACCCCGCGAAGCCGGCCAGTCCCAGGGCCAGGAACCAGCGCAGTTGCCGCCATTGCTTCCAAGCCAGTGCGATGTCACGCCTCATGTCGTTGCCCTCCCCGGTCTGCCGAATCGGGCCAGAGCCCAGAGCAGGAGCAGGCCGGCCTCGGCCGCCTGGACGGCCAGCAGAGCGGCCGCGTGCCCCGCCGAGTAGCTCCGATCGGGGCTGGTCAGGAAGACACTGAACCCGAACGGATGGGCCATGCCCGTCAGAGTGCCCGGCTCGTCCCAGCCGTAGGGAAGCTCGGTGAAGACGATATGGATCGCGTACCAGACCCCGAACACAATGATGGCGACCAGCACGGCCTGGGCTTCGGTCGGCTGACGCAGGCCGAAGGCGGTGAACCACACAAGCGCGCAGAGGGCAAACTCGCCGCAGCCGAAGTAGGCGAGCAGGATACGGCCCGTCGTCATCTCCCTCCCGCCCGCCATCAGGCACGCCACCGCCGCGGCAACCGCCAGGGGGGCAAGGCAGGCGGCCGCGCCGACGGCGAGCTTAGTGATCAGCACGACGGCCGGCCGCACCGGCAGGGCCAGCAGGCACTCCAGGCTCCCCTCGTCGCGCTCAGCCGCCACGAGGCCCATGGCCACGAGCGCGGACATGATGCCGGCCCCCAACGCCCCGCTCAGGAACACGATGCCCAGATCGGGCAACAGCCGCGCCCGCAGCCCGATGGCCGTGAACGCGCCGAGCGTCCCGCAGCCGTACCCCAGCTTCCAGCGCTGCTCACGCCACTCTTTCCACAACAGGCTGCCGATCGGAGATGCCATGGCGTCTCCCTGCCACATAGGCTTCGAAGATCTCGTCAAGGTTCAGGTCGACCACCTGAGGGTGGATGCCCGCCTCGCCAAGTACGCGGAGCGCGTCTTCGGCCGCTTCCACTATCACGGCCGTCGCATGGTCGCCCTTCCTCACGTCGAGAACGCCAGGCAGCTTGGGGAGTTCGTCGGCGGCCTCCGCCGGCAGCAGAAGCTGCTTCACTCCGGCGCGCAGTGTCT
>CAYUDW010000338.1:0-2934 GCA_964442595.1 uncultured candidatus Brocadiaceae bacterium
GCACCGAGTCGGGTCACGATACGCAGACTGCTGTGCAGTTAGGCAACCGCCGCGCGCGTCCAGGGGGCGACGCTCCAATGGGCGCGGTATCATGGGGTTCGTGGGGGCGAGAACGTCGTTGGACACGCTGCCGCGAAGGGGTATAGTCCTGGCGTGGGCATCAGGGGATAGCATAAGAAGGGGGTGGGGGATGATACGCCACGCCAATCGCGCGGCCCTGTTGCTGTTGGCCTTGCTGTGTATCGCGGTCTCCGCCCAGGAGACGCCCCGCCTGCCGAAACCGGACTTCCCGGACGCTACAGCCGCGCCGGTCGCAAGAGTAGTTGATGGCGATACCGTCGTCCTCATGCTCGACGGTGAGGAGACAACCGTCCGTCTCATCGGAGTGGACGCGCCCGAGCCAGTGCATTCGCAGAAGCCGGCCGAGGCATACGGGCGAGAGGCGAGTCAGTTCCTCACGAATCTGCTCAAAGGGGAGACCGTCTATCTGGAGTACAGGCCTGGAGGCGATAGGCTGGACGATTACGGGCGGACCCTGGCCTACCTGTATCGGGCACCCGACGGCCTGTTCGTCAACCTGGAGATCGTCAGGCAGGGCTACGGCCGCGCCTACACTCACTTCCCCTTCCAGCACATGGAGGCGTTCAGGTTCTACGAGCGCAGGGCCAGGGAAGCTGAGAAGGGACTCTGGGCACCGGACGTCGGGGAACAAGCGCTGGCCGAGGGGCTGTCGCTCGATTCAATTCCTGGCGTCTACCGTAGGTTTGAGGACGGCAAGGTCACGGGCATCCTGACCCTCCATCCCGATCACACATTCGACGTTGGCGGCAAGACGGCGCCGCAGTATCAGTGGGAAGTTACGCCTGAAGGGCTGGTCATCAGCTACTACAGCGCCCGATGGCTGTTCCGCCCCGCGGGAAGCGGGGGATTTGCTGGCGAGTACACGGGGCCAGACGAGAAGCTGGTGGGCAAGAAGGCGTGGCTCTTGAGGGGGGCCAGCGCGGCGTTCACGCAGCCGGAAGCCAGGGGAGCCGCGTCAGCGGCGACAGGAACCGTCCGGCAGGCCGCCCCCCGTCAGGTGCCACAGCAACAGGACGTGATCGTCTACATCACCCGGAGCGGGAAGAAGTACCACCGGGATGGCTGTCGATTCCTGAGCAAGAGCAGGATTCCGATATGGCTGCAAGAGGCGAAGCGGCAGGGATACACGCCGTGCTCTGTGTGCAAGCCGCCACAATGACGGCACGGAAGCGAGAATGGGCAGAAGGATCCGGGGGCCACCAGAGTACCGGATGGGGGATAGGGGATGGACACGATAAGACTTCGCTGCCCGGAGTGCGGCAAGAAGCTGAGCGCATCCGCCGACAAAGCCGGTAAACGCGCAAAGTGCCCAAGCTGTGGGGCATCCGTGGTTATCGCCCCCTCGGATTCTGGCAGCGACGAACGCGCAGGACGGGCGTGGAGACTTCTCTTTTGGCTTTGTGTGCCCTCCTCGCTGTTGCTGGGTTTCTTCGGTGGCTGCGTGCTTCAGAGAGTATCAAGGAGCCAAGTCGAGCGAAGACTCGCTGGCCCGTACGAAGAAAAGCTGGCGCAAGCGCAGCAACAGAATCAGGAGTTGAGCGCCAGGCTGGAGCAACTGAACCGCGAGAAGCAACTCCTGACTCAGCAGGTTGCAGAGGCCAAGAAGGACGCGGCGGAGGCGACCGACGGGCGGGGCGGATTGGCACAGGCCGCGGGCGAGGAAAAGGCCAGTGTGCAGCAGATCACGGGAAGTGGCGAGCGGCGCGGGGCGCCCTCACCAAGGCGGAAGCCGCCGGCTGTGCGCCAGCCCCCGAAGCCGACGGCAAGTGCTCCCGGCTCGCACGCGCCCGCCTATATGCTTGCCTGTATTGACGAAGGATACTACGTGGAGCACGGCTCGACTCTGGAGAAGCGGTACGACTATCTTACGCGCGAGTTGGCCCAGGACTTCCAGACGACACAGATGCGCGTTGCTGACTGCTCCGTGACGGCACAGAACCTGTTGCGAGATGAGTATGGTGTCAATGTCAAGGTGATGGTCATACTTGAAGATGCTCGGCAGTTTGCCGGGTTGGGCCTTTCCGTGGAGGAGGCCTTGGCACTCGTGGTTGGCGCGCACAAGTGAGCCCGGAACGATCCCGAAGCTCAGGGCTCGCTCAAGCACCCACGTCCTGAACATGGGAGGAAGGAGTGCAGATGAGCTACTTCGCAGTCACTCTGTTGTTCCTGGGATGCCTGCTCGGCTTGTTCGGGTTAGCGTCGCTGGGGGAAGGACAAGAGCCGCTGCTAGGATGCGGCCTGTGGGGGACCGCCGTCGTGCTCTTCTGCACCGGGGCCATCTTGCTCGGGCTGGCCAGGTTGGAAGCTGCCATGCGACACCGTCGATGAATGGCCCTTCGCCTTCAACAGGAGCAATGCCTATGCTGGACACTTCCCACGTGCTACCCTCTACGACGTGCGGAACGATCCCGAAGGGGACAGATTCCTTGAGCATCCATGTCGTGAGCGTGGGAGGAAGGGGGAGGGGTGATGGACGAGAAGGTAGAGCTGCACGGGGTGATGTGGCCAGGGGATGATGGTAGGATGCACACAGTCGCGCTTGGCGTGGATTACCATCAGGAGTTGAAGAAGGCCGTCAAGGGCTTGAGGAGGAAGTGCCCGGACCTTACGGACGAAGAGGCGGTGAAGAGGGTGCTCGAAGACTGGCGGCGGCAGCAGCGGGCAGACGAGGGCGAAGAATGAGTCAACGGGCGGCACTCAGTGCGAGGAACCGCGCAGCAGGGCATGCGGTGGCCCGGCACGGTTTGGCCCGGCCTGGCGCGGCAGGACGGCCTCCGCGGCGTTTGAGCCAGGTGGCCTGTGCGGTCGCCGTGGCGCTGGTCTTCTGCTCGGGCGTGGCAGGGCAGGAGGTGA
>CAYUDW010000339.1:0-2932 GCA_964442595.1 uncultured candidatus Brocadiaceae bacterium
TGCTCGGCGAAGAGGAGCCGCGACGCGCTCCACGAGGTCGGGTCGGCGACGTCCGTGCTCGTCGAGTAAGCCGGCTGGAGCGCGGGCTTGCGCGACTGGTCGACTACCTGGTGGATCAGATACCACTTCCCGTGCGGCGCGAAGTAGAAGACCTGCGGCGCGCAGAAGTAGCCGTCGTTGAACGTCAGCACGTGCCGCTCGGCCGAGTCCGCGTGCTCCCAGTCCTCGAAGGACAGGTACTCGATCTGGTGCGTGCGCGTCCGGCTGCGGATCGAGCAGAACAGGTGCCACCGTCCGCCATAGCGCACGATTGTGGGGTCCTTGATCGCGTGGCACGGGTCGTCCGGCCGATCGGCAGGCGACACCAGGGGCGGGCCGACCACCCACTCGAACCTTCCCGGCAGTTCCCGCTCGCCCATCTCCCCTCCCCGGGCTGCAAGCGCCCAGAAACAGGCCGCAGCTCCGAGCAACATGGCCGTCAGGCGCAACATGCCGCGTTAGCTCCACCCAAGACCCGGTTGCGGATATCATACGTCCCGGAGGCGACGCGGGCAAGCCGGGCGGCGACTGATTCTGTCCGGCGGGCACGGGCGCTACTTCTTCATTAGCCCTCATCATCGTGGAGGCGTTCGTGGGCAGCGTCTCCGCCATCGTGCGCACGATTACGGCCGGCGCTGTGCCCGGTTTCTGAAAGGCTCATCGCGCCGCGCTTCTTTGAACTCGCCGCGCCCCCTGCCTATACTCCTCGGGTCTGCTGCGAGCCGGTGACACCAGACTACCGGACCCTCTGCCCATGACCTGGCGCGCTTTCATCATCGGCCTGATCGCGGTGGTCGGCATCGCCTTGCTCGACCCCTACACGTCTTTCAACAAGGGGTATGGGTGGAACACGCAGAGCCACTTCCCCGCCGGGGCCGGCTTCGCGCTGGTGGTGGTCACTATCGGCCTGAACGCGGGCATCAAGCTCATCCGAAGAAGGGCCGCCCTGACCCATGCGGAGCTGATGCTGGTCTGGTGCATGTTGATCGTGGGCTGCGCAGTGCCGTCGAACCTGATGCGCTTCTGGCCGCCCGTGCTGGCCGCGCCCGCCTACCTGGGCCGGCGGCCCGACATCGCGTGGCAGGAGACGGCCTTGAAAGCCGCGCCAGAGACGCTGCTGATGACCAGGGACCCCAAGTCCGTGGCCGTCAAGCAGTTCTTCGAGGGATGGCGCGAACGGGAGGGCCGCGTGCCGTGGATGCGGTGGCTGGCGCCTATGAGCCGCTGGGCCGTTCTGATGGCCTTCTTCTACCTGGCCACATTCTTCCTGTGTGCCATCCTCAGGCGGCAGTGGGTCGACAGGGAGCGGCTCCAGTTCCCCCTGGCGCGAGTTCCGCTCGACTTTGCCGAGGGCAGCGAGGGCGGCCGTCTGCTGCCGCCCGTGTTCGCAAGCCGGGCGTTCGTGATAGGGCTCGCCGGCGCGGCGGGGTTGAGGCTCGTGCGCACGCTCCCCGTCGTCTTCGGGGGCGAGACTCCCTGGAACCTTGCCGTTCCCCTTCAGGACGTGTTCCAACAGACCCCCCTGGCGCAGCTATCCTTCGCGAACTTCGGCCTGAACTGGATGCCGATCGGCCTGGCCTTCCTGGTGCCGGCCGACGTCTCGCTCAGCATCTGGCTGTTCTACCTGTTGGGCCGGATCGAGCTGCAAGCGACCGCGTGGCTTGGCTCTCCGCTCTACTACGGCGGGACCTACAGCGAGCTCATGCGCTGGCAGCGGTTCGGCGCTTACGTCGCCTTCACCGTGGGGGCATTGTTCATGGCAAGGCGCCATCTGGCCGCGGTGGCGAGGACGGCGTTCGGCCGCGGCGCACCGGATGAGGACGCCGGGGAGCCGGTCGGCTACCGCCTCAGCTTCTGGGGCCTGGCAGTCTGCTGCGCCGGAACGATCGGCTGGTTTGCCTGGTACGGGGTAAGCGTTTGGGCGGCCGTGGCACTGCTCGCCCTGCTGCTGTGCATCCAGTTCGTGCACGCCCGGGTCGTTTCGCAGAGCGGCATCTACCGCACCTCGCCGCTGGCGCAGGGGCCGACGCTGCTGAACGCTCTGGCCTTCGGGCGGCTCTTCGGAGCGACGGGCGCCGTGGTAGGCAACATGCAGTACACGATCATGATCAACGGCAACAACTCGATGCTGGGGCCGGCGGCCATCCACTGCTTCCGCATAAGCGAGGTGTTCGAGCGCAGGCGCAGGCTGCTCCTGCCGGCTCTCCTGGTGGCGCTGGGGGCGGCGATGTCGGCTTCTGCCTACACCGCCATCCGACAGGGCTATGGCGGCGGCGCGCTGAACTACAGCAACGTATGGGCGGCGATAGACAACCCGCGCGGCGCGTTCGACCTCGCCCATCAGATGATCAGCCGGCCGACGGGCGTGACGCCCGCGCGGTGGGTGCCGCTCGGACTCGGCGTGGGGCTGACGAGCCTGGTGATGTTCATGCGCGCCCGGTTCTACTGGTGGCCGTTGCATCCGGTCGGGCTGCTGGCCTTCGCCTCGTACGGACTGGACCGCATGTGGTTCTCGTTCATGCTGGGATGGCTGATCAAGGTGGCGTTCCTGCGGTTCGGCAGCGGGCGCCTGCTGCGGCAGGGGCGGCTGTTCTTCGTGGGCTTCATCATGACGGAGCTTTTCTTCGACGGCGCGTGGACGCTGGCGAGCTGGCTGACGGGCGGCGCCGTGCCCGGCGCCGGCGTGTGGATCTGAACGTCAGGGCGGCGGGCCTTCGGCGCGTTCGGATCGGGAACGGGCACATACTCGGCGCCGGACCGTGAGGGGGACGGCCCCGCGCCGCACTCAGCGGCAGGCCAGCAGGTAGGCCCAGTTAGCCAGCACCACGCACACGAAGAGGGCCGCCAGGACGCGGCTCTGCCTGTGGCTGACGCCGGTGACCCTCAGCCGCTT
>CAYUDW010000340.1:0-1334 GCA_964442595.1 uncultured candidatus Brocadiaceae bacterium
AACCACCTCATCCCCGAGTGGATCATGACCATGCCGTACTCGTCGGCCGCGGCCGTCACGTCGTCGTCGCGCAGGGAGCCGCCTGTCTGCAGGATGCACTGAACGCCGCTCCGGCTGGCCCGGTCCACGGTGTCCCGAAAGGGAATGAAGGCGTCCGAACTCAGGCAGATGCCTTCGAACCGGCCGATCCACTCGGCCCGCTCCTCGGGGCTGAAGGGCTCGGGCGTCTCGGAGAGCTGGGACAGCGTCTGCTGCTTCTCGTAGTCGGACAGCTCGTCCCAGAGCACGAACTGGTCGACGACGTTCGTCTTCTCCGCCCTGGTCAGTCCTTCCCTGAACTTCAGTCCCAGCACGCGCGGGTGCTGCTGGAGCAGCCATTTTTCGGCCTTGTCGCAGGCCAGGCGCGTGCAGTGAACGCGCGACTGCTGCCCCGCGCCCATGCCGATCACCTGGCCGTCGTAGGCGACGCAGACGGAGTTGGATTGCGCGTACTTCAGCGCGATCGTGGCGACCAGCAGCGACTGCACTACGTCATCGGGAAGGCTCTCTTTCTTGGAAACCACGTTCTGGAGCAAGCCCGGCGTGACCCGCGCGCTGTTGTGCTCCTGTTCGAGCCGAAGTCCGAGGACTTCTCGCGTCTCGATGGCGGGCGGCTCATAGGAGGGATCCATCTGGAGGACGAGGTACTTGCCGCCCTTCTTCTCCCTGAGGATTTCGAGTGCATCCGGCTCGTAGCCGGGGGCGATGACGCCGTCGGAGACCTCCCGTCCGATCAGGCGCGCCAGCGTGGCGTCCACGGTGTCGCTGACGGCGGCCATGTCGCCGAACGAGCACATGCGGTCGCCGCCGCGCGCCCGGGCATAGGCGGTCGCCACGGGCGAGAGGTCCGTCTCCGGGATCATCTGCGAGCGCCGGAACGGTTCCGAAAGGGGTTGCGCCACTGCGGCCCCGGCCGGGCTGACGTGCTTGAAGGACGCCGCGCCCGCCAGTCCAGTGGCCTCCCTCAGCTCGACGGCGAGCTGCCACGCGCCCAGTGCGTCCAGGATGTTGATGTAGCCCGGAGCGCCGTTGACCACGGCCAGGGGCGGCGGCTCCATGTCCATGACCACTCGAGCGGATCCCTGGTGCGGGTTGCAGCCGTATCTGAGCTTGATCTCCATCAGCGCGCCTCCCTCAATCGGTGCGGAGTCAACTTCCACAACGTCGTCTCATCCGTGCTCCGCGTGGCAGACGTAGAGGAGCCGGTCCGACCTCTTCTTCGGCCTGGCGTAAGTGCGCCCGTCGTACTGCCTGAAGGCAAGCCCGGCGCGCGCCAGCAGGTCGTCCACCTCCGC
>CAYUDW010000340.1:1434-2915 GCA_964442595.1 uncultured candidatus Brocadiaceae bacterium
GTCTTCGACAGGAACGGCCACATCCTCGCGCCGAAGTCCAGCCATTTCTCGTTGTAGACGGCCGCGAAGTCCTTCCCGTAAATGCCCGTCATCTTCGTCACCCGGAGAGTGCAACCGCCGCCGGCGAGGCCACAGGTCGGACATGATAGCACCGGAGCGGCGATCCTCAAGTGCCCGGCGCCAGGGGCGCGCAGTACGGGCCCTCGGGGATCACGGCGACCTTGCTGCCCGAAGCCGCCGCCCGGGCGAGCAGCTCCTGGACCTTACTGCCCACCGCCCCGGCCTCCACGGCGTGGCCGTGCACCGAGAGCCGGGAGAGGACCTCCGGCGGCAGTCCATCGCTGACGAAGTGGAGATTGTCCTCCCCGACCTTCTCGAGCGCCCGCGCCTGCAACTGAAGCTCCCACTGGTCCTTCGTGAAGGCGCCGGGCTCCCGGATATCCGCCAGGAAGTCCCGCCAGCGCCCGGCGTACCTCGCCATCAGCGCCGCGTACTCGGAGCTGCCCACGCCCTCGTCACAGGCGCCGAACGAGATGACGGCCCCGCCCCGCCGAACCGCCGGCAGGCACGAGACCAGCCCCTTGACGCACTGGTAGAAAGTGCCGTCCAGCGGGTGCCCTCCACTGGAGGTGACAACGACGTCCGCCTCGGCGCTCACCGTCGGGCAGGCGCACTTGCGGACGAACCGGCACGCCGCGTCATGCGCCTTCTCCAGATCCCCCGCAAAGGCCCGGACGACTTCCCGCCGGCGATTCAGGACAAGGTTCAGGCTGAAGTCCGGCGCCGCCATACGGGCGATGGAGAGCGCCTCTTCGTGACAGGGATTGCCGGACAGGCTGGCGTTGCGCGCCAGTGGGTTGCCCAGGAAGCCAGCCCCGTGGAAGCTGCGTATGGTCTCGAGCGAACAGAGGCCCGGGCAGACGGCTTTCCGGCCTCCCGAAAAACCGGCCATGAAGTGCGGCTCGACCAGGCCGGTGACCAGGCGGAATCCGGCCTCGACGTACAGGCGGTTCAGCCGCACCCGCGAGCCCGACCAACTCCGGCCCGGCAGCTCGCCGAGCCCGGCCCCGTCGGCCGCGTCGTGATCGATTACACGGAACCCCTGCGCGGCGTTGCCGTACATCACCTCGCGTTCGGCGGGGGTGCTCGACCGGTGCATCCCCGTGGCAACCAGCAACGTGACTTCGTCACGCGCGACGCCGGCCGCCTCAATCTCCGCCAGCAGCTCGGCCAGGAAACGGGCGTAGGGAATCGGGCGGGTGGCGTCCGACACGACCACCACCACTGGGCCGGGCCGGCGCGCTACAAGCGCTTCCCGCAGGGGCGCAGCGGCGATCGGCTCGCGCAGGGCATTCAGGACGGTCTCCGCGGCGTCGGCCGCAGGCTGCGGAAAGCGCGACTCGTAAACAAGGGTCCCGTCCGGCACCCTCAGTGTGACATCGTCCTTCCCGTATGGGAACGTGACTTCCATTCCGCCTCCT
>CAYUDW010000341.1:0-1199 GCA_964442595.1 uncultured candidatus Brocadiaceae bacterium
CCCGGATCGGCATTGCGGAGGATCGAAGATGAAGCGTCTGGCGATATGTGTCGCGTTGATCGGCGTGTTCCTTATCTGCGCGGGGTGCAAGAAGGCGACCCCTGAGCAGCATGCCGCAGAGGAGCCGGCCAGGAAGCTGACAATCGGCGTCTCCGTGCCCGCCGCCGACCATGGCTGGACGGCCGGCGTGGGCTGGTGGGCCAGGCGGGCCATGGAGATGTACCCCGACGTCAACTGGGCCTACGCAACCGCCATCGGGCCCGAGAAACAAATCGCCGACATCAAGGACATGATGAGCCAGCAGAAGCTGGACGGCCTGGTCATCCTGGCCACCGAGTCGGCGCCGCTGACGCCCATCGCGGAGGAAGCCCACAACAACAAGATCTACATCGTCAGCGTCGACCGCGGCTTCCTCAAGCCCGTCGCCGACCTGTTCATCGAAGGGGACAACGAGGCGTTCGGCCGCAAGAGCGCCGAGTTCATCGCAGAAAGGCTCGGCGGCAAGGGCAACATCGTCGCCCTGGAGGGCATCCCTTCCACGGTCAACACGGACCGCGTGGAGGCCGCCCTGCAGGTCTTCGCCCGGTACCCGGACATCAAGATCCTGGGCCGCCAGCCGGGCATGTGGAACCGCGAGAAGGCCCACGAGGTGATGAGGAACTTCCTGACCCAGTTCGACAACATCGACGCGGTGTGGGCGTCTGACGACGACATGGCGCTCGGCGTCGAGCAGGCCCTCGAAGAGGTGGGAGCCGATCCGAGCATATGGATCCTCGGCGGCGCCGGCATGAAGGAAGTGGTCAAGAAGGTGCTGGACGGAGACCCCCGCTATCCCGCCACCACCACCTATCCGCCGTCGATGATCGCCGTGGGCGTCCACATGTGCGTCAGCAACCTGCGCGACGGAAAGGCGAAGCAGCTCGGGCAGTTCATGCCCCGGCACATCAAGCTGGACGTAGAACTCATCACGCCGGAGAACGCCAGGGACCACTACTTCCCCGAGTCCGTTTACTGAGCGCTGCCGGCGCCTGCCGTGCGCATGACGGTAGCAGCGGTCCGGGCCGAGCTTCCCCGGCGCGCAACATGCCTCTCAGTCCGACCGCAATCCAGGTATCACGTTCCATGACAGAGCAAAGCAGATCACGCACGCGCTCTCCTGAAGCCGGGAAGCCGTTCGCTCCGCCAGGAGGCATGGGACG
>CAYUDW010000341.1:1299-2906 GCA_964442595.1 uncultured candidatus Brocadiaceae bacterium
GCCGGCCTGCACGTCTACTGCGAGAAGGAGATGGCCAACTCCCTGGCGGATGCCGCCCGGATAGTGAAGGCGGCCCGCTCCAGCGGCAAGAAGGTGCAGATCGGCCATCAGCGCCGCAGCAACCCGTTTTACGTCCACGCGCTCCGGCTCATCGAGAAGGACAAGGCCCTGGGACGCATCACCAACTGCAATGGCCAGTGGAACCGCGCCGTGCAGCCGAAAGCCCAGGTGCCCGAGAAGCTGCGAATACCGCGGGAGGTGCTGGAGCAGTACGGTTACGACACCATGGACCGGTTCCGCAACTGGCGCTGGTACAGGAAGTTCTCCGGCGGGCCGATAGCCGACCTGGGCTCGCACCAAATCGACGTCTTCAACTGGTTCCTGGGCACGCCTCCGTCCTCCGTCGTCGCCAGCGGCGGCAGAGACTACTACGAAGACGACCGCGAGTGGTGCGACAGCATCATGGCCATCTACGACTACCCCACGCAGGACGGCGTAGTCAGGGCGTTCTACCAGGTGCTGAACACGACGAGCTTCGGCGGCTATTACGAGACCTTCATGGGCGACCGGGGGACCATCAGCATCTCCGAAGACCTGAGCAAGTGCTTCTACATCCCCGAGCCGACCAAGGCGCCGCCCGAATGGGTGGATAAGGCCGACCGCGTCGAGAAGATGGGCACCAGCGCCATCCAGCTCATCGGCGAGTCGCGCAAGGAGGAGGAAGGCGAGAGGGAGGCCATCGTCCCCGAGCTGCCCAAGCCCATCCATCAGTTGCACCTGGAGAACTTCTTCAACGCGATCCGCGAGGGCACGCCGCTGTCCTGCCCGCCGGAAGTGGGTTACGAGACGGCGGTGAGCGTGCTGCGCGTCAACGAAGCCGTCGAGAAGGACGCGCCCGTCGGCTTCGAGCCCGAGAGCTTCCGGGCCTGAGGCGGGCCGTCCCGAACGTCATCCTCAAGGGGCAACGTCCACATGCAACCCGGGCCGGGCACTTTCGGCGCACCCGAAGGCACGCTGACGCCCTTGAGGCGCGGCATCGGCGCGGGCAACCCCATCGTCTACCAATCGCTGGGCATCTGCTCCGCCCTGGCCGTCACCAACGAGCTGGACAAGACGCTGGTCATGTGCGCGTCCCTCGCCTTCGTGGCGACGCTGAGCTGCCTGCTCATCTCCGTGCTGCGGCACTGGACGCCGCGTCGCGTCCGCATGATCGTCCAGATGCTCGTCATCGCCACGCTCGTGATTCTGGTGGACCTCTACCTGCGGAGCCACTGGATCCACATGCGCAACGCGCTGGGGCCATACCTGGAGCTCATCATCACGAACTGCCTGATCATGGGGCGCTGCGAGGCGTACGCGTCCCGCGAGCCTCCGCTCAAGGCGGCCCTGGACGGCCTTGGAGCCGCGCTCGGGTACGGCGTCGTACTCTGCAGCATCGCCGTCATCCGCGAACCGATCGGAACCGGCACGCTGCTGGGTCGCCCCGTGCTGCCCGAGACGATTCCGCCCGCGCGCCTGATCGCCATGGCGCCGGGCGCGTTCTTGGCGATGGGCGTCGTCGTCTGGGTGGTCAGGGGCCTCTGGCCGCCGGTCGAAGCCGGCGCCGC
>CAYUDW010000342.1:0-2857 GCA_964442595.1 uncultured candidatus Brocadiaceae bacterium
GGGCCGTATCAAGCAGAACGCGTGCCGCCCGACCGGCCCCCACCCCTGGCCAGGAGGCCGGCCAGGTCCGGGTCGCCGCCGACGGAGGCGTGCATCAGCGCGAAGTCATACCTGACCGGATCGGCGGCGCACACCCGTCGGAAATGGTGGGTGATCTCCCGCGCGGCCGCCAGGTTGCAGCACTTGCGCCGCGTGAGCCCCAGCCGGCTGCACACGCGCCACATGTGAGCGTCCAGGGGGACCAGGAGCCGCGCCGGGGAGACAGCGTCCCACCCGCCCGTATCGACCGCATCGCGCCGAACCATCCAGCGCAGGTAGAGGTGCCAGCGCTTGCAGGCGCTGCCCTTCGCCGGATCGGCCACCAGATGCGCGAGCTCCGCCCTCCCCTGCCGCAGCTCTCGAGCGAGTCCGACCAGGCCGGGCTGCACGTCGGCGACGGCCGGATCGTCGTGCGCGAGGAAGCACGCTTGTATCGAGCCATGCGTCCGGACGAGGTCCCGAACCGCTCGCAGCAACGCGTGAAGACGGTCGGCGTCAACGAGGCGATGAACGAAACCGCCGCACGCGCGCTGCAGCTCCTGCGAGGTGGCCCCGAGGATCATGGGCGCCGGCCTCGGCCCGAGACGGCCGAGCGCGTCCTCGACTGAGCGTATTATCTGCTTCAGCCTGCCGTAGGCGAGGAACGCGGCGATGAGCCCCGCGATCTCGCGGTCGGCCACTTCGCGGTACCGATAGAGGAAGCTGACCGGGTCCCGCTCTGCGTGCGAGCGATCGGCGTATCGGGCGTAGAGCCTGTCCAACGTGCCTTTGTCCAGCATCCGCGCGCCCTGCCTACGACATGAGCAAATGCTCCACCAGCATCTTCACCCCGATGCCGCAAAGGATGACGCCCCCGCACAGCTCGGCCCACCGCCCGAGGCGGCGCCCGACCCGGTCGCCCATTTGCACCCCGGCCGCGCAGAGGACGCCGGTGATCAGACCGGTGGCCGCGGCGGGCGTCCAGACGGCCACTCCGAGCATGGCAAGGCTGATGCCCACCGCGAGGGCGTCGATGCTGGTGGCGATGGACAGCACAAGCAACCTGCCCCCCCGGCTCGGCTCGCGCGGCTCGCCTGTCTCAAGGCCGAATAGCGTGTCGGCCACCATCTTGAGGCCTATCGCCGTCAGGAGCCCGAAGGCGATCCAGTGGTCGACACCTTGAATGAAAGTCCGCAACGAGACGCCGGCCAGCCAGCCGAAGATGGGCATGATGCCCTGGAAGGCGCCGAAATGAAGGGACAGACGAAGCGTGTGGCCGGGCGTGACCTTGCGCAGCGCCACCCCTTCGGCGATCGACACCGCCAAGGCGTCCATCGCCAGCCCGACGGCGATCAGCAGTATCTGGAGCAGGCTCATTCCTGCGCGCCACCGGGGCAGACGGGAACGAGGGAACAGGCGGGAATCACCCTTCGAAGAGCCGCCTGGGAAGCTGGCTCTGACGGATGATCGAGGCAAGCGTGCCCGGGCGGATCTCTTTATGATCGGGCACGACAACGGTTACCGTCGAATCGCCCGTGCGACGCTGCATGACGATATGGCTGCCACGCCTGCGCACTTCGGCGAACCCGTTGTCCGCAAGGATGGACGCCACTTCCCTTCCGGACAGGACCCTCAAATCAGCCAAAGTCGACCTCAAGCGGGCTCAGATAAGTCTCCGAGTGCAGGCGCTGCTCGACCTCCGCCTGGCTTGCCGTTTCCAGGAACAGCTCGACGGCCTCTCGCAAGTTCGCCTTGGCCTGCTCGACGGTGTCCCCCTGGCTGGCTACGTCGAGCTCCGGACAGAGCGCCACCCAGCCGTCGCCCTCGCGCTGAACCAGGGCCGTCAGCATACGCACCGGCATGTCGGTTCTCCTTCCTTCGAGCAGGGCCCATTATAGCCGATCCCCCGACGCCACGCAGTTGAACGGGCACGTGGATTCCGCGCCGGCCGACTTGCCGGCGCACTCCGGACAGGCCTTGACGCGGCATGCCTCCCTCTGTAGCATCCGGGGAAGCCGCGGGCAAGTTCTCTGCCCATGCGATTCCGAAGAGAAGCCAACGCACCAGGTGCTGGAAACAGGCAAGACTCCCGTAGGAGCGACCGATGGGAACCGAGCGCGAACGCGACTCAGTCTGGGCCGGGCGCCCGTCATGGCTGACTCCCTCCGTGGTCGTGCTGGTGCTGGCGAACCTCTTCCCGCTCTACGGCGTCCTGTTCCAGGGGTGGCAGGTCTTTCCCATCGTGTTGCTCTTCTGGCTGGAGAACGTGGTCGTCGGCGCCTTCTTCATCCTCCGGTTAGTCTCGGCCCGGCCGGAGGCCAATGCGGGTCTGACCAAGGCGGAGTACCGGATGGGCTGGATCGTCAAGCTGTTCCTGGTGCCATTCTTTGCGTTCCATTACGGGATGTTCACCATGGTGCACGGCGTCTTTGTCTTCGCCCTGTTCGGGCGGGAGATGGGGCAGCTCGACGCCTTCCCCACCCCGGCGCTGGTGTTCAGTGCCATCGCCAGGTACAGTCTCGTACCTGCGGTCGTCGCCCTTACTCTGAGCCACGCTTTCTCGTATGCCTGGAACTACCTTGGGAAGGGCGAGTACCGTGGTGTGGACATGGGCGCTTTGATGTTCGCACCGTACGGGCGCGTGGTGGTGCTGCACGTAGCCATCATCGGAGGCGGGTTCCTGGTCATGTTTCTGAAGTCGCCCGTCGCAGGCCTCGTGCTGCTGTTAGCCCTGAAGATCAGCTTGGACGTCGCCGCGCACAGGCGCGAACACCGCAAGGCCGCCCTCAGGGCAAGTCCGGCCCATACGGAAGGTCGGGGGACGACGAGCTGAGCCCGG
>CAYUDW010000343.1:0-2855 GCA_964442595.1 uncultured candidatus Brocadiaceae bacterium
CAACACTCGGTATGGGTGGTTGGCTAGACCTTACCCAACAAGGACTTTCACCCTGTAAGAAATATAGAGCTTCTTGGCGCTCTTCCACTAAAAGTTACCGGATTATTGATCTGGCATACCTTCTCTATTTATCTAATTTAAAAGTAAAATATTAATTATCTAAAAAAATGGGATGTGTCCCTATTTATTCCCTATTTATTCCAAACGCATTATCCAACCATATTGTATTGAACCCCAAGGACGCAAAGATTAAGAGAGAAGGTAGTTTCTTACAAACTATCCGGTTCATACTCGATGTAGTTAGCGCAGGATCCTACATTGGAAATCCCATATCCGATGTACATATAGCCCTTCTCGCCCCAATCTGTGCCCCAAGAGTTTCTTAAGATCCATGCCCCATCTGTACCTACATTATCATCCCAGCCTACCAGGACAACAGCGTGATTCACATCGGATCCATCAGCTTCATTGGTTTCAAAAACTTCGTTGGGTTCGAGGACGCCGTCTCCATCACACATAGAGGTATATCTAACAAAAGCCCTACCTACGTAAACTGCTGCAGAAATCAGTCCATGATCGTAGATGGCCTTCTTTAACTCAGCAGTCAGCGGAACCTTTCTCATATAACAATCAGACTTGGTAGTTCCTATTCCTATGTAATGCCAGGACACGATCTTATAAGGATGGTTACAAGGACATTTACCTACGCAACAAGGTTCATTCTTAGCGGTATAAGGAAATTCCGTCTCAAGTACCGCCCCCGGCGTGAGATCGCATGGGTTACTCTTCCATTCGTGGTAATCATGGGCCCACCATCCACCATTACAGCTCCAGTCCTCTGTATTACAAGAAACTAGATACTGCTCCGAAAGATCTTCTATAATTCTATCCTTAATTCTTATATTGGATTCCAATGGTCCTACTGTACTGAAGGCCCAACAACTCCCGCAGTTAGCCTGATCCTTTATAGAGGTGACTCCATTCCGATTCCGCCAATCAAAAGCCGATGGTAGTTGAGGTGATGATAGATCTGAAGTGCTGGTTGGGTTGTTGTGGTAAGAGCCCACTTTCACTGTTACAAAGTAAGTCTTGACCGGCTCCTTTTCCCATGGGCGCCAATAGACCAGCTCAAGATCAATCGAACCAAGACCCACGGCCTCGAAGCTCAGAATCATCTCACCCGGAGCACCAAGAAGGTCTGATTCGGGCTTGAACTCAACCCCCACCTGGCGAAGGATTCCTTCCGCCCTTAACATCGTTTCCTCCTTCGGTTCCCATATATAGCCGGTGGAGGGATTGCCTGAAAGACTAATAGAAAGCATCTGTCCTATTACACCGAGCTCTACTGTACAGCCTCTATCCTTTTCGCTCAGCTTGATTTCCTGCGGCATCGACATTGCCGTTGATGAGATAGGTGTTGGAGTTGCCTCTATCGGTATACAGGCTGCTAATATGGAGAGGACTAACCATAGCGTTACCAACAAGAACCATAAATTGTTCTTTCTCATCGTAGACACCACCTTTTTAAGTTATTTTATTTTAAATAGGGAGACATCCTATTTTTTCTATGGTTTAGCTTTCCATTTTATGAGGTCTCCCTTTAGGACGTCTATCTATAATAATACCTAAAGCCTCAACTATCCGGTTAAGAAACTCCTCAGACCCTATAGGTTGTCACGGTAGGACAGCCAGTTACCCGACTGCCCCCGCACAGATCCCAGCGTGCGGAACTACCGCACTGGGCTCTTCAGAGATACTCGCTTCCGTAAAAGACACATTGGTATTATGGGTTCAGGTCTTGCAATATCACTTTTCATCTTCCCGCTCGATTTTTTAATCGCTCTGCTCACTTTAGTATAATGCGCACCTATGAATTCTGCTATACCTTTTAAGGCATACCCATACTACAGGTATTTCCGGGATCGAGCTTCGTAATTCTACATTTTCTCCTTTTGTTTTCGTTTTACATTTTTTATTGTCAGAAGAACCGTCCCCTTGACACCTTGTGACACCTTGTGTCAAACGAAACGTCCCCTTGTCTTATTATCTTCAATTCCTATTAAGGGATTTTTTGCAAATACTTTATAATTTTCCATTTATTATAATCTTCGATATTCGTCGGGGTCAGGCTTCACAAGTTCATATTTTCGTTCATTTTGTGAAGTTGTGAAGCCTGACCCCACTATCCTTCCCTTTCCCAAAGTATTTTTCTCTTAGGACAGTATCTGACCCTATTGACAACACTGGCTTAATTAATGAGTATAAACAATCGTCCCCTGTATCACATCATGGTTCACTATGTCTGCAAACTTTATCGTAAAAATGAATGACTTTCTCAATAGCCTCGCTTAATCCATTTTCATCAAGTGTGTTGATTGTTGCTTGAATCGACCCTTCATTATTCTGTGCTGGTACTGCTGTAATCTCATCCATAAACTCTTTAAATTCATCTCGTATATCTTCAGGGATGTCATTTTTAGGATCAATATGAATGAGGCTATACGCCACTGCATTTATCAATCGTGCAGCTTGACTTCCTTGTCCGCAGAGTGAATGAATAGCATTATGTAATTTTTCCCATCCGTAACTAAGGCTCATTTTTTATCTCCTTTTTTTTAGATTTTAAATAAAAAGAGCTCCGGGGGCAGGTTTTGCAATAACACATTTATTTAACAACAAGCAATCATACCTGAAAAATATGTCATTGCAAGACCTGACCCTATTTGTTCTTAAATCTTCTATCTTTAAAGGAAAAACGTCCAACCATTTTATATTTCTAACAAGTAAACCATTTTTATCTGTTCCATAAAAAAAGCAGTTAATTAAACGTGTAAAGGTATTTGCACTGAATTTAA
>CAYUDW010000344.1:0-2820 GCA_964442595.1 uncultured candidatus Brocadiaceae bacterium
GCAGCCGGGCGCCGCATTCCGCCTTCGAGAACCGATCCGCCATCTCCAGCACCACCCCGATGCCTGCCGCGTTATCATAGGCTCCCGGCGAACCCGGTGCCGCCTCGTGGTGCGCACATATCAAGAACACGGGCCCGTCCGCAGGCCCCTTCTCACCGAACACGTTCGAGGTGGTGCTCTGCGTCTGACGCGCCCGGATGACGAGTCTCGCTTCCTTGCCCACGGCCGCAAACAGCACCTGTCCCAAGTCGCCGCTCACGCCTGCAGCGGGGAGCTTCGACTCCGGCGTGCGGAACATCTTCGTCGAATACGTATCCGGATACTCGCTCTCCATGATGGCCGCGGTCGCGCCGGCCGATTCCAGCGCAAGGAGGATCTTGTTCCGCTCGATCACGTCCGTCGTATCGGTCTCCTTGAGGAGCGCAATCTTGCCCCTGGCCTCGCCGCGAAATCCGCCCTCCCCATCCGGCTCTACCGCGGCCAGCGGCCCCGTCACGTCGCAGCCCACGCTGTAGTACTGCGCACCCGCCTCCAGGGGCTTGCCCTCCAGATAGAACTCCTGGCCCTCGTATTCCCAGCCGGGGCAGTCGAACCGCGTCTGGCGCGTCTCATAGCCCATGCGTGCGAGGTGATCTTCCATCCAATCACCGGATTCCCTCTCGCCGGGCGAGCCGGTCCAGCGGTTCGGCCACGTATCCACCAGGTACTTGCAGTAATCGTAAGCGTCCACCGTCATCTCCTCCTTCGAAAGGCTGCATCTGCGGCAGGATAGCCGTGAGATGTCACTCCTGCAACCGAGGGCGCCGGCTCACTTCAGCGGGACGGGCTTCGCCCAGTCCCCTTCCATCGAGGGCGGCAGCATGAAGACGTCCCCGTCGCGGGTCGCGAAATAGAGACGCGACTCGGAGAACCCATCGGGGTTGCCGTCGGCCCAGAAGGCATAGAAGTCCGGATGCGCGTTCACGGGCCGGCGCACGTAGGTGTGGTTCCGCTGGCTGCCGGCGGTCAGGTCCCTCACCTTGTCCCACGTGGCCCCCTTGTCGCGGCTGAGCCACATGGCCACCTCGCCGCCGGTGCCCCACTTCTGGGGGCCTACCTCGGTGGGGGCGATGACGCGCCATGCACCGTCCGGCTCGACGTAAAGGGAGCCCATGTCGTAGTTGTGCCAGGCCTTCGCCAGGGCGCGGAACTCCCACTCGAACCCCGTCCAGCGGGCGGTGACCCACTCGCGATCGGCTGCGTGCGGCCCGGGCCGGTGATCGGGGCTGGTGATGTGCAGGATGACGGGCGCACCGTCCGCGTCGAAGTTGATGTCCTTCATGTAGACCAGCCGCCCCTCAGCGTGGTAGTCGCGCACCAGGGCGGGGTTGATGACTTCGGTGAGCGGAGTCTCGACGGGCTGGCCCGCGGCCGTCTTCCAGGTGCGGCCGAGGTCGTCGGTCTGGAGGAAGTAGAGGTTGCTCCTGTTGTCGGGCCGGCCGTCCTTGTGCCAGTTGAACGCCGTGATGACGCGCCCGTCGCAGTGCCAGCTCACCTGGTAGTGTCCGCCGAACCCGGCGAGCTTGCTCTCCTGGCCCCACGCGCGGCCGTCGGCGCTCGTCTGCCAGTAGAGCTCCCGGCCCGCCGTGTACTTCGTAAAGAGCAGCAGCATGCCCTGCCCCTCTACCGTCCACGGCTGGGGGTAGCACATGCCCTTGTGGACCTCGACCAGGTCGAAACCCTCGATGCTGTAGGGCTCGCGGCTGCGGTACTTGTAGCCGTCGCGCACCGTGGCGCGGCCGGCCACGAAGACCCACACGTGCCCCCGCTCGTCCAGACAGATGCTCGGGTTGTCGTGCGGGTCGGTGACTCCCTGCTTGTCGTGCACGACGACCGGCCGCGAAACCATGCCGGTCCTGTGATCGTAGCAGCCGGCCATTAGGAGCAGGTGCTGCCTGCCCTTGATCGTGCCGCCCCAGACGAAGAACGTCTTCTCGGCCCCCGGCGCGTAGAAAGCCAGCGGCACGTGCTTGGCCGTGTACGTGCCCAGGCCACCCGAGTACTTGTCGCCGTATTCGCTTTTCTGCCCCAGCTCGAACCATATCCCGCGGTAGCCGTCCTCATGCCTCACCTGACCCACCTCCTCGGGCTCCGCCGCGCCCAGCATCGCGCCGGCCAGTGCCCAGAGAATGCACGCACCGAGTTCAGAAACCATTTGCTGCGCTGCCTTCCATCGGCGGTTACCTCCGCCTGATGACCTGGCCCGCGCGCGTGCGCGAGAGCCGCCCGCTCCTCAACGCGACGTGGCCGTTGACGATCACGGCCCGGATGCCTTCGGGCGGCCGGAGCGGCTCCTCGTAGGTGGCCCGCTCAGATATCGTCTCGGGGGCAAACAGCACGAGGTCCGCCTTCGCTCCGACGGCGAGCAGGCCTCTGTCCCGAATGCCGAACTTCCGGGCCGGCAGCGAGGTCATCTTGCGGATGGCCTCGGGCAGACTGAGCAGCTTCCGCTCGCGCACGTATTCCCGGATGACGCGCGGGAAGGTGCCGCAGTTGCGCGGGTGCGCGACCGCCTCGTCGGGCAGGACCACGTGGCCATCGGTGGCGATCATCGAGAGTTCATGCGCGACGACTTGCCGGACATCCGCCGGCCGCAGCGCGTGAAACACACACGACGGGTCGCCCTCGACGATCAGGTCCATGGCCGTGTTGACGGCGCTGCGCTTGCGCGCTCGCGCGATCTGGGCCAGCGACTTGCCCTCCAGGGCCCTGTCCGGCTCGAACGTGCAGAGGACGACCTTGCCCGGCCCGCCGACCCAGGCGATCTTGCCGGCCACTTCG
>CAYUDW010000345.1:0-2775 GCA_964442595.1 uncultured candidatus Brocadiaceae bacterium
GCGACCGGTCCGCATCCCGTTCGGTAGTGCCGGATTCTCGCGACGGAGATGGACAGTGCCTAAGAAGCTGCTGATTGCTCTGGCGGCCGCTGTGCTTGTGTCGGCGTCCTGCGGCTGCGTGAACCTTCGGTCCCTGATTGCGGGCGAGGTGGAGGAGGTCGTCGTCCGCGAGTCCCCGCGCTGGTTCGAGCGCAATCGGGTTGCGTTGGTGGACGTGGGCGGCTTCATCGGCACGGAGCCGAGCTGGCTGCTGGGCGGCACCACGGTGGCCGACATCAAGGAGAAACTGGACCGGGCTGCCGCCGACCGCCGCGTGAAGGCCGTCGTGCTGCGCATTGAAAGCCCCGGAGGCACGGTGAGTGCGAGCGACATCGTTTACCGCGAGGTGCTGCGGTTCAAGCAACAGACCGGCAAGCCCGTCGTCGCGGCCCTTATGGGGACGGCCGCCTCGGGCGGCTACTACGTCGCGCTTGCCGCTGACCGCATCGTCGCCTCGCCGACCACCGTCACCGGCTCGGTCGGCGTGGTGCTCCATCTGCTCAACGTCGAAGGGCTCTTCGGCAAGCTGGGCGTGAAGTCGGACGTCATCAAATCCGGCGGCAAGAAGGACATCGGCTCGCCGATGCGGCCCATGACGCCCGAGGAGCGGGAGATACTGGAGGGCGTCATAGCTGCCCTGTTCGACCGCTTCGTCCTCGCCGTCAGGTCCGGCCGTCCCGCCATGTCCGAGGACGACCTGGCCGCTGTGTCCGACGGCAGGATCGTCACCGCCGGCCGGGCGCTGGAGTTGAACATGGTCGACGACATCGGCTACCTGGACGACGCCATAGCCGAGGCAATGGCGCTGGCGGACGTAGCCCACGCCGACGTCATCCTCTACCGTCCGTTCCCCCACTACAACGCCAACATCTACGCGGCTACGTCCTCCACTGAAGGCATGGTCGAACAGGGCCTGGAGCTCCTGCTCAGGCGCAGCGGCCCCACGTTCCTCTACCTCTGGCTGCCCGGCTCGTGAGCAGGCGGGCTGCCCGGAGCATCCGGTCAGTCCTGGCCCAAGGCAACCTTCTCGACGGGGACGAAGATCTCGGTTTCCATCTCGGAGTAGTCCCCCCCGGCCGCGTGGGACAGAAAGACCTCGCCGCATGCGTCCGCGGCCGCGTAACCTTGCTGGCGCATCCAGGCGTAGAGGCGTTCGCGCACCGCCCCCGCGTCGTCGATGCCCCTGGGCTTCCGTAGGACCGCCGTCTCCATGGCCGGCAGGCGCTTCACGTCGGTGAACTCCCCCAGTGTGCCAGCCAGCTTCAGGGCGTCCTCGCCCACCGGCATGCGGATCTCGGTCAGCCAGTGCTCCTGCGAGACGAGTTCCGGGTTGTTCAGGTACACGAAGCTGATCGAGCCGCGCGGCGTGATGCCCTTCTGGCCTGCCAGGCCGAACAGCTTGCTAATGGGCGGGCCGACCGCATCGTAGCGCCCCCGGTGGAGCGTGTAGAGCACCACCTGCTCCGGGACGTCGCGGACGGAGCATTGGAGCTGGCCCTCGCCCGGCTGCGCGGAGACGTACGCCACTGCCATCACCGCGACCGTCAACAGCGCACACAGCACACTTGGCTTGCGCATCGCCCTCTCCCTCGTGAAAGTACTGCATTCCCCCCGGTTGCTGCTGCAACTTGCCGCCCGCCAGTGATACTTTGCTGGCCCTCCGCAGGCAAGCATCGGCTTCCGTGTGCCAGCCGTTCAGCGGTCGCCGGCGTGAGCCTGCTGCCATTCGTAGATGGACGGCACGGCGGGCTGCGGCCGGGGCGGCTCCTGAAGGGGGAGCGCCTCGTCCCCTTCTGCCCGCTCCGGCGTGCCGATGCCGGCCACGACCTCGCCGTTCCCCCCGTAGAGCCGGTTGCCGAGAATCTCGACGCCGATGCAGTCCGGCGTGGCCAGCAGGACCATCGGCGACTCTTCGTCCCTGAGCGCGAAGACGTTGCCCCGGATGATGTGGTCGAAGCTGGCCGTCCTGGCGAAGACGCCGCATCCCTTGTCCACGACGAACCGGCTGTAGAGGATCAGCCAGTTCTCGTTCATCCCGCCCATCCAGAGGCCGTCGCGTTCGGAGCTTATGTCGCAGTTGTAGACGACGTTCCGAGGCCCGTTGGGACCGTGGGCGGTGTCTTCCGGGGGCGAGGCCCACATCCCGTATCCGTAGGCGCCGTGCCCGCGGACGGAGGTGACGACGCACTGCTCCATGAGGTTCTCATTCGTCCAGCCCGAATGCCACTGGGCGTCGCTTTCGTGGAAGACGCCCTTGCGGATCACGTTGCCGCTGGCCGCCCACTGGAACAGCGGCGCGTGGCGCAGCTTGAACGTTTCGCAGTTTTCCATCAGGCAGTCCCAACTGTGCTCCCAGCCGGCGTAGGCGGTCCCCCCGCCGCCCTTGAACCAGGCGTCGTCAAAGACGCAGTTCCGAATCTCGCACCATTTGGCGCGGCTGCCGTAGACGGGGAAGCGCCCGCACTTCCTGACCGTGACGCCGCGCGCCCAGCAGTTCCACGCGTCGCCGAAGATGACGGTGCTGATCCACAGGTTCTCGGTCTGCTCGATGTAGAGGTCTTCGATGCCGCAGTTGCGGATCGGGATCGTCTTCTGCACGTACGAGCCGTCCACGGTGGGGAACTCGATGCGCAGCGGCTGGTTGATCCGTACGGTGTTCCCCTCGACCTGATCGACGCGGACCTGGTAGCGGCGGTAGGCGCCCCATCGGCAGGCGTTCTTCGTCAGCTCCTTCCA
>CAYUDW010000346.1:0-2731 GCA_964442595.1 uncultured candidatus Brocadiaceae bacterium
CGCAGCACGTGCTCATTCCAGTCGCCCTGCCTCCCCCGCTCCTCTACGGCCCGGCAGGCCGCGTCAAGGTTGCTTTCGTTCAGCTCCCCGTCCAGGCCGTAGAGATCCTGGAGGAGCCAGCGCAGGCACAGGCCGGCCGTGGTGTTGCGTACGTAGGTCAGGTAGGGCAGGCTTCTCCGGACGCGTTCTCTGGGTGGGATACCCGGGTCTGCCAGCTCATGGGGCATGCCGGCGTTCGTGACCGCGTGCAGGTCCATGCCTGCGGAAACGAGCTCGATCCACACGTGGTGGTAGAGCACGATGTCCGCCAGGCTGTCGGCCCATGGTTTCTCTGGCCGCAGGTGGCAGTGCGGATCGAACACCGGGACCTGCTCCAAAGCGCTCAGGACCGCCTTTGCCGCATTGCTCATGGTAGCTCCCACTGCCCGGGCCCTCGGGCGGAAGCCTGTCATCGGCCGCGTCATCATGCGCCGGCCAGCAGGAAGCTGGCCGACGGCCGCGTAAGTCTAACCGTCCTCGGCTCCGGCCGCAAACTGTACGCGAACACCCGCTGCAGCGCAATACCGATGGCGGGCCCTCGCATCGCCGCCCTTCACCGCGCAGGGGTCACAGCGACCGTCCGTGCGTTGAGAGCCGAGACTGCGATCTCGCCGCCACGCCGACCTGTGACGCGGACGGCGCGGCTTGTCCCCGGCGGCAGATCGAAGTAGTTGTCGGAGAAGTGCGTGCCCTCGCCGCCCTCGCACGACAGGGCGACCTGCCGGGCGAATACGTCGGCGGACACTTCGACGCCCTCGGCCGATGCCGAGACGGTGAGCGTGGCTCGCGGCAGGTGGAGGTAGCGCTCGCCCGCCAGCAGGTGGGTGGCCTGAAAGTCGCCGAGCGTTGCGGAGATGAACTCCTCGCGCAGCGAGATAGGGCCCAGGCCCTCAGTGCGCAGACACCGTTTCGCCTCCGCCGGCGCAACGTCTACGGTACAGGCCGCCCGGGCCCGCACCGCACCGTCGAAGCGCACGCGCCGGACCGCCAGGTCTCCTGATACGGGCTCGGCCGAGTCGTTCACGACCCACACGTTCAACTGATCGGGAGTCTGCTCGAAGCTGATGAGCACCGGGGCATACGCGCGCTTCAGGAAGCAGTAGGGGATCTTGGGTTCCAGGTAGTAGTCGACCGCGCTCCAGTAGACGATGGGCCACGAGTCGTTGAGCCGCCAGATCATGCTCCCCCAGCAGCGGCGGGCACCTTCGGGTGCTCCGTCGGGTCGGCCGCGCCTCAGGCGCTCGATTCGCTGCTGGAGGTACTCGCCGTGCGCGGTTCCCAGCACGCGGACGAGGTCCTCGGGCCCCGCCGGCTCGCAGTAGCGCTCGAGCGGTCCCACCTTGTCCCACGAGCCGTTCACGGAGCGGTACTGCCACGTTTCCGGCCAGGCCGGCCGGCCCGGGGTGCGGATCGTGGGATCGTGCCCTTCGGGCCACAGTTCCTCGGCAGACAGGAAGCGCTTCATGCTCCGCAGGGAGGGTGCGCTCGCGCGCCCGATCTCGGAGGCATAAAGCGGCACAGAGGCCCCGTGGCAGAACGTGAGCGTGGTGTAGTCGTGCCAGTCGCCTTCGAGCGGCCAGTTCGGCACGGGGCCGCCATACGGCGAACTGGGATGGAACGGCCTCGTGGGATCGAGGCGCTCGCAGATCTCGGGCATGGTCCGTTCGAACAGCTCCCGCCCGGTCTCTGGCTCGGTGCCGAACTGGAAGTCCCACCCCATGTGGTTCTCGTTGCCGCCGACCCAGATGAAGATGCACGGGTGATTGCGCAGCCGGCGGACGACGTCCTCGATCTCGGCGCGGCAGTTGGCGTCGTAGTCCGGCTCGCCGGCCGGATGCATCCCGTATCCGAACATGAAGTCCTGCCAGACGAGCAGCCCGCGCCGGTCGCACTCGTCGTAGAACTCATCTTCGGGGATGTTGCCTCCGCCCCAGATGCGCAGGACGTTCATGTGCGCATCCTCTGCAAGTTCCAGCAGGCAGCGGGCGCGCTTCGGCGTCCAACAGTGAGTCATGCCCTCGATGGGTGAAAGGCAGGCGCCGCGCAGGAAGATGCGGCGGCCGTTGACGTCGAACGCGAAGCGATTCTCGCCCGTGTCCGGGTCGGATGTCACGAGCCGGACGTCCCTCACGCCGAAACTGACAGTCCGGCTGTCGAGCTTCTCGCCGCCGGCTGCAAGCGATACGCAGGCCGCATACAGCGGCGAGTCCCCGTGCGTGCGGGGCCACCAGAGAGCCGGCTTCTCCAGCCCGCATTCATACTCGAAGCCATCCGCAACGCGCTTCGCTTCGCCTTCCCCGAGCTGCTCGCCAGTCGGCCCGAAGATAGCGCAGCTTGCGGTTGCGTCGCAGCCGGCCGTCTCGATGCAGACGCGGACTGTCGCCCGGGAGCAATCGGCCGCCAGCTCCGTGCGCACGCAGACGTCCTCGATCCAGGCATCCCCGGGCATGTCCAGCACGACGTCGCGGTAGACGCCGACCTTGATGAAATGGGGCCGCGCCCCGAGGTAGGAGCTGAAGTCGTTGAATGACTTGCGCAGGTACTTGTGGCGCGCGATGCCCTTCGGCAGCGGGTCGGGCACCATCCCGTCCACCGTGCGCAAGGGGGAGCGGAAGGCCAACAGCAGTGCGTTCTCACGACCGTCCCGCAGCAGATGGTCCCCGATTTCGCAGACGTGCTCGCGGAACATGTT
>CAYUDW010000347.1:0-2698 GCA_964442595.1 uncultured candidatus Brocadiaceae bacterium
CTCCCCGGCGCGCCAGCAGAGATCATCCTTTGCGGTCCGTCGGCCGGGGTCGGCGGCCGCACCGCTTGCGCGCCGCGCCGCCGCCTTCGGCTCGAATCCTCCCCGGTGCGCTTCACTTCGGCTCTTCCCGCCCCTGCGGGCGGCTCAGATCACGCCCCGTGACTCAGAGTGCGCTGGAAGCACGAATTGGCGCGTTCCAAGAACAAGCGCGGCGTCCATGCCGAGACCGAACCGTCAGGGTCGGCCTCCTCGACGCCTATCGCAGCGCGCATGTAGGGGGCAAGGGGCAGGCGGTCCCGCACCTTGAGAAGATGCACGCCATCCCTCGTGGCCAGCCCGTCCTGGATGATCCGATGGGCATCAAAGTACAAGCGCACCCCTGGCTCGTACTCGGCGTCCTCGTCCGTCAGGACCTGGCCCTTCTGATGCGAAGCGACAACGTGCTCGGGGCCGATCCCGTCGATCCTACCCAAGGCCACGTAGCCTGCGTAGTCCGCCGGTTCGCCGAAGGTGCTGAGTCCCAAGCCGCCCGCGTAAGCGCGGCCGGCAGACAACCTGGCCAGGCTCTGCAGCTCGCCGCAACGTCGGATACTGCGCCAGGCATCGCTCCCGGTCGAATGCACCGCCCACCGAGGGTCGCTCAGGCGGACGACCGGGCCCTCGGGCGTATGCTGCTGCGCCCGTTCTATCAGTGCGCTCTTGTCGCTATCAGAAGGAGCAGCAACGATCACCGTACGGCCATGAGCTGCTTCGTATCGGAGGAAATCGGCCATCCGGGTTTCGAGGTCAGCTACGAGCCGCTCCACGTGCAGGCCAAACAGACCTGTCGGGCCCGTCCCGTGGAAGAAGCGATCTCCGTCAACGTCTACTATCTCGAAGCAGCTCCAGGCCGGCCCGTAGCTCCCGTCGCCACAGAACGGGTTCTTGCATTCTTGCGTCCAACCGGTCGGCACCAGGCGGTAGTTGAGCTCAGTCATCCGCAGCCCTTTGATTGTCATGGTGCTGCCGGGGTAGCGCGAAGTCGTGGACGGCTATAATGGCAAAGGCTGTTGACGGCCGTGTCGGCCCGCGTTGAGTGGGACTTCGCCGGCCCGGCAGTATAATGGACGCAGAGGGGAGGTCAACGTGAATAGAGTTCTATGGATCGTGCCGTTGCTGCTGCTGGCAGCGGTAGGCTGTGTCTCGGAGGAACGCTGGGAATACGGAGCGGGCGAGCGGGACCCCTTCGCCTCCGACGCCGAGTGGATGCGCCGGGCCGACCAGTCCGCAACCGACCAGATGCCCGCGCAGGCGCCGGCCGAACGCACCGGCAACGTGACCATGGTGGTCGAACGGCTAGCCGTGAGCCAGCAGAACCAGCTCGACCTCGATGCCGCGTGGCGCTACGTCGATGAACACGTCGCTGCGGGAGGGGGGCAACTGGCCCGTCGCAACGGCATTCGGGTCGGCGTCGCGACAGGCGGCTTCCGGGGTGCCCTTCAGACGGCCGTCAACAAGAGCCGCAGCCGCGAGGTACAGAAGACGATGCTTACCGTGCTGAGCGGCGCGGCCGGCATGATCAGGGTCGGGCAGAATACCTACGTCGAGGCGCTGCGCTACCGGACGCCCCGCGGCCAGACGGTGCTGCTGGAACGGACGTTCGTGGGCGCCTCGCTCGTGGCCGAGCCGACGATACTGCCCGGCGACAGGATCAGGATGAACCTGCACCCGAGGTTCACGGCGTCCGACGGGCGCGTGGTGGACCTGGCGGAGATGTCAACCGAGGTCGTGGTTGCGCACGGTCAGCCGATGGTGATCGGGGGGCTCGATCAGTCCTCCGATGACGTCGGCCGTGCGCTGTTCTCGTGGCGGCGGGAGCGGGAGAGCAGGAAGGTGACCCTGATCGTCACGCCTTACATCCAGGGAGCGCCGTAGGTGAACGCCGGTCGCTTGGCCCGCAGCGCGATCTTCACCTGCGACGAGTTCGGCGAGTCGCACTCCGCCAACGTCGCCGTCATCGAGGCGATGGAGCAGGGGCTGGGGGGGCGGTATCCCGTCGGTGCCACGCTCCAGATGCCGGCTCCCTGGGCGCCGGAGGCGGCCCGTTACGCCGCCACCCATCCCGACGCGGACGTGGGCGTGCATCTGACCATTGAGTGCCGCTACCGGACGATGGGCTTCCGGCCGGTCTGTGGGCGCACGGAGGCGCCGGGCCTCTGCGCTCCGGACGGCTACATGTGGGAAACCTCCGCCGGTGCGTGGGAGCATTCCAGCGAGGACGAGATCCACCGGGAGTGCAAGGCGCAGATCGAGGCCGCGCTGAGCTTCGGCGTGGACGTCTCGCACCTGGACGGCCACGGCGGCCTCCAGGGCGCCGATCTGGCCGGCTATGCCCGGGTCTGCGGCGCCCTGGCGAAGGAATACCGCCTGCCTCTCCGCATGCAGCCGAGGCGGCGCTACGAGGCGCAGGGCGCGGCCGGCGCGTGGGAGGCCGTCAGAGCGCTGGGCATCCTCACGTGCGACGACGACACGAACCTGGGATTGCGGCAGGGCGGCGAGTCGTACACGGACTTCTATCTGCGCCGGCTGGCAGGGCTGTCACCGGGGCTGACGGACCTCTACGTCCATCCCTGCGTCGATTCGGCCGAGCTGCGGGCACTGCAGCCGGCGCGGGCCGATGAGCGGATCGAGCAGTACAACCTGCTCGTTCACGACGCGG
>CAYUDW010000348.1:0-2694 GCA_964442595.1 uncultured candidatus Brocadiaceae bacterium
CAGTGGCTACAGCCGCAGACGGATGCTACCGCGGGAACCATAGCCAGAATCATCACGAGCCGGCTTACCTTCTTGCACACCTCGCTCTCCCTCCCAGTAGAGATGGTGCGGAAGACTCCGCTGCGGCAGCGGCACGCAGGATGCCCTGGGACCGAGACCAGGCCACTGCTGGCCTTGCGCCATTGTGGGTTCGAGGAGGACCCGCAAGTCAACCGGGCACGGCTGTCCGGCCAGAGCGCTGTCGCTGCACACAACAGGAGGCCGATCCAGGGCCGCCCATCCAAGTGCCTCATCGGGGGTCGAGGGCCTCTACCCCCGCGAGTCTGTGGCCGGCGAGAGCAGCCAACATTGCCCCTCCGCCGGTGCTGACGTGAGAAAGCGCCGTGAGTGCACCGGGGGCATGGGCACGCAGGAAGGCCTCGCAGTCCCCGCCGCCGGCCACCGTGGTCGTGCCCGTCTCCTGTGTGAGCGTCATCATGCGCCGCACGAGCGCGCCTGTTCCCGCCGCGAATCGGGGGTCCTCGAACTTGCCCACCGGGCCGTTCCACACGACGGCGCCGACGCGGCCGAGCTCGTCCAGGATCCGCTCGATGGCTTCGGGCTGGATGTCTCGAAGCCTCGCTTCCGGCGGACAGACATCCGTGCGGACATCCAGCCTGGCGACCTGGCCGCAGTCTTCCACGACGATGCCCGTGGGCAGACATATCCGTTTGCCGGCCTCCTCCAGCAGAGCTGCCGCCGCTTCGAGGTCCGCACGCGCCTCCATGGCGTCCCGGCCCAGCGGATCTGCGCCCACGGTGAAGCCCTGCGCCAGCAGGAAGGGATAGAGCATGGCACCTCCAACCACAATCATGTCCGCCCGCCCGGCCAGTGCTCGGAGCAGTCCCAGTTTTCCCGCTTTGCCCGAGACCTTGGCTCCGCCAACGACGGCCACGTAAGGGCGCTGGACATCCTCACCAAGATCCCGGAACAGCACTTCGAGTTCCCGTTGCAGCAGGGCTCCGGCAACTGAGGGAGCTGTGGGCTCGAGGTGCTTGAGTTCGCGAGCAAGGCCCGTCACAGAGGCGTGATCCCGATGGCAGACCGAAAAACCGTCCAGCACGTAAGCGGCCGCGCCAGTGTCCTCAACCATCGCCCTGGCCAGGGCCGGATCGCCCATTTCGTCCCGCGACTTCCCGGTGTCGAGCGATGAGATGGGGAAACGGCAATTCTCCAGCAGAATGACATCGCCCGGCGCGAGGTCCGCCACCGCGCGCCTTACTCCAGGGCCCCCGCAGTCCGGGACAAATCCTACGCCGTCGGCAACGCCTTCTTCGCGAAGGATGGCAGCCAGCCGGCCTGCGACCGGCCTCATCGACAGGGCCGAGAACACCTCCCGGCGGATCTGATCCGCGTTGCCGCCTTCGGCCTCCGCCCGCTTCTGGATCAGGGCTTGCGGACGCCCCGCGTGAGAGATGAGCACGACCCGGGCCCTCAGCTCCTTCGCCAGCCGACGGACAGTTGGGACTGAAGCCCGGAGCCGAAGGTCGCTGACTATGTTGCCCTGGTCGTCCAGGACGTTGTAGTCCACGCGCACGAGGACGGGCTTTCCTGCAACGTCCGACGGACGCAGGCTGCCCAGGGCACGCACCGCTAGGTAGTCTCTCTGACGCATGTGGTGGCCTTCCCTGATGGGGGTCGTTCCTCGTTGCCCTGCCCGTCGATGGGCTGGAAGAGGACCAATGAGATCAGGAAAAAGAGGACCGCTGGCCCGACGGCGCCCTCGAGCACGCCCCACCCGCGCTCCAATGAGAGCAACCCAAAGGAAGCGGCGATCAGCGCTCTTGAGGGAAGCCGCCATCGCAAGATGAACGGCTCATTGCCGCTAGGCTTCAAGCCGGGCAAGAACAGGCGTGCATACGCCAGCGTAAGGGCGAAATGCAGGACTGCCACGACTGTCCAGCCGCGCTCGTCCCACACGTGACGCAGAAAGCCGAGCTTCAACGCGACACCCACGGAGGCCCGCAACGCCAGTGCGCTGGAGGCGAAGCCGGCAATAGCTCTGTGGAGCCGTTCGATGAACGGCCAGATCGCGTCGCTCTGAGGGCGACCTTCCGGCGTGGCAGGGAAGGAGGGAGAGCACGGACGCCCAGCGGGGCTCATGCGAGCATGCTCCTCTAATGGGGTTCCTGCCAGCGATAGGATTCCAGTGCATCACCCCGGTCGCAGGACAGGAGGACTTCTAGCCTGGCAGGGGCTTTTCGCCTGTCGGGCCCCGGATCCAGCCGGACGACGCCGGTCCTTCCGCCCTTCAACTCATCCACAACGAACCTCTTGACATCACGGTGCCTGTGGGGTCTTCGGTAATGCGTGCGGACCATGGTTTGAGGGTTCCTTGCTGCCTCACGGCGCGTTGGCTGAGGTCCCAGAAGACTGAGCTGCTTCTTCCTTCCGGACTGAACGTGCGACCTCCCCATCGATGGACCAGAAGATGGGTATGCTCTCAAGAAAAACCGCAGTGCCCGTGATGAGGCCTGTCCAGACGTTCCCGTTCACGGACCACGACATCCCGCCCATGGCAAGTGCCAGCTCCAGCCTGTCCGGGGTCCTGCATCGTAGTACGCGCCAGGTCAAAGGGATGTCGGGTGGCTTCTCGCCCAATAACCAACCGGTCTTCGTTGGCCGGGATGACCAGGCGTTCACCGTGGGCGCCTT
>CAYUDW010000349.1:0-2689 GCA_964442595.1 uncultured candidatus Brocadiaceae bacterium
CTTTGGGGTCCTGCCGAAACGCTCAGTGGTCCTATGCACTGCCTCCGAGCCCATGGGTCCGTATCAGCAATGCCGCCCGAGACTGGTTTCTGACTCCCTGGAGGCGCTCAGGCGTCAGATCGCTTCTTGGCTCGACCGCGCGTTCGCCGGTCTTGAGCCCAACGACGTACCACCGGTGTATCCATCTCTACACTATGCTGTTGGCCGATACTGGCGGGGCGGACGTGACTGGATCATCGAGGCAGACGCCGACGAATGGCGGGAGGCCTGGAAGGCCATCGAGCCCGTGGTCGGGGTTATCGTCGAGCTTGAGGTGCCCTACACTCTCCGCTATACGGGCCATTGCAGCCCCCATGTCTGCTTGGCAGAGGAGGACATGCCAGAACCTTCGGACCTGGCGGAAGCACTGAGCGTCAAGCAGGAACTGGCCGGCAAAGTCGAGCGGAGGCTCAGGCGACTCGTTTCTCGCCACTCCCATGCTAATGTCCATTTCGCCGGTCCCATTGCGAGGCTTCCCTACTCGCTCAACGAGAACACGGGCCTTGCCTGCATTGAGATCTCGCCGTCACTCTATGGCGCGTTCGAGCCATCCTGCGCTCGTCCCGACAGAGTCGAGCTATCGCCCGTGTGGCCACCGGAGACGCGCAGTCGGCAAGCTCTCCGCCTTATCGAATGGGCCAAGAGAGAACACCACGTCGATCCCGCGCCGTTGTGTCTCTTCTCAAGAACTTCGGCCGCGCCCACGCCCTCTCCAGTCCACCCCCAAACAGATTTCGAGGCTGAGTTCAAGCGACTACGTGAGAGCCTGAGGCGACAAGTAGAGCCGTCAGGACGCGATGCAGCAAAGGTTGGCCAAGCACCCCAGGGGATGGTCTACGTGCCGCCTGGGCCGTTCATTTCGGCCCCGTTCTGGCCTGTTCTCGGAAGACCTTGGGCAGCTCTTCAGCTTGGCAGGCCCCCGATGTCGATTCTGGAGACGGAGGAGTACTTCATAGATGCTTGCCCCGTCACAACTTCGCAATACGCCGAGTTCATCCGAGACGGCGGATACGAACAAGAGCAATTCTGGTCGACGGCCGGATGGGAGTTCGTTCAGGCGTGTGGCTGGCACGGACCATCGGAGACCTGGCAGAGGTGTCAGCCGGATCTTCCAGTCCGTGGAGTCTCCTACTTCGAAGCGGAGGCGTATGCGCGTTGGTCCTGCAAACGACTTCCCTCGCTACACCAATGGGAGAAGGCATGCCGTGGCACTGATGGCCGACGGTGGCCGTGGGGGGATGATTTCGATGAGACGCTGTGCAACACGGCAGATAGCCATCCGTCAGAAGAGGACTGGCGGCCTACCCCCGTCGGACTGTTGCCATCAAACGCCTCCCCGTACGGTTGCCTCGATATGGTTGGGAACGTATGGGAGTGGACTCAGGGCGCCATGGTCATCGGTGGCTCTTTCGCATCCCATATGCGCGGGTCCAACGGCTGCGAACATCATGGCCTGGAGCCTCATTGCCGCAGATACAAGTTCGGGTTCCGATGCGTGAAGGACGTGGATGCGTGACAACCTTCGCGCTCTGAGAATTCTCGTACGTCCTGCCGGTCCTTCAGCAAGTTGCGCGGGTGGAAGGGATGGCGAGGACCTGATGCCCGCCATAGCCGTCGCCGGGCCCCCGCCCGGGCCGGCGGGGCGGGGCTACTGCGCAGCGTCCTCCGCCAGATGGAAATCGCCCAACAGGGCGTAGGCATAGCCGAACGCTATGTCCTGGAATCGGCGGACGATTCGGCCGCAGGCGTCCAGTTCACCCGCCCAGGCACGGCTCACCAGTGACCGTAGTTCCTGCACGGCTTCTCCTGCCCTCCAGGGCCCTCTATCCCACAAGCCCCACCTTGGGGGCTCGAGCTCTGCCCGAATATGGTACAATCTGCCGCCGTGGGCTGCCAGGATGGTCCCACTGCGCTATGGTGGCAAAGGCCCTGGTGCTTGGGACAATAGCGGGCGACTGCCGGAGGTGAAAGTGATGCCACAAGGGGAGTACTCAAGCGATGATGTGCGAGAGCGGTGGAATGCCATTGCTGATGCCTATGCCGCGCGGTGCTCGAAGTGCGGCGACTCATGCAAGGAGGTCCTCCTTACGCCTACCGTCCTGGAGCTCCTGGGGCAAGTAGCGGGGAAGAGAATCCTGGACGCTGGCTGCGGCGAAGGCTTCTTGAGCCGTCTACTCGCCGAGCGTGGCGCATCGGTCGTCGCGGTGGACTACTCTGACGAGATGCTGAGGCTTGCGCGCGAGCGCACGCCGTCTGCCCTTGATGTTGTCTACGCCCACGCCGATTTCGCGCAACTCGACATGCTGCCGGCCAACTCGTTCGACATTGTCGCCTCTGTCACTGCCATCCAGGACGTCCCCGACTACGAGTCAGCGATAGCTGAAGCATGCCGCTGCTTGATCCCAGGCGGATTCTTTCTGCTTGCGCTGATGCATCCGTGCTTCTCTTCGGATGGCGGATGGGTCAAGGATGCCGACGGGAGAAAGCTGTACTGGAAGGTGGACAACTACTTCCGCGAAGGCCCGCGAGAGGTGCATGTGCTCGACGGTGTCGAGAAGGACATGGTCTACTTCCACCGGACCTTGACCAGTTACTTCCGGGCCATCCGTCGAGCCGGCTTCATCGTGAACGACTTCGTCGAGGCGCGTCC
>CAYUDW010000350.1:0-2687 GCA_964442595.1 uncultured candidatus Brocadiaceae bacterium
GTGGTGACCTCCAACGACGAGGGCCACAGGAAGGCCAGAGCAGTCGGTGAGCCATCCCCCTCTTGCTGAAGTGGCTGCCCGGCCATGGCGCTCCACGTCCAGGTCCTCCATCCCATCCGCGTCTTCGCGCGGAGAGCCAGACGGAACTGTATCGGAAAGAGCCAGATGTGGTACACCTGGCAGACCGAAGACCTGGGATTCTGCGTGACGCCATGCGCGAGAACTGCACCAAGTCTGCAGTGGCCGCGTGTCCAGAGCAACGGGCTGCCGGTCGGTTCGAGGTCCAGTCAGGAAGCGTATGTGTCACGAAGGAGCCGCCAGATGCGCTCCAGCGGGAAGTCGCGGGGATGGAGGGTATTGGGGTGGCAGGTCTTCTTGTCGTCCTGGGAAGCGTCTGGGTCCTTCTAACAAGGGGCAGTGCGCCGTCTGCTGAACACCGGGCATCGGCTGCCATCGAGCTGGCCGAAGAACTGCCTGTCAATCACGCCCCTGCCGGCAATCAGAGTCCTGCGAGTGCGGTTGACGGCGCGATACTGCCGCGATCACAGCACATTGATCTCGTCCTCCTAGGGGGCAGGTCGGGCGCAGATGATGGTGGTGTTCACGCTCTTGTGCCCCAGCTACTGGGACGCCTCCTGTATGCCAGTAGCAGGATGTCAGCTTCCCAAGCTGGACGTCGCCGGTTCGAATCCGGTCGCCCGCTCCAAAGTCACTCGGCGACTACGAGTGACTGGCCACGCACCCAGATGCTTGTTACAGAGCAGACTGAAAGACCAAGCCGCGAAGGCACTTGTGCAGAGGCGAAATGGCGATAGCATGTTGGCAACCTCTTGGTGAGATAGAGGTTCGAGCGGAGGAGAAGAGCGCACATGAGGGGAATCAGAGTCGTAGCGTTGGCCATGGCGGCGGTCCTGGCGCATCTGGCAAGTGGCGCGCCCGTAGACCTGAGCAAGCCATTCGAGCTCGATAGGGACACCATCTGCCTCTTCCACCTCGATGACGTAGCCAGCGGAGAGGTCGAGGATTCCGTCGTGGGTGGGAAGTCGGGGAAGGTGAAGGAGCCGATGACGGCGGAAGGCAAGTTCGCCGGGGCGCTGGACTGTGACGGAACCAAAGGCTCGGCGGACGTGACCGACCTGGCAAGGATGGAGGGGCTGAAGATGCTCACCGTGGAGTGCTGGGTGAAGCTCCGCAGCCGGGCTGCTGGGGATGTCGTCTGCCGAGGCTCCCAGTACATGATCCGCCTGTCCAACACGGTGATCGGCTCCTTCTGGATCGACGGGGGCTGGAGAAGCGTCGCCGGGACCAGGCCTGTGCCCGTGGACCGTTGGACGCACCTGGCAATCACGTGGGACCAGGGCAAGAAGGAGGTCGGCATCTACGTGGATGGACAGCTGGATGTGGCCCGGATGCCGGAAGGCGTCACCGACGGGGTGCTGGGCGGAGGCCTGACTATGCTGCGGCTGGGAGGACACACATGGGAGTCGCCTGCCCCCAACCTCAACGGGCTGCTGGATGAGGTCCGTGTCTCGTCGGTGGTCCGGGAGTATCAACCGTTGCCCGGATCGGAGCAGGATGAAGGCGCGGCGACACCGGGTCGGCGGCGAGCGACAGGGATGGGCTCGAATGAGGCCACTGCGCAGCCACAGCCGGCTGCATCGGAGTTCGTCTTCCCGTGGGGAATGACCCCGGATCCGACGGACGTGGCGAAGTCCTACGTCCAGGATATCGTTGCGGGGACACAGGAGTACACGGTGCTTCAGGGCGGGACGATGGACGGTCGCAGTTGCCGCACGCCAATGGGGGTCGGGATGAATTCGGAGGGGGCGTTCTTCCAGACCTGGGAGTCAAACCGGTCGGTGCGAATGGAGAACGTAGGTGATACCGACGTGTTGAACCCATGGCTGTCGAATGGCCGGAACACCTTTCGTAACGTGGCGGAGATCGTGCAATCGGCGATTACTCCCGGCATGCCGGACGCGGAGAAGGCGTATGCAATATGGTTCCAGCAGATCCGGCACCGACACCACTCACCCGGGGATAACGATGAACTCGGCGACCCGGTCAAGGTCTTCAATGTCTATGGCTTCAACACCTGCGGCAATGATTCCATCTGCCTTGGGACACTATGGACGCAGGCGGGCTTCCGAACGGCGCCCGCCCGGGCTCTCGGACACTGCATTTCCCACGTCTTCTACGACGGCGCATGGCACTTGATGGATGGAGACCTGCACTCCGTTTATCTCCTGCGTGACAACGAGACCGTGGCCAGCGACGTGCAGCTCGCGCGGGACCACGACCTCATCAAGCGAACACACTCCAAAGGAATCCTCCTGCTCGACACGATATGGGATGGTCAGGGCACGTCAGCACTTTACTTCACCGGGACCGAGATCGTGGGACGGCGCTCGGGGAAGGGCGATACGACTATGAACATGGTCCTGCGTCCTGGAGAGGCGATCGTGTGGCGATGGGGACAGCTCAAACCCCTGAAGTTCCACACGCCGCTCTACACAATGCCGGCGTACACGGACGCGATATACAACGGCCTGTGGGAGTATCGTCCGGACCTGACGGGGCAGGCGTGGCGTCAGGGAGCGACGTCGGTTGAGAACATCCGTTGGGACCAGGACGGGCTAGGCTCTGTCTGAAAAACCCTTGTAATGCGCTTTTGGTCTTCGGTACGA
>CAYUDW010000351.1:0-2675 GCA_964442595.1 uncultured candidatus Brocadiaceae bacterium
AACACCTTGCCGCCGGCGCTGCGCTTGTGGCTGGCATAGAGGCCGCCGTGCTGAGCGACCACCTTCGAGAGCGCGATCAGCTCGCCCAGCTCCGCGTAGGAGCCCGGCACGTAGAACAGCCCGGTCGACATGCCCACCGCACCCTCGCGCATGGCCCGCTCGACCAGGCGGCACATCGCGCGCAGCTCCTTGCGGGTGGGCTTGCGCCCCGCCATGCCCATCACCCGGTGGCGCACGGTGCCGTGCCCCACGAGCGTGGCGAAGTTGATGGCGGGCCCGGCGGCCTCGACCTTCTTCAGCCACTTCCCCACGGGCAGGGCGGAGCCGCCGCAGTTGCCCGAGACGGTGGTCGTGATGCCCTGCCGGAGGAAGTTCGCAGCAGTCGGGCTCTTGACGATGCCTTGTGAGTGTGCGTGCA
Source organism: uncultured candidatus Brocadiaceae bacterium (assembly GCA_964442595.1). GTDB lineage: Bacteria > Planctomycetota > Brocadiia > SM23-32 > SM23-32 > DAOVRD01. Next base: position 419 of record CAYUDW010000351.1, read on the forward strand.
CGTCCACGAAGCCCGGGCAGAGCGCCAGGCCCGCTGCCCGCATCGTCTTGCGGGCCTTTGGCTTCGCGCCGCCTATGGACGCGATGCGGTCGCCCTTGATCCCCACAGACGCCCGGTACCACGGGCTGCCCGTGCCGTCGTAAACCTCCGCGTTCTCGATCAGCAGATCCAGCATGACACGTCTCTCCCTTGTGGGAACACACGGGGACTAGTGATGGTCTTCGCGCGGCCGGATCGGCCTGTCCTTGAACTCGCGGATCAGCCTGGCCAGCTCCTTCGTGGCCGCCTGGTAGAGGACTTCGCCTTTGTCGGCAGAGGCGAGTGTCGGGTCGCCGAGAACCCCCGTGTGGCTGAACGTGCTCCACCATTCCATCATGCCGATCTTGCCGCCTTCCTGGAGGTCCTGCCACCAGAACTCCGACGGCAGCATGTCGTTCTCGGGAGCGGCCAGCTCTCTGCGCACCCCTTCCGGCCGCAGGTAGAGGTACATGGACGTTTCGGTCTCGTCGGCGTGGGCCACCCAGCCCTTCGGCGACTCGCGCACCTCCCCCACCACGTCCTTGACCAGCTCGAAGTAGCTGAACGCGGCGCAGATGACCTCGTTGTCCATGGTCGCCTGTCGCGCGACGACCTCGATCAGCGGCCTGTTCGAGCCGTGCCCGTTGACGATCAGCACCTTCCTGAAGCCGTGGTGGGCCACGCTGCGCACGATGTCCAGCAGGAAACGCACGTAGGTGTCCCACGCGATGCCGATCGTGCCGGGGAAGTCGATGTGGTGCCAGTTGAAGCCGTAGCTCAGCGGGGGCATGAGCAACGCGTCGTCCGGCGCCAGACGGAGCGCGCCCTCGCAGACGCTCTGGCAGAGGAAGTTGTCCACGTCCAGGGGCAGGTGGGGGCCATGCTGCTCGGTCGAGCCGACGGGCAGCAGGATCACGCGTCTCTGCGCAACGGCTTCCTTGATCTCCGGCCAGCTCAGCTTGTCATAGTGGTACGACCTTTCTTCAGCCATGGAACGGCCTCTCCCACTCGGGAAGTTTCGGAGGACGGAACCGAGCCATTATACCGGGCGCGCCGCTCTCCGCGAGGGAACGCCGGCGCCGGTTGCACGGGCCCGGGGCCGGGCGTAAGATGGCCGCCTGCCGAGACCAATCCCCGAACGGAGAGACATCATGAAGATCACCGACTGGACCGTCTACACGCCCGACGTGCTGCGCCACGTTTTCATCGAGCTGCACACCGACGAGGGACTGAGCGGATGGGGTGCCGCGTTCTCCAGCAGGCCCCAGTGCCTCGGCGCGTTGGAGTGGCTCAAGAAGTTCGTCGTCAACGAGAACCCGCTGGAGATCGAGCGCGTCACGGAGAAGCTCCACCAGATCACCTACTGGTTCGGACGCGGCGGCGCGATGACGCACGCGATCAGCGGCATCAACATCGCGCTCTGGGACCTGGCCGGCCGGGCCGCAGGTCAACCGGTCTCCGTGCTGCTGGGCGGGCGCTACCACGAGTCGGTGCCCGCCTATGCTTCCGTCCTGTTCGATCCCGTCGAGACGCTGCCGGCGCGCATCACCGAGATTCGCGAGCGCGGCTTCCGGGCCATCAAGCTCGGCTGGGAGCCGTTCGGCCAGCAGAGCCCGGCCCAGGACAGGGAACTGATCCGTGTGGCGCGCGAAGCCGCAGGCGACGACACCGCGCTGCTGATAGACGCCGGCGGCAGCTACCCCTACTGGCCCCTCAGGCTGAAGGACGCCCTGGAGCGCGCCCGCATGCTGGCCGACTACGGCGTCTACTGGTTCGAGGAACCGCTCGAGCCGGATGACCTGGAAGGCTACGCCCGCCTGACGGACGCCTCGCCCGTGAAGATCGCCCACGGCGAGGTGCTCACGCGCAGGCAGTCGTTCGTCCCCTACTTCGAGCGCCGCGCGATGGACATCGCCCAGCCGGACGTGACCAAGGTGGGCGGGCTGTCCGAAACCCGGCGCATCGCCTGGCTTGCCGAGCCGCACGGCATCGAGGTGGTGCCCCACGGGTGGAACACGGCCGTCGGCGTGGCGGCGGACGCGCACCTGGTCTCCTCGCTCCACACGCGCTCCTTCGTGGAGTTCAACGTGGGCAATCCGCTGGTCGAGGAGCTCATCGATCCCCCGTTCAAGCTCGACGCGGAAGGTTGCCTGCCCGTGCCGACCGGGCCGGGGCTGGGGATCGACCTGGACCGCGAGCGGCTGGAGCACTTCCGGCAGACCGGCTTCGCCAGCGAGAC
>CAYUDW010000352.1:0-2670 GCA_964442595.1 uncultured candidatus Brocadiaceae bacterium
ATTCTGATTCTATGAAAGAGCGGTCCTCCTGGTGGTATAAACGATGTAGTAGACGTTCTACTCATCAAAACCACAGACAGGAGGACCGACCATGTTGTACCTTGCCATCGACCAGCACCGCAAGCAGTTGACCGTGAATCTTCGCAACGAATCGGGCGACGTGCTGCTAAAACGCCAAGTTAGTACGGAATGGCCGCGGGTGCGGAAATTCCTGGCGGATATCCAGAAGCAGAGCCGGGCGGAAGGGGGGTTCGTAGTGATCCTGGAGGTCTGCGGTTTCAACGACTGGCTGATAGAGATGTTGAAGGAGTACGGCTGCGGTGAGTTGATCCTCATCCAGCCCGAGAAGCGTTCCAAGAAGAAAACCGACCGTCGCGATGCCAACTCGCTTGGCGAGATCCTTTGGGTCAACCGCCGGCGACTCCTGGAGGGGCGTTCGGTACAGGGTGTCCGTCGCGTCTGGTGGCCGGACCTTCGGGACCGGGAAGACCGGCAGTTGACGGCAGTACGTAAGCGTTTGGGACAACTCCGCACCAAAACCATCAACCAAGTCAAATACCTGCTGCGGAAACACAACCTGGAGCAAGAGTGCCCCACAAAAGGGCTGGACACCATCAAGGGGAAGAAGTGGTTGGCCGAGTTGCCCTTGGGACCCATAGACCGGCTGCAGATGGATCAACTCCTTGCCCAGTGGAAGCTTTGGGATGAACAGATCAAGAAGGCGGCAGCCGAGATCCAGAAACGGCAAGCCGAGAGCAAGACGGCCGCGGTGGTGGCGACGATCCCGGGCTGCCAGGCGTACAGCAGCTTGGCTTTAGCCTCCCGGATCGGCCCCATCGAACGGTTTCCCCGGCCGGGCAGTCTGGCCAACTACTGGGGCCTGACGCCGGGCTGCCGGAACTCCGGCGAGGCCACCGACCGGCTGGGCTCGATTACCAAGCAAGGCAGCGCCATGGCGCGCTTCATCCTCGGGCAGTTGGTGCTACACGTCTTGCGTCGTGATCCGTGGATGAAGGCCTGGTACGGGAGGATCAAGAAGCGGCGTGGCTCGAAGATCGCCCGGGTGGCTGTGATGCGCCGGTTGGCGACGATTATTTGGCACATGTTGAAACACAACGAACCCTATACCATAGGCGGCCCACCGCGGCGGAAGCGGAAGGATCAAGCGGCATAAGCGGAGAGGACTGATCGAAACGATCCAGGGTGGATCAGCGGGGGAGTATGATTCCTCTTCTCTGTTCCGCCTTGGGTGCGAAAGGAGAAACGATATGCCCGGCGTGAATTACAAGACGGTCCAGTCGCGTGTACCGATGTCCCGAGTCGTGCAGTTGCTGGGGTTCGTTGCTCGGAGCGTCACCGGCGACCAACTGCGGGGGCCCTGCCCGGTCCACCGTTCGCAGTCGCCACGGAGCAGGTCGTTTTCGGTGCATCTGGCCCGGGAGGTGTGCCGCTGTTTCAAGTGCGGTTTTGCCGGGAATCAGATCCAACTCTGGGCCGCGCTGAACAAAATGACCGTCTACGAGGCGGCAGTCGACTTGTGCCGGCAGGCGGGCGTCGAAGTGCCGTGGATCGAGCGATGGTAGAGACGTGAAGAGGCCGCGAGGAGGCACGCTCGCGGCAACAAGAAGCAGAGAACGTACTTGAACAACAAGAGGAATTGAAACCATCTGATAGTCGGTTGCATCGGCCCTCCTTCCTGGCGAAGGAGAGGCCCTCGCGGACGCAAGGCCAGTCTGAGTGTCCCCGTGGACTCGGCCCGGTTGTCGGGCGTTATTCTGATTGAGACGGCCTGTGTCCGCGAGACGGTCGCAATAGAATATTCGGTGTCAGGTCCCAGTCGGCCTGACCGACTGCCGCAACAGGCAGGCGGATTCACGAAGGGATGGATGGGGGTGCCGCCGCATTGAAAAGAACGGCGCGAACAACCTCGAAGAATATGACCGTGACAACCAACTCCCAGAACCGATTCTTCAACCCAATCCGAGCCCCAAAAAAAGGCCCTATCGGGCTTTAGCGAGGAGCGTGCGCAAACAACCCGCCAAGTGATCCCAAAAAAATCGCCGGGAGGCCCTTGACTCCAAAAGCTCTTTCAGGGACGGGGACACGAACCGATATTGACATATTCGGGGAACTTCGTTGGATTCCTGGCATGGCTAGGTTGGCAAGATTAGTCGTTCCAGGTTTGCCTTATTCAACTTCGCTAACCAACACGGCGATTTCGACGATGTCATTCTGCCGCCGCTCGATCTCGGGCTCGACTGGAACAGCTCGCAGTTGCTCGTTGACGGCTCCCTCTCGGTCGTTCCCGAACCCTCCAGCCTACTCCTATTGAGCATCGGTGCGGTTGCTCTTCTGCTGTATGGGCTCCGCAAGAGAAGGTGATTCTTCGGCCCAGTTGTGCAAAGAGTCTGGCTTTCTGCTACTCTGGTTCGTCAGCCGGGTGGCGTGCCCAGGCTTGCATGGACATGTCGCGTGCGTTAACCTGACCGCCGTGGATCACCCACAGCAGAAGCATTGCCGGCGCCGGGTGCTCCGTGACCCTGCGGTGACCTCTCTTCCGCGCCCGGTCCCATGCCATCCGAAAAAACCACCGCCATCGTGCTCCGTACCGTCGAGTTCAGCGAGACCAGCCTGGTGGTGACGCTGTTTACCCGGGAACTTGGCAAAGTG
>CAYUDW010000353.1:0-2650 GCA_964442595.1 uncultured candidatus Brocadiaceae bacterium
CGAACCCCCAGTCGGTGCAGGCGCTGTGGAGGCTTATGCCGTAGTCGGCGCGGGAGAGCTGCTCCTGTATCAGGGCATCCCCGACCATGGAAAGCTGCTGGTTGCCGCCGAAGTCTTTGGGTATCTTGTTTTTCTGGTAGCCAAGTCCTACCTGTAATTTTTTCAGGATGGGAGTAATTACTTCTTCATGCGTTACATCGTCATCAATCTTTTTCCGGACCGGCATAATCTCCCTGTCGACAAAATCGGCAAGCGTATTTTGCATCATTCGCAGCTCTTCGTTAACGAAACACTCTGGGTATTGTAACTTATACCACTGACTGGCCTGATTCATCACTCATCCCTCCTTTGAACGCATACTTCTGGCAAGTATAGTATATATCCTAATCCTAATTATAACACTCGCTAACCCGGTGAGGTTCGAGGATATCTTGAGGCTTTATCAAAGGATTGAGCAGCTTTTGGTGATATTCGTGGGCATAATACCTGATTCAGGCCTTCGGTTCCCTCACCATTTCCCACATGGGAAGATCGACTATCGGTAGAGTAATCTTCCTGAGCAGCCTGAACCCAAAGTGTTCATACATCTTCACGTTCTCTTCTGTTTCAGTCTCGAGATACAGATGGAGTCCTTCGCGTTCGGATTTCTCAATTGCCGCGCCTATCAGCTTCCTTCCGAGCCCCTTGCCCTGCAGCTCGGTAGAGACACCGAAAACCAGCACGTACAGAAAGGCGCAACCAGCCATATGTTCACGCCGGTCTTCGGCAACTGGTTTGAAGATAGTTCCCATCTTCATCGCAGTATTCAACCCCATTCTCATCCCCACGCCCATGCTTCCACTGCGTATTGCGCGCCATGCGTTCATGTCGGCATACTTTCCCGGGATCCATCCTATAATCCCTTCCAGGTCTTCCGAGGGGGCATAGACCTCACCATACTTCAGACAGTACCTTACACCCCCCTCAAAGAAGGCGTGGAATCTCTTCCCAATATCGGGGTCTCCTTCATAGATCTTGTTCCAGAGCGGATCACGCTGAAAGGCATCGGCCAATACCTTTGAGGCCCGCACGATGTCTCTCTTCTGTACTCTATATAGCATTCATTCCTCCCTCTTCGTGCTATGGTCAGGAAGCCCGGCAATTGTATTGCACTATCCACATAACCAATGCCAATCATAATACCTGGTAAGGGTGAAAGCAAGGCTGGGAGGAGTACGACAATTGAGCTAAACTCAGGCAATAATGAAGGGAAAGCAGATTGATTTTCGAGGTATCGAATAATCACCCTTTATAGATTCTTCTGATGTCCCTTAATGAGTTAATGTGACATTGAACGAAGTATTCTGGGGACATAACACCTGATTTGTAGCAGGCCTGATTAGCATGGTGTCCCTGGAATTCAAGGGGCCAGGGAGTGAGAGAGCACTACCCGGCCCCTTCTAGCCTTAGAGTATCTTGATTAAGTTAGAGCACTCTTTCTCACTCTATCATTTGCTGGCTATTCATCGGTCTTACCACTACGAGAGGTAGTCTTAGTCCAGCGAGCCAGAAGCTCACCGGCAACCTTGCGACCGCCCAGTCCAAAGGCAATAGCAGCTGCTATTGCCGCTGCGCCCAGAGCCAACCCGAAGCCCAGTAGAATGAGATCGTTGGCAAAGCCCATTGCGCGTATTCCCAGGAGGACACTTAACACAACAATTGAGACCCTGACGAAGGAAACCATAGGTCCTGACCTGCCACCTGCCCGCAGAATATTTGCCAGAAAATTGGCTACAAGAATGCCGATGCCGATAATAACAGCACCGAGAAGAACCAGCCCCAAGAATTGGGTCAGGACGGCGATGAGATTATTCACAGCGGCAAAACCGAGCAGGTCTGCTGCCATGATTAAGGCAAAGAGCATTATGAATACCATGACAATGTAACCAACTACATTTGAAGCAGAACCGGCATCTTTGGGCGCCTCTTTTGTCAGACCTAACTTGACCGGCAACTCATCGAAGTGAATGCTGGTCAAGCCCTTGGTGACCAGCTTGGCCAGGAATCTGCCCACCAGGTAAAAGATCCCGAGCACCAGCGCAGCACCGATAATGTTCGGAACGGCGGCAAAGATCTTTTGAAACACTACCACAATTGAATCAAAGAGGCCTTGTACGCCTAAGACTTGCAGTATAGCCAGTATGAACAATGTCCATACGATCCAGAAAACTGCCGTGCCCGTACCCTGAGCCACCGGAAATTGGCTTGCATCTTTGGGATCTTCACCCTTACCCAGCCTCTTATCTATGCCAGTGGCCCGCACAAGTTTTCGGGTGCCTGCCCTCAGGACTTTCGCTAAAATCCAGGCTATGAGCAAAAGGACCAGTACGGCTAGGATATATGGTAGAAAATTTATTAGCGTGCTAAAGAAAGCCTGGAAAGGTTCTATTATGCCACCCCAATTCATTCCTATACACCTCCTTTCTACTAATTATAGTTTTACTCATGCACTTTCATGTTTACCAATTAATTTTTCCGACAACTTTAGTTCATGGATATCACCTCCCGACCTATTTCTATGAGCAGGTCGCATCAACCAAGGCTATATGCAGCTTATCAAGTAAGCTATCACAACGTCATAAAATTTGAACCAGAAAAGTTACAAATTTAT
>CAYUDW010000354.1:0-2646 GCA_964442595.1 uncultured candidatus Brocadiaceae bacterium
TCATCGTGCACGGAGGCGTCTACCGCGAGTGCGTGCGCCCGGCGCGCGGGGGCGAAGGGCCGGACAAGATGATCGCCTATGAGGCCGCACCGGGCGAGGAAGTGGTAGTCAAAGGCTCCGAGGTCTGGCAGCCCGACGCGCGGCCGAGCGAAGGATGGGCGACGCGCATCCAGGATCCCACCGCCCCCACCGGGAGGGCCTGGATGGCCGACCTGCCCGCCGACTGGTTCGTTGGCTACAACCCGTTCATGATTCCCAACATGCCGGCGGAGTACCGCACCTTCGTGCAGGATTGGTCTGCGGAGGACGCACACAGGTTTCAGCTTCGGCGCGGCATGATCTTCGCCGACGGCCGCCCTCTCAAGCAGGTCTTCCGGTACCGCAACCTGGCGCAGACCGACGGCACGTTCTGGGTAGAGGACCCGGGGCTGCGCATCCACTTCCGGCTGTGGGGGGACGCCGATCCCAAAGAAGCCACGTTCGAGGTCGCCGTGCGCGAGCAGGTGTTCGCCCCGTCCGGACGCCACCTGGCTTACGTGCGGGTCAGCGGCTTCCGCTTTGAGCACGCGGCGGACGGGGTGCCCATCCCTCAGCGCGGCCTGGTGAGCGCCTCACGCGGCCATCACTGGATCATCGAGGACAATCACGTCCGATGGGCGAACGCCGTGGGGCTGGACATCGGCGCCGAGAGCTGGCACAGCGACCGGACCGAGTGCCTGGGCGGCCACGTCGTGCGGCGCAACACGATCACGGACTGCGGGGTGAGCGGCATTCAGGGCTGCGGCGGCGTGGACCGGACGCTCGTCGAGGACAACGTCATCGAGCGGATCGGCGGGCTGGTGCCGGAGCGGCTCTATGAGTGCGCCGGGCTGAAGTTCCACACGTGCAACGGCGCGCTGTTCCGCCGGAACGTGTTCCGTCACGTCACGGACGCCTGCGGCATCTGGCTCGACGTGCTCAACAAGAACTGCCGCATCACCAACAACGTGTTCGCTGACATTGCGACGCGCATCGCGGCCGTCTATATCGAGTGCAGCCACGACCTGAACCTGATAGACGGCAACGTCATCTGGGACGTGCGCAGCACGCTGGCCGATCAGCGAGAGCCGGGGGCGAGCGGGGTCGGCGGCCTGGGCGTCTACGGGGACAGCGGCGACAACCTGGCCGTGGCCCACAACTTCCTGGGGCGCATCCGGGACAACTACGCGGTCAGCTTCGACCTCGCGCAGAGCGGCCGGATCATCGCCGGGCGCGTCGGCCTCGGCCGCCGGCACAAGGTGCTTAACAACGTTTTCTTCCAGTGCCCCAAGCGCATCCTGTTCGCGCGCGCCGACGAGGTCGCGGCCGACGGGAACCTGTACGACGCGTCGAACGACGCCGTCTCGCTCTGCGTCCGCTTCCCTGAGCCGCAGGCGCTGCTGAACCTGGACGCGTGGCAGGAGTACTACGGCTTCGATAAGCACTCCACGCAGGCGACCCTAGAGGCGGCCTTCAACCCCGACGAGCTTGAGCTGGCCTGGCGAGTGGAAGGCGACGCGCCCCCCTGCCAGTGGGTCGAGGCGCTGCACGAGCCGGAAGGATTGCGCGGGCCGGGGCCGTTCGGTCCGGACGAACTCGAGCGGGGTGAGCCGACCAACGAAGGCAAGCACAGCTTTCCGCGTTGACGAGCGCAGGCAGGTCGAGAGGTTGCCTCTGGAGCGACCCCCCCCGCTCCCCTCACTCGCGCAGTTCGCGCGTCATCCGCTCGCCGAGGCGGTCCCACGCGTCAAGCAGACGGTCGTAGAAGGGATCGGAGTCGCTGTCCGCGATGTTGCCTCGCGCGTCCAGCCATTCGATGGTACGCCGTGCGCCGTCCACGAATGGGATCGTGTAGCGGAAGTCCAGGTCCCGGCGCGCGGCGGCGTTGTCGAGGATGTTGTCGAACTGAAAGTTCTCCGCGACTACGGCCGAGCGGTCCGGCGCGACCTTAGCGAGCAGATCCGTCGGGATGTGGACAAGGTTCGGGTGCGGAGCGCCCATCGCCTCGGCGATGCACTCGTGGTAGCGGTTCCACGTCGACCATTCTTCGCCCGTGACGTGATAGGCATTGCCGAACGTCCGTTCCCTGCCTGCCGCGGCGACGAAGGCGCGGGCGCAGTCGTCGACGTGGCACGAGCACCACAGCGAGCTGCCGTCGCCGTGGACGACGACGCGCTTGCCCTTTCGGATGCGGTCCAGAAACGTCGTGCTCCAGCCGAAGGTATGGATCAGCGTGCCGCCCTCGCCGTACGTATGCGCGGGCCGGATGATCGTGAGCGGGAAGTCGCCGCGCTCGTCGGCATCGAGCAACAGGCGCTCGCACTTCGCCTTGTTCTGTCCGTAGAGGCTCACCGGCTTCTTGGACTCGTCTTCGGTCACGGGGTACCGACTCGCCGGCTTTGCATACACGTCCACGGTGCTGCAGAAGATGAGGTGGCCCGTCCGCCCGCCGAACGCCGCGACGAGGCTCCCCGCGTCTTCGGGCGTGAAGCAAATCATCTCGATGACGCAGTCGAAAAGCTCCAACTCGCGCATGCGGCGGACGAACTCCTCGTACGCCCTCCGGTCTCCGTGAACCTGCCGCGCCTGCGAAGGCACGCGCGACTCCGTCCGCCCCCGATTGAAGAG
>CAYUDW010000355.1:0-2636 GCA_964442595.1 uncultured candidatus Brocadiaceae bacterium
CTGCCTTCCCCGGAGCGGCCGGGAATGGCGCCGGATGAGGCCGCTGAGCTCCGCGAGACGCGGGGGGAGGTATTGGCCGCTGTCCGGCGGCTGCCCGAAGCCAGCCGGGAAGCGGCGACCCTCTACTACATCGACGGCTACTCGACCGCAGACATAGGTCGCTTCACGGGGTGTCCCGCCGGCACCATCAGGCGGCGGCTTCACGATGCCCGAAAGCGGCTGCGAAAGGAGCTCGTGGCCATGGTGGAAGACGAACTGAAGAAGTCCCGCCCCGGCAAGCAGTTCACCGACCGCGTTCTGCGCGAGATCAAGCACGTCCGGGTCTGGGTGACCGGTAAGAGTGAAGACGTCCTGTTGGTTACCGATTCCAGCGGGCGCTCGTTCTGGCTCAGCATCGAGCCGGTGCTTGCGCAGGCGTTCCAACCGTGGCTGACGGGCGCGGGCAGCAGGGACGACACCGACATTCATACCGCAACGGTGAGAGCGCTTGAGGTGTTCGGACTTAAGGTGGCAAGATTCGCTCTCACCGAAATGAAGATAGTCAGGCTAGGCTTGCTGGAGCTCTGTGGAGGGCAAGGCGGTCATGAGGTCGAGTGCCCGGCCGTGGATGGCATCAACCTTGCCCTGCGCGCCGACGCGGAGGTCCTTGTGGCGAAGGAACTGGTAGACCATATTGCCCTCAAGCGCAACGATGGGGCGCCCATGACGCCCGCAGGGGCATGGCGCCGCGCCAGGCAGCAGATGAAGGAGCACTTCAGGAACGTAGAAACCGTCCGCTTCAAGGACATGTCCGAGGTGGTCAGCACTCTCGAGAGAGATCCTGATCACAGGGAGGCACGGATTGCGCTGACCGAGGCGGCGCATGGCTTCCGGTGGTCTCCGTCTCGCCTGAAAGATAACACCGACGCGATGCGTACGCTCCAGTCGTGGGTCACGGACCGCGAAGGAACAGACCTCGAGGGATTCGCTGCCGGGCTCCTCGGCGCAGTGTGCCTGTGGCCACTGATGAAGCCCGAGAGGGCGATGCCGTACCTTGAGAAAGCACACAAGTTGCGGCCAGCGGACGGGAAGGTGGCATTTGACCTGGCGACGGCGTATGCGATGACGGGTAGGACGGACGCCGCGTTCGAAGTGCTCGAAGCGCTGCAAGGGAAAGACGTGGACACGCATGGTGTCCCAACTGCGGGGGATTGCGGCAATCTTGCCGGGTTGTGGGACGATCCCCGCTTCCGTTCAATCATCGGCGAGCCGGACCGTAGGTGTGCCAAGGTCATGCACATCCCGCAATTGCACATCGTCGCAACCACGGGCGTCTCGCCGATGCAGGAACGGACCCGCCGACAGGAGACCTCTGCGACTTGCCGGCTGACTGAAGGCGATGTCAAAGCCGTGGAACAGCTCGTGGGCCGGCGGCCACTTCTTCATGTGGAAGCAGTCACGGCCCTGCAGCAACGCCGCGAGGTCCCGGCCGAAGATGACAGGTGCGTGGGGGAACCGGAGGGACAACTAGTGCTGGAGGTGGCCGGAACGCGGGCAGCGGCGATGCACTTGGAGTGGCAGCAGGCATCACTCCTTCGGATGGTGCAGCACCGGGACGCCGCCCGACAGCCTCAGACGCCTCTCGCGCTCTACAGCATACTGGACGATGCAGGCATCAAGCTTGTCGCGGCCGTTCTTACTGAGCAGGGGCCTCAGGGAGTCGAGGGGGCTCTGGCGGTCAGTCGTGGCGGGGACCAGCAGTCCGTCACCATAGCCGGTGGTGCCGCGGTTGCGATGGCTCTGGCAGGTGAACGTCCGATCCTCATCACCGAGGCCCTGGCCGAGAAGCTCTACGTCCGTGGCAAGTCGGGCAAGCCGCTCACGCCGAAGGGCGCGTTGCGCAGGCTGAAATCCGACTAGGCAACCAAGATGAGTCGAGAGAGTCTTCTCAGGTTTCCGCTACCCTCACCCTGACCCTCTCCCCGAGGGAGAGCGAATCCCCCGATCCGCGTGTCCGCGCCGGCCCGGATGTGTCACCGTCAGGAACGAACTTGCCGGCAAGGATGCTTGTGCGCCTTCGGCGTGCCAGCGCTACGAACGCGCGCAACGTGTTCGCAGATCGTAGCGCCGCCTTCCAGGCGGCTGAGGTTTGCGGCAAATCCGGACAGCCATCTCGGGTCCTGGAAACCTTGACCCTTGCCTTCTCCCGGCGGCAGCGGCGCAGGGCGGAGTAATAGAGAATTCATGTCGGCCCTCTTGGAGCGAGGGACTTCGTGGGGGCGAGAAGGTTGTTGGACACGCTGCCGCGAAGGAGTATAATCCTGGCGTGGGCACCAGGGGATAGCATAAGAAGGGGTGGGGGATGATACGCCACGCCAGTCGTGCGGCCTTGTTGCTGTTGGCTTTGCTGTGTATCGCGGTGTCCGCCCAGGAGACGCCCCGCCTGCAGAAGCTGGACTTCTCGGACGCTATAGCCGCGCCCGTCGTGAGAGTGGTCGACGGCGATACGGTCGTCCTCATGCTCAACGGTGAGGAGACAACCGTCCGTCTCATCGGAGTGGACGCGCCGGAATCACCGGATGCGCAGAGGCCGTTCGAGCCGTACGGGCGAGAGGCGAGTCAGTTCCTCACGAATCTGCTCAAAGGGGAGACCGTCT
>CAYUDW010000356.1:0-2629 GCA_964442595.1 uncultured candidatus Brocadiaceae bacterium
TTGATCCCGAGCGCCTCGGCCGCCTCCCGGAGAACGTAGCATCCCCCGCGTGCGGTCGCGTCGGCGCGGCCGAGCGATCCGCCGACGGGGACGGGCTTGCCCGTGATCATGCCCGGACGGCGATGGCCGCCGTGCATCGCCTCGTACTCGTCCAGCATCCACGCCATGATCTGGGGCGTGGTGTAGACGTCCGGCGCGGGACAGTCGAGGTCCTCGCCCACGATACGGCCCACCTGCCGGATGTAGGCCCTGCTGAGCCTTTCCAGCTCGGTCACACTCAGGGCCTTCGGGTCACAGATGACCCCTCCCTTTCCGCCACCGAGGGGGAGGTTCACAACGGCTGTCTTCCACGTCATCCAGACTGCCAGGGCGCGCACTGTGTCGACGGTCTCGCCGGGGTGGAAGCGGACTCCGCCCTTGCACGGGCCTCGAGCGTCGTTGTGCTGCACGCGAAACCCATGGAAGATCCGCGTGCTGCCGTCGTCCATCCTGACGGGCAGTGTGACGTGCAGCTCCCGCAGGGGCCACCTAAGGAATTCATGCAGGGATTCGTCCAGCCCGAGCCGTTCGGCCACGGCGTCCAGTTGCCGCTGTGCGATCTCGAACGGATTGTGCTGTGCGGCCATGTGCGCCCTCAGAATGTAGAAGCCAGGGGGACCAGACAGGCGCGGCATAGGGTAGACGCGCGGGGCCAAACTGTCAATGGGAACAAGGGCTGACTCGTACCCAGTATGATGGCGTGTTCTCCCGGGCGACAGGGAGGAGGCGATCCAGACCACGGGCCCTTTGCAGCACAGCGAAGGCACTCGTTCGACAAGGCAAGCAGTGGCATGAGGGGCCGCACGCCTCTGCTATCAGCGAAGCCTCCGACCCGCCTGGTCTTCTGGCGCACGCTGCCCGACCCGGCCATCCGGCGGGCGACGGCGGCCAGCCCCGGCCGGCGCCCGATCAGCAGGCCGAAGACCAGTGCCGTCACCGTAGTGCGCCCGCTTCTGCAAAGGGGGCGAAGTGTTATCCAATAAGCGCCGCCGGAAAGTGCTTCTTGCCGTCGAAGGCCCTCCTTTCGAACACTCAGGGACGGGAGTCTCGTGGCCGAAGGCGCTCTCTTGTGTGCAGAGAATGGCGTAACTTCTATCGAAGGCTCCACTTAACGCCCCGCACATGCACCGCCCCGTCGGCCCCGGAACTGGGCCGAGCCGGCCTGGCCGGGACTTGTCGAGAGCCTGGAACGGCGGCATAATGAGTGCGCCGCCCGTGCCGGGCTGCCGGCCGTCTCTCACGAAAGGAGCTCCACGTGCCGACTGCGAAAGATAGGGACTATGTGCTGGAAGCCGTGCGGGAAGGGAAGGTTAAGTTCATCCGCCTCTGGTTCAGCGACGTGCTTGGTTTCCTGAAGAGCTTTGCCATCACGGTAAACGAGCTTGAAAGGGCGCTGGACGAGGGCATGGGCTTCGATGGCTCTTCGATCGAAGGATTCGCTCGCATCGAGGAGAGCGACATGGTGGCCAAGCCCGATCCGAATTCGTTCGCCATTCTGCCATGGGGTCCGGGCGACGGGGCGGCGGTGGCGCGCATGTTCTGCGACGTGCTCACGCCGGAGGGCACGCCTTACGACGGAGACCCCCGCTGGGCGCTCAAGCGCAACCTCAAACGTGCGGCGGACATGGGCTTCACGTTCAACGTCGGCCCGGAGCTGGAGTACTTCTACTTCCGCAACAGCGACAGCACGGAGACGCTGGATGCGGGGGGCTACTTCGACTTGACACCCCGCGACGTGGCCAGCGACCTGCGCCGCGACACCGTGCTGGCCCTTGAGGAGATGGGCATTCACGTCGAGTACAGCCACCATGAGGTCGCCCCCAGCCAGCACGAAATCGACCTGCGTTACATGGATGCGCTCTCCATGGCGGACGCGGCCATGACGTACAGGCTGACGGTGAAAGAGATCGCCATGCAGCACGGCGTCTATGCCACGTTCATGCCGAAGCCGCTCTTCGCGGAGAACGGCAGCGGCATGCACACGCACCAATCCCTGTTCAGAGGCGAGAAGAACGCCTTTTTCGATCCACAGGATCCGTATCATCTCTCTGCAACGGCGAAGCATTACATCGCCGGGTTGCTTGAGCACGCGCGGGCCATATGCTCCATCGTGGCCCAGTGGGTGAACTCCTACAAGCGGTTGGTGCCCGGGTATGAGGCGCCCGTCTACGTCTCCTGGGCCAGGAGGAACCGCTCGGCGCTGGTGCGGGTGCCCATGTACAAGCCGGGCAAGGAGAAGGCCACGCGCGCCGAGTTCCGTTGCCCCGATCCCGCCTGTAACCCCTACCTGGCGTTCGCCGTGATGCTGGCCGCGGGCCTGGACGGCATCGAGAAGGAAAGGGAGCTGCCCGATCCTATCGAGGAGGACATCTTTGCGATGTCAACCGGCGAGCGGCAGAAGAGGGGCATCGAGTCTCTGCCCGGGAGCCTTGCCGAAGCGATCGCGGAAACGGAGAGGAGCGACCTGGTGCGGCAGGCCCTCGGCGAGCACATCTTTGAGAAGTTCATCGCCAATAAGAAGATCGAGTGGGATAGGTACCGAACCCACGTCAGCCGCTACGAGCTCGAGCAGTACCTGCCCGTGCTGTAG
>CAYUDW010000357.1:0-2616 GCA_964442595.1 uncultured candidatus Brocadiaceae bacterium
TTGAACTAAACGCTACGCGTGACCTGTCGCACCTAAACATCGTATCAATCAGCCAGTAATAGCACCTTCAATCTAGATAAAAATTCAAGATTTTAATATTTTTGCAGAAAACTGATGCGTCCTGTTGGATAATTGAATTGCAAATATTAATACCTGACAGAACACACCAGCTCCTGTTAGGTAAGGATATTTGAGATTTTTATTAACCCTTACAACACAGGAGGCTAAATTATGACAACTTTAAGAGAAAAAATGAAGGAAGAAATGCAATTGAGAGGTTTATCAACAGGGACTCAGAAAAAGTATCTATACGAACTGACCAAATTACGTGACTACTATCACCGCTCACCGGCCAAGCTTAGCCAGGAGAAAATCACAGCATATTTACTGTATTTGATTAAGGAACGCAAATTGGCTTCGAGCACCCATAATGTGATAGTACATGCACTAAGATTTTTTTATGATATGGTGCTGCGTAGGACTATTAGCTATCACGATTTTCCACTAACTAAAGTGCCCAAAAGGTTACCAGATATTTTAAGCATAGAAGAAGTAGCGAGCATAATTAAAGCTGTTACCAATATAAAGCAGCGAGCTATATTAGTGCTTGCTTATGGGGCAGGTTTACGTTCATCAGAGGTTGCCAGCTTAAAGACAGAGGATATTGACAGCAAGCGGATGCAAATACACCTTCGTAATGCTAAAGGAGGCAAGGATCGTTATGTTGTGCTCTCACCTTTGATGCTTGAGGTATTTAGGAATTATTGGCATAAAAGCCGCTCAAAAATTAAGAGTAGCTGGTTTTTCCCAGGTCAAACTCCAAATAAACCAATAACCTCAGCAACTGTTGCTGCTGTATTTAAAAAAGCGAAGGTGCGAGCTGATATCAAAAAACATGGAGGAGTTCATAGTTTGAGGCATGCGTTTGCCACTCATTCATTAGAGGCTGGAGAAGATTTATATACTATTAAGCAGTTGCTCGGTCATTCTTGTATTGAAAGTACCGCCCGTTATTTGCGATTGACCAATAATAAGATGAAGTTGATAAAATCACCTATTGAAGCCCTGAATATCTAGCAATGTGTAATCATGACAGCAGAGATAAAAACTCTGCTGAGTTGGCCGATATTTTTAATTTATACGGCGACTCTTATATTGAACAACATAGGCTTTCTGTGTCACAACATAAAGCCATAAACGCTATATGTAATTGTCGTACAGCAGCTCTTGGTGGCAATCTGCAACATTGTGATTGTTGTGGTAGTGAGATTATATCTTATAATTCTTGCCGCAACCGTCATTGCCCAAAGTGCCAAGCATTAGCTAAGGCAAGATGGTTAGCTGCCAGACAAGCAGAGCTTTTGCCGGTTGAATATTTTCATGTGGTTTTTACCATACCGCACGAACTTAACTTTCTCGCTGGCTACAATCAAGCTATTATCTACAATATTTTATTTAAAGCAGCTTGGGCTACTATACAAGATTTAGGGCAGGATCCAAAACGATTGGGTGGAGATATGGGCATGTTAGCTGCATTACATACCTGGGGACAAAATTTGCTGCAGCATATACATTTGCACTGCATTATTCCAGGTGGTGCCTTGCAGAATAATCAATGGTGTTCTTGTAAACCAGGTTTTCTATTTCCAGTTAAAGTTGTATCAAGAAAATTTAGAGGAACTTTTGTTAGTTTGTTGCGAAAAGCATATAAGAATAATCAGCTAAAATTACAAGGAGTAATTGCTGATTTAGCTAAACCTGCAATATTTGCCAGGTTATTAGATCAACTGATGCAAAAAGAGTGGTGTGTTTATTCCAAAAAACCTTTTAATGGCGCTAAAGGGGCAGTAGATTATCTTGCTAAGTATGTGTATAAAACTGCTATCTCAAATAATCGCATCTTATCCTGTGACAATAATAAAGTAATTTTTAATTGGAGGGATTATGCGGATCATAATGAAATTAAAAAAATGACCTTAGATGCCCATGAATTTATTCGCAGATTTTTATCTCATGTTTTGCCTAATGGTTTTATACGTATCCGTTCTTTTGGTTTCTTGGCTAACTCTTGCAAAACCAAAAAAATTCATAAGATCTTAAATCTTTTAGGTCAACAAAAAATTCCTGACCTAAAAAAAGAATCTATTGATGAATTAATGTATCGCTTAACCGGGATCGATATTAATATTTGCCCCTATTGCAAAAAAGGCAAGCTCCTTACCATAAAAGTTTTGCCTAATTTTAAACATCTACAGTATAACCAATATTGTGATACATCATGATGATTATATGCTTTCTTCAAAATATCCTTGTCTTTAAAAATTCCGCGAATAATGGAAGAATATCTCACGCGTTATTAGCAGAAAATTACCAAAAGTTACCCGTTAATCTGACCTTATTATACAAATTTGAGAGAACAATTGATGTCTTTATACGAAACTTTATAGTATTTTATGAGCTTAATTGCATTATTAAGTCAAAGCAACTCAAAACAATCTCCATAATAACCCAACATCTCAAAGCGCATTAGTCCAACTGGCCTTTTTTGCAATGCTTGGTTAGCAAGGTGCCTGCATATCGGCTATGCTTCTGCACTGCAAAAAAGGCCTATTCATT
>CAYUDW010000358.1:0-2603 GCA_964442595.1 uncultured candidatus Brocadiaceae bacterium
GGGAGGCGATCCTGCGGCAATTCGACAGGACGCGGATCCAGTACAACCACTCGGGTCCGAGCCCCTCGATGTACACGATGAACTGCTACCTGAACTGGACGCCGATGCAGGAGCGCTCCGAGTGGTTCCAGCGCTGGAGCGAGTACGGCGCGCGGCCGTTCTACGTGGTCGAGTACGGCGAGCCGCTTATCTTCACCTACGGAAGCACCCGGGGCCGGGCCCGGCGCGGCGAGCCCAGGATGCCCCGGCAGTATTACTTCGCGGAGTGGGGGGCTGCGATGCGGGGCGACGCCGCTTTCGAGCTGAGCGAGTACGAGGAGGGCAACTTGCGCTCGGAGGCCCTGCAGTTCAGCGGCGGCGAACGCATTCCCGGGCGCATCTACTCGGCGCCCGGAGGCAGTCGGACGGACATCCCCAATCTGCGCGGCGTCCAGGCGGAGTTCATCAAGGGCACGTGGCCCTACATCCGCACGCTCGGCGTGAGCGGCTTCAACATCTGGCACGAGGCGAACCTGGCCCGATTCCGCGAGGGCGCCGAGGCACACCGCGGCGAGTACGAAGTGGACTGGGACGCCCTTCAGCGCCCCGGCTTCAGCCCGGACTTCTGCGACTCCGCGGGCCGCGACTGCATCTTCTACTCGCTCGGCACGAACCTGGAGGATTGGGAGCCGAACGTGCGCGGGGCGGCCTTCCTGCGCTGCAACCAGCCCCTGCTGGCCTACATCGCCGGCAAGCCGGAGCGTTTCACGGCACGGGGGCACAATTACCTTCCCGGCCAGATGGTCGAGAAACAGATCATCGTCTGCAACGATTCGCGCCAGACGGTCGAGTGCACCTGCGAGTGGTCGGTAGACCTGGGCAGTCGTCCGAACGGCGTGAGCACCGTGCGGGTGAAGGCGGGCGAGAACGAGCGCATCCCGGTGCGGTTCGAGCTGCCCCGCGCGCGGGAAAACAGTGCGTGCAAGCTGAGCCTGAAGGCCACCTTCAGCACGGGCGAGGTGCAGGAAGATGAGTTCACGCTCCACGTGTTGCCGCCCCGCGAGGCACCGCGGGTGAAGGCCAAGACGGCCCTCTACGACCCGCACGGCCAGACGGCGAAGGTGCTCGATGAGTTGGGCGTTCAGTTCGACCCGGTCCAGGTCGACGCCGATCTGGGCGGCTACGAGCTGCTGGTGGTCGGGAAGGAGGCGCTCACAGTCGACGGCGCGGCGCCGGATCTCTCGAACGTCCCCGACGGGCTGAAGGTCGTGATGTTCGAGCAGAGCAAGGAGGCCCTCGAGCAACGGCTCGGCTTCAGGGTCCAGGAGTGGGGCCTGAGGCGCGCCTTCGGCCGGGTGCCGGCGCACCCGGTCCTTGAGGGCCTCTCGGACGAACACCTCCGGGACTGGCACGGGGAGGCGACGCTCGTGCCGCCGACGCTGCCCCTCGGCCAGTACTATTCCTATCCTGTGATCGAGTGGTGCGGCATCGAGACGACGCGGCCCGGCCGCGCAGGCAACTACGGCAACGTCTCGTCAGTGATGATCGAGAAGCCGGCCTCCGGCGATTTCCTCGCCCTGGTTGACGGCGGCTTCGCCCTCCAGTACAGCCCTCTGATGCTCTACCGCGAGGGCAGGGGCATGGTGCTGTTCTGCCAGATGGACGTGACGGGCCGGACCTCGCCGGATCCTGCGGCCCGGCGCCTGGCGGGCAACGTCATGGAGTTTGCCGACGGCTGGTCGGCGCCGCCTCAGCGGCGCGCCGTCTACGCCGGCGAAGCGGCGGGGTTGGAGCACCTGAAGGCCTCGGGCGCGGCCGTCACTGCCTACGACGGCGCGCCGCTCGGCGACGGGCAGGTGCTTATCCTGGGCCCCGGCGCGGCCGAACGGCTCGGCGACGGCGCCGCATCGGTGGCTCGCTGGGTGGGCTCCGGCGGTCCGGTGCTCGCCCTCGCACTCGGGCAGGAGGAGGCACGTTCGCTGCTGGGCCTGCCGATCGAGATGGAGGTGGGCGAGCACATCTCCTGCCGTTACGCCCCGCCGGGGTCCGGCACGCCCGTGACCGGGGTGGGCTGCGGTGACCTGATGATCCGCGACCCGCGCGACGTGCCCCTGGTGAGAGGCGGAGCCGCAGTGATGGGCAACGGCGTCATCGCCGTGGCCGGACGGGGCAACGTGGCGCTGTGCCAGCTTGCGCCGTGGCAGTTCGACCACGCGGAGCTCTACAACACAAAGGGCGCCTTCCGGCACCTGAGCTTCGCGGTCAGCCGGATGCTGGGCAACATGGGCGTGGCGTTCGAGACGCCGCTTCTTGAGCACCTGGCCTGGCCGGCCGGGCCGGAAGAGACGCGCTGGCTGGACGGCCTCTACCTGGAGAAACCCATCCTGGAGGACGACCCCTACCGGTTCTATCGCTGGTGACGACAAGGGTGGCCTGAAGGCGCGCGCCCGGCCGGGAGGTAGGGCTGCCGGGGCGGTTCCTCCTTCGTGCTTTGCCTCCGGGCCGCCGTGTGTCCTGTCGACGGCCCTTTCCTCACTCCGTCACCAGCGGGCGGTCCTCCTCGTCGGCAATGCGAAGGATGAACCCCCACCCCTGCCTCAGGTTGACGCACTTGACGACCACCT
>CAYUDW010000359.1:0-2586 GCA_964442595.1 uncultured candidatus Brocadiaceae bacterium
TGGGAGCGGTCCTGCGCGTGAGGAGAAGGCCGGCGGCCGAGTCGGTGATGCAGCTTGTCGGCGCCGGCGTCGTCGTCCTCGGCTCCGTGATGAGCTTCGTCGCGAAGCTGGTGCTGTTGGGAGTGCCGGGGTTGGGCCCCCTCTCGCCGGACGAGAGGATCCTGGGGCGAACGGTCTGGCTGGCGGCCACCCTGGTCGTAACTGTGGGTTTCGTCTTGTTTGCCTGGGGTTACGTGCAGAGCGCGGTGGAAGAAGCGCCGGCGGATGATACGCCTGGCTGAGCGGTGGCGCCGCTTCAGGTGAGACCTTCTGCGCTGACCGAGGTGCACAGCGCTCTCCGTCCCGGTTGCTTCGTCTGCGGGACGAGGGACCTCCCCCATCCGGCCGAACGTTGCGCCGCCCGTGCCGACCTGGTACAGTCTTGCGCTCTGAGCGAACGTCTCGACGATGCTTTGTGCTTGCTGAGAAAAGGAGATCGGGCGGGTGAGACTAAAGATGAGATGGCTGCTCTTGCTGACGCTGCACGCCGGCCTGTGGGCGGCGGTCAGCGCGGATGTCGACGTCAGGCCGCCGTTTGGGGACAACATGGTGCTGCAGCGCGGGATTTCGATTCCCGTCTGGGGCAGAGCGGAGCCCGGCGAGTCTGTCACTGTGGAACTGGGCGCGGCCCGGGCGTCGACCCGGGCGGATGCGAACGGCGAATGGCAGGTGAAGCTGCCGGCGCAGGAGGCGGGCGGGCCGCTCTCGCTCGAAGTGCAGGGGCAAAGCAGCGTGACGTTCGACAACGTGCTAATCGGTGACGTGTGGGTCTGCTCGGGCCAGTCCAACATGGCCTTCGCTGTTGCCTCGTCGAACAACGCAGCGGAGGAAGTGGCCGCCGCCCGGCATCCCGAGATTCGGCTCTTCACGGTGGCTAGCCGGGTCGCGCAAGAGCCCATCAGCGAGGTCCAGGGGTGGTGGGTCGAGTGCTCGCCGCGGACCGTCGGCTCGTTCTCGGCGGTCGGTTACTTCTTCGGCCGCCACCTGCGTCAGGAGCTCGAAGTGCCGATCGGCTTGATCGACTCGTCCTGGGGTGGCACGCCCGCCGAGTCATGGACGCCTCGGGAGGTGCTGGAGGCGGACGAGGACTTCCGGCCAATCCTAACCCGCCATGAAGAGGCGCTCGCCAACTTCCCGCTTGCCGCCGAGCAGTACGAACAGAAGGTCAAGGAGTGGGAGGAGCAGGTCTACTTCGCCGAGCCGCCGAACGCCGGCCTCGAGCTCGGCTGGGCGAAGCCGGAACTGGACGACTCCGACTGGCAGGAGATCGACCTGCCCGTGATCTGGGAGCGGGCCGGCCTGAACGTGGACGGCGTGGTCTGGTTCCGGAAGGAAGTGACGGTCCCGTCGGCCTGGTCGGGACGCGACCTGGAGCTTTCGCTGGGCGGCATTGACGACACGGACGTGACCTACTGGAATGGCGTCGAGGTGGGGCGGACCGGCACGGACGTAGAAGGCTTCTGGCAGGTGCCCCGCACCTACGCCGTCCCCGGCAAGCTGGTGAAGCCGGGGCGGGCGGTGATCGCGATCCGGGCCTTTGATCGCTGGCAGAACGGCGGCTTCGGCGGTGCACCCGAGCAGATGAACGTGGCGGTGAAAGGGGTAGGCCAGGATGGGACGATCCCGCTGGCCGGCGCGTGGCGCTACAAGCTGGGCGAGCACAGAGAGCAGCCGACCGAGCTGCCCCCGCGTCCGGCGCAGCCGCGCGGCCCGGATCATCCTTATTCGCCGGCCGGGCTCTACAACGCGATGATCCATCCGCTGATTCCCTATGGCATCAAGGGTGCCATCTGGTACCAGGGCGAGTCGAACGCCGGCCGCGCATACCAGTACCGCAAGCTGTTTCCGGCGATGATCCGCAGTTGGCGTGCCGGCTGGGGTCAGGGCGACTTCGCGTTCCTGTTCGTCCAGCTCGCCAACTTCATGGCCGTCCAGCAGCAGCCCGTGGAGAGGGCGTCCTGGCCCGAGCTGCGCGAGGCGCAGCTCATGGCCCTTGAGCTGCCGAACACGGGGATGGCCGTCATCATCGACATCGGAGACGCGGACGACATCCATCCGCGCAACAAGCAGGACGTCGGCAAGAGGCTGGCGCTGGCGGCCCTGGCCGTCGCCTATGGGCGGGACCTCGTCTGCTCCGGGCCGATCTACGATCACATGGAGGTCCAGGGCGCCAGGGCGGTCCTCAGCTTCGAGCACATCGGCGGCGGGCTGGTGGCGGACGGAGGCCCGCTGAAGGGCTTCGCGGTCGCCGGCGAAGGTCAGAAGTTCGTCCATGCCGAGGCGGAGATCCGGGGCGAGAAGGTCGTCGTGTGGAGCAAGGAGGTCGAGAGGCCGGCCGCCGTCCGCTACGGTTGGGCCAACAACCCCGTCTGCAACCTCTGCAACGCGGAGGGTCTGCCGGCGTCGCCGTTCCGCACCGACAATTGGCCCGGCGCCACTGACGGCAACCGTTAGGCGGCCCCTTGTGGCATGGCCCGTGCCAGGAGAACGAACGCGGTGGGAGGCACAACGCACTTGCGGGTCGCGATGGCCCAGATGAAGGTGGAG
>CAYUDW010000360.1:0-2585 GCA_964442595.1 uncultured candidatus Brocadiaceae bacterium
TGGGGTACAGGATTATCTCCTGCACATGAAACAATAATATTAGCACAGAAACCACGAGAAGGGAGATATGTCGACAATCTTCTAAAATGGGGTGTGGGGGTGCTAAATATTGGAGGGTGTAGAATTCCATACAATAGAGAAAAAGAAGTTGATTCAAGAATCTATAATAACAAAACAAATTTTACTCGAGGTACTCACAAAACTGCAACAATATCTTATGCTCCTGATGGCAATAATTTTCCCATGTATAAGACTAATAAAGGGAGATGGCCTTCTAATTTTATTTTAACTCATCATCCCGAATGTGTTTTTATTGGTTCTAAAAAAGCGGGATCTGGAAAATCTAAACATAATTCTGAAATACAACGGAAAGGAATTGGGAACAATGGTCCTTTTAATAAATCTTCTTGTGGATTTGATGTAAATAAAGGTCAAGGATTAGGGAATTTTGGAGAAGAAATTGTTGAATCTTATTTATGCCATCCTGATTGTCCTATAAAATTAATTGATTTTCAAAGTGGAATTACATCCACAGGAGATATTAAACCTTATATTCAGAAAGGAAAGGGACATGTTGATTATGCGATAATGGGAAAAATAAGAAATACATATTATAAAGGAGATAAAGGAGGCGCGAGTAGATACTTTTATTGTGGCAAAGTGCATCCTACAGAACGAAATGCGGGATGTGAAGATCTTTTTTGGGAAAAAATAAATAATAAATTTAAAAGGATTTCTAAAAAGCGATTTGATACACTTCCAGATAACAAGAAAACTAATGGGAACATAATTAAAACACTCAAACCAATTAACTTAATGCGATATTTAGTACGATTAGTAACTCCTCTAGGAGGAACTGTATTAGATCTTTTTGCAGGTTCTTGCACAACAGGTATTGCATGTTTGATCGAAGGAATGAATTATATTCTCATTGAAAAACGCAAGAAGTTTGCAAAACTTATTGGTCCACGAAGATTAAAATATTGGAGTGATCCTTATCATTGGAAATTATTAAAAGATCATCCTTTATTACCAGAGATTCAAGAGAAAATTAATGAACAACTAACCAAAACAAAACAAATAGATTTAATGAACTTTATGGAGGTTTCTAATGGTAAAAAATAAGGAAAATATGCGTATATTAAGAGAAAACTTAGAAAGAGCTATGAAGTTAATGTTAAATGAGCAATATCAAGAAGCAATCCCTTTAGTGAATAATGGGATATTACAATGTAAAAAAATTGAGAAAGAAAGAGAAAAGAAGGGGTAATATCAAAATAATGGAATACTTTTCAATATGGTTTTTGTTGATTTTGACATCGTTTAGTTTTATTCTATTTAATTATATGTATTTCTCTTGTAGAGAGGATAAATTAAACAACTTTTTTGGTTTTATGACTCTTTTATTTGTATTTTTACATATCATATTTATTTTATTATTAGCAAATCAAGAAATTACACTTCAAGTATTTGTAATTCCATTATGGATTTTGACATTAGGACTTCCTTTAGTGGTTATAATCTCCTTATTGATGATATCTACTGGAATTGCAGTAATATATAAGAGATTTTTTAGAACAAATTATTCAAAATTACATAAAAAGTTAAATAACAACAAGGTTAGGAGTAAAGTTAAAGAAGACACTCTAAGAAAAGGAAATCATATTATAATATTTACAGGGGTTTTGATAGTATGGTATATTGGATTACTTGTTATGCGAGAATTAACAGGAAGCTCAAATTATATGCTTCCAGTTGACAGTAATATGTTTTTATTATACTTGAGAATCCTTAATGAACCAAATTCAATAGAGAATATAATTGTATCATTAGGATGGCTTTATTTTATTTTCTTTTTCTTTTTTTATACGTTAAGTCTTTTTATTATAACGATTGAATTTTCCCGGAAATCTAAGATCTTTTCATTTCCATTCAATATATTTCCTAAGTTATATCTTTCGGAAAATGAACGAGAGAGATATGGAACGTATTTATATTTTAGTATTGGACAAATGCTTTCAGCATTTATTTGTCCTCCAATGATTTTTTTCGCTATCTTAGGTACAGGTTCATACGGAGACCTAATGGCCAGTCAAATTGGGATACGATATGGAAAAAAACAGATCTCCTGGAATGAAAAAAAAACATGGGAAGGAACAATTGCAGGAGTTGTAACTACATTCTTCATTTGTATTTTGTTTATTGGAATGATATGGAGCATTATTTTTGCTATGATTTTTTTAATAGTTGATATCTTTACTGAGAAACCAATCAATATTTCAGATAATCTCCTCATCCCAATTGGCTGTAGTCTCTCATATATCATTATCAAATTTATCTTCAATTTCAATTATTCATCAATCATTCTGAGTTGGTTTTAAAAAAATGGGAAAAAAAGAAATAGGAATTGCGTTATTGGGATATATTTTGTTAGGGATCTTTCTTCTAGGTATTAAGTTTAATATAGATCTTTTACCAATTTATTTGAAAGTGCTTTTTTATTTGAGAATATTTCCAGATTCTATTGGATTTGTAATATACTTCTTAGTACACTTTTTTATCTTTTATTTGATAATTTCACGATT
>CAYUDW010000361.1:0-2577 GCA_964442595.1 uncultured candidatus Brocadiaceae bacterium
GTTGGCCGGCGCCTCCCGGAAGTGGAACGCCATGAATATGGTTCCCTCGGGCGATCGCTCCGTGACGACGGCCCTTGCCTGGACGACTCCCCTGCGGCTGCTGACGGATACCGTCTCGCCGTCGGCTATGCCCTCCCGGGCGGCGTCCTGCGGGCTGATCTCGACGGGCGCCGGCGGGGAGAGCTGCTCCAGGCCCGGCGACTGCCGCGAGAGCGTGCCCGTGTGGAAGTGGTACAG
Source organism: uncultured candidatus Brocadiaceae bacterium (assembly GCA_964442595.1). Classification (GTDB taxonomy): domain Bacteria; phylum Planctomycetota; class Brocadiia; order SM23-32; family SM23-32; genus DAOVRD01. The sequence continues at coordinate 238 of CAYUDW010000361.1, forward strand.
GAAGCGCCCCGTTGTCAGCAGGTAAGGGTACTCGTCGTCGGGCAGCTCGGCCGCCTCGCGGAAGGGGGTGGGATGGAACTTGCCCAGGCCCCTGCTGAACCGGCCCTCGTGCAGGAAGCCGGTGCCCGGATGCCGCCTGTCCGCGCACGGCCACTGGAGCCCGTCCGGCTCCAACCGGTCGTAGCTGATTCCCCCGTAGATGGGCGTCAGGCGCGCGATCTCGTCCATGATCTCGGCAGGGCCGGCGTAATCCATGGCGTACCCGACGCGGGCTGACAGATCACAGATGATCTGCCAGTCGGGCCGCGCCTTGCCTGGGGGCGGGACGGCCTTGCGAACGCGCTGAACGCGGCGCTCGGTGTTGGTGAACGTGCCCTCTTTCTCGGCAAAGGAGGCGGCGGGCAGCACCACGTCGGCCAGTTGCGCCGTCTCCGAGAGGAAGATGTCTTGCACGCAGAGGAAGTCGAGGTTCTGAAGCGCCTGGCGCACGTGGTTCAAGTCGGGGTCGCTCATCATGGGGTTCTCGCCCATCACGTAGAGGCCCCGGACGCCGCCCTCGGCCGCCGCGTTGATGATCTCGACCACGGTCAGCCCCGGCTCGGCGGGCAGGTCCACGCCCCAGGCGGCTTGGAACTTGGCCCCGGCCTCCTCGTCGTCCACCTTTTGGTAGCCCGGGTACACGTTCGGTAGAGCGCCCAGATCGCAGGCCCCCTGGACGTTGTTCTGCCCCCGAAGGGGGTTGACGCCGGTGGAGGGGAAACCGACGTTCCCGGTGAGCATGGCCAGGTTCGCCAGGGCGAGCACGTTGTCCGTTCCCGTGGTGTGCTGCGTGATGCCCATGGAGTAGACGATGCTGCCGCGCTCGGCGCCGGCGTAGAGGCGGGCCGCCCGGCGAATGTCGTCCGCCGGCACGCCCGTGACGGCCGCTGCGATCTCGGGCGTGTACTGCTCGACACACGCCCGGAACTCGTCGAATCCCTCCGTGCGTTCGCGGATGAACGTCTCGTCGGCCAGGCCCTCGGCCAGGATGACGTTCATCATGGCGTTGAAAAGCGCCACGTCTGTGCCGGAACGCTGCCTCAGGTGCAGGTCGGCGAAGCGGACCAGGTCTATCCTGCGGGGGTCGGCGACGATCAGACGAGCCCCGTGGCGAGTGACGGCGGCCTTGATGAACAGCGCGATGATGGGGTGCGCCTCGGTCGTGTTCGAGCCCGTCACGAAGATGCAGTCCGCGTGCTCCAGCTCGGCGATGGAGTTGGTCATCGCGCCGCTGCCGAACGCGCGCGCCAGGCCCGCCACCGTGGAGGCGTGGCAGAGCCGCGCGCAGTGGTCCACATTGTCCGTGCCCAGCGCGGCGCGCATGAACTTCTGGAACAGGTAATTCTCCTCGTTGGTGCACTTGGCCGAGGACAGGCCCGCCAGGGCGTCCGGACCGTGTTGCGCCTTGATTTCGGAGAACCGGGTGGCCACCAAGTCCAGGGCTTCGTCCCAGGTCGCTTCCTCGAGGTTCCCGTCGCGGCGTATGAGGGGCGTGGTGAGCCTGTCGGGAGAACCGACGAAGTCCAGGCCGAACCGCCCCTTCACGCACAGGCTGCCCGAGTTGACGGGGTGCTCCGTGTCGCCGCGCACCTGCACGATGCGGCCGCCGCGCACGCCGAGGACCAGCCCGCAGCCGCATCCGCAATAGGGGCACGTCGTCTTCACCTCGCTGGTGGGGGGCAGCACCTCCGACCTGGGTGCGATGGCTCCCGTGGGGCAGCGCTCGACGCATTCGCCGCAGGACTCGCAGACGGTTGCGTCCATCGGAGCGTCGGCGAACGTCGTGACGCGGCTGTCGTAGCCGCGGCCCGCTATGCCGATGGCGCCCACGCCGCGCAGCTCGCGGCACGCCCGCACGCACCTTCCGCACAGGATGCACTTGGACAGGTCGCGCACGAAGAACGGATTGCTCTCGTCCTTCTCTCGCTTGCGAAGGGTCGGTTCCAGCCGCTGCTCCGCGATGCCCAGGTAGGAAGCGACCTTCTGCAGCTCGCAACGCTGGTTGGAGGAGCACGCCAGGCAGTCCGCGGGATGGTCCGCGATGAGCATCTGGCATATGGTCCGCCGCACGTCGTTGACCGACTCGCTGTCCGTGTGGACCACCATGCCCTGTCTGGCCTGCGTTGTGCATGCCGTCGGCAGGCCTCGCATGCCCTCGATCTCCACCACGCACATGCGACAGGCCCCATAGGGCTCCAGATCCTCGTCGTAGCAGAGAGTGGGGATGTAGATGCCGGCGCTTCGAGCGGCCTCGAGGACCGTCGTGCCCTCCGGCACCGCCACGTCCTGCCCGTCGATGGT
>CAYUDW010000362.1:0-2568 GCA_964442595.1 uncultured candidatus Brocadiaceae bacterium
GGACCTGGACATCGGCGGCAGCCTGCTGGGCCTGCGGATCATCGACGATCCGAACACGGCCGTCGACACGGGCTTCCCGGACGCGAGCCCCGATATCTTCGTCGTTGGGGCGCTGACGGTGAACGGCGACGTGGACCGGATCGCGACCAGCGAGCTGGCCGGCGAGGACATCGGCATCGGGCTCTTTTCGCAGGTGGGCGGCGACCTGGATGAGATCGACGCCGGCCTGGGCCAGGTCGCGATCCCCAACGGCCTGCAGGTCTGGGGCGGCACGACGGCCTCGCCGGTCGTCATCATCACTTCGCTTGGCGTGGACTACATCCTGGCCATCGAGGGCACCGATCAGGGATCGGCCGTGATCAACTACACGACCGTCTTCCCGGTTGCCGGTGACCCGACGCTGGCCATCAATGACATAGACGGTCTGATTCAGCAGAGCACTCTGGGCAACCTGGTCGACGACACCGAGCTCTACGTCGCCACGCGCCTGATGGGCACGCCCTACACGTCCAACGACGACAGCGTCGCCGAGTGGGACGTTACCGCATTCGATCCGGATCTGGACGCCGATCAGAATGACTTCGGACTGATACGTATCGAGGGCGACGTGCTCAGCGGCGACTGGGGCACGGACGGAAATCTCTGGGACGGCAGCAATGCCGGCGAGGCCACGCTGGGTCGCGTCACCAACGTCGAGATCCAGGGCATGTGGGACAACGCGAACGTCGACATGTACTTCACCGCTCTGGGCGAGATCAGTTGGGGCGCCCTGGCGGTCGGTGTAATGCCGACCCAGGACATCGCTGACAACACCAACGGCACAGCCCAGAACCTGGAGATCTACGAGCCGCTGGTGACGTTGACGGGGCGGGTCCTCCTCACCATCCCGGACGGCGGTTTCATCCGAAAGATGTTCGTGGGCCCGACCGGCGCGTTTGAGCTCATCCAGTTCTCGGACGGCGTGCAGCCGGGCATGCCTGACGGCGTCATCGACCAGGTGGTCGTCGATTTCGCCAGCGGCATGATCGAGGACCTGTACCTCTACGGCGACGAGGTCGGCGTGGAGTACAACGCACTCGATCCGGACATGCCTGCCACCGATGCGAACACCGAGGTCTACTACGGCTTCGACGTCGACGTGGACTTCGACTCGGTCGACGACGTGTTCGGCACGCAGCCGTCGGCCGCCGGCATAAACGGCATCGAGTTCCTGGACTTCTCCAGCGCAATCGGCGACGTAACCGTGCAGGACGTGACGCCTGGCGACCTGATAGCTCCCGGTGTCGGGAGCATCTTCGTCGGCTACACCGTGGTGCTTGACGGCGCTTCGGACGCGTCCCCCTGGATGGCTGATTACATCGATTACCCCGACGACGGTTCGGCGATGCCGTTGACGTTCTGGATGTCGGCTACCTTGCGTCTCGGAGCGGCCGGTCCGGTCTACCAGGGCGTCGGCAACGTCTATGTCGAGGGTCCCCTGTTCTCCGTCTATGCGACGGCGGACGTGGGGGATGTGACGACGGTCGACACGACCGGCGATGCCAATGCCGACGGGCTGCCCGATGCGTACCTGGGTGGCATGGTCACCAACGGCAGCATGGGCACCGTCTCCGTGGACGGCTGGCTGATGGCCAGCCTGGTCGTCGGCGACCGCACAGTCACGGACCTCGGCGCGGACGGCCTGCTCGGCACGCCGGACGACGTGGTCGACATCCTGCCCGGCAATCCGACCTTCAACGGCCCGATCACGATCAACGGTTGGGCCGGGGCGACGGTCGGGGGGACGATATGGGGCGTCGACGTGCGCGACCGCGACGGCGGGAACGAGCCGGTCTGGGTGACGACGGCCTGGGATGCGGCCAACACGCCGGACACGATCTCGTACACCTCGTCCGGGATGTTTGGCCCGGGCACGCCCGGCGGCCAGATCTCGGCGCCGGATGCCATCGACGTAGACATCTGGGTGCAGGACTACCTGGGGCTGGCCGTCGTCTCCGGCAAGCGGATACTGGTCGATCAGTTCGAGGACCAGCAGGACGACGACATCAACGGCACGATCAGCGCGTCGGACATCTACGGCGACATCTGGTCGGGCGATGACATCATCGGCCTGATCGAGGCGCGCGGCGACAGCCCGAACACTACCCGCGTTTCGCCGGGTGACATCTCGTCTGTCGGGTATAACTCGACGCTGGACATCGTTGCCACGGGCGCGAGCCCGGGCGACATCCTGGCCAACATCCACGCGGCTGGGAACCTGAATGACGTCTGGATCGACGCCGGCACCGGCAGCGGCGGCAGCCTCATCGGCAACGTCATTGCCGGAACCGACGGCACCGGCGGCTGGACGGGCACCAACTGGGTCCACGCTGACGACAACGTCGGCACGGAGCCCAATGGGACCGTCCTGTCGTCTGCGGATGACATGGCCATCGCGCAGCTTCTCGCGGGCCTGCAGACGATCGACGACCCGATCACGCCCGATCCGATCGACGGCGGCAACATCAACGCCGACGTCTCGGCCGGCGTGCCGATCGGCGACACGGTGCCCGTGGGAGCCCCCGGCTC
>CAYUDW010000363.1:0-2564 GCA_964442595.1 uncultured candidatus Brocadiaceae bacterium
GCTTGCCCAGGGGATTCGCCAGGAGGTCGTTGCCGTGCTCCAGATCCTCTACAGTCGGCGTGGTGTAGTTCGCCGTGCGGACGGCCTGCCATTCCTTGGTCTCGATGTTCAGGTAGGCTATGCGCTCCAACTTGAACCCGATGCCCACGCCCTGCTTCTCGGCGGCGAACCAGCCGCCGTTCCTGGCCAGGAACCGCCAGTGACTCTTCTGCATCTCCCAGTCCCAGCCAGGCTCATCGCTGGGCACTATGCGCGGGTCCACCTCCAGCCACTCGCCGGAGCCTTCCACCTCCTCGTAGTGCAAGGACGTGCCGACCATCCCGTCCCAACTGTACTTGTTGGTGGGTTGGCCATCCTCATACAGCCGCTGCGTCTTGGACGTGCGGCGTCGTCTGGCCAGGACCTCACGCCATTCGTTCGCCATCCCCCTCTATCTCCCGCCAACCGATAGTGCTACGCAAAACTCACCGAGCATAGGCAATTCGCCACCTGCTCGGCCCCGCCACTCGGATCGCCCGGCCATCGCATCCCGTTGGGGAACAACTCTCCGATTCCCACCGTGGTCTCGTCCAGAGCGGCATGGTCCTCGCGCGGGTTGGCACTGTTGACCTGCCAGGTCTTCGTCTTGAGCCCGCCCTGCCTCGCCGCCTCCTGCGATCCAAAGTTGGCCGCCGTGGTCACCTTGCTCCTGGCGATCTCTGCCGCCCGCACGCTCAGGGCCAACTCGAATAGGTGCTGTATCGCACCGCGCGGCTCCCGCTCCGCGTCGGTCAGCGCATCCGCCACCCGATCGCGCGTGGTGGCGTTGATCTCCTCGGCCGCGATCCGCGCATTCTCGCTCAGCCAGGGCAGCATCCGGTCTTCATCGAACTCCTCAAGCTCGAGCTCCGTCGCCACCCTCTCCCCCCAGGCTCCCGCCGTCAATAGATTCAATCGCAGCAGATCCGCGCCCAGCTCCTCGTTCCACCTGTCCCCGTCGAACCAGATCTCTCCGATGAACTGTTTACACTCCGTCTGTGAGGAGTGCTTGGCCGTAACCCTGCTGGAGATCGCCGCTCCTTGCCGCCGAAAGTGGCTCGAAAGCACCTCGATCCACTTGGCCTCGTGTCGCTCCCTCAACGGCAGATAGGCCGTGTCCAAACGCCCCCGCGTTGCCTTGACTGCATCGGCCTGGCCTATCGCCTTGGGTGGCGCGCTGTCCCGTGGCGACGCTTGGCCCCCAACCAACACGTTGAGCGGCGTCACCAGCTCCTCCGCATCGCCACCCATGCTCGGCAGGTTCATCCGTGCCCGTGCCTCGTCCGCCGTCATCCAGGGCCGGCCCACCGCGCTCTGTAGGGCCTTCGTCTGCTCATCGAACGACCCCTGGAGCTTCTCCGCGATGTTGAACTCCACGTAGACGCCCTTCGTGTCCGCGAACTCTGGCAGCAACTGCATCTCGATGTCCTGCTCGATCATCGCCAACCAGGGCCCCAAGCTGTCCTGGTACAGATTCTTGTGCTGCTCCCGGATGTTCGAGAACGTCGCGTGCTCCAGAATCCCCACCATCGGCAAAGGAATGTGGTAGGCCCGCGCGCATTCCTCCCTGGTCAGTTTCCGCCCGGTCAGATATTCGCTCTCCTGAGCATTGAAGGTGTTCGGCTTCCAGGTCATCCCCTCCTCCAGGATGGCCGTCTTGCCGCTGTTTTCCGATCCACTGTAGAGGGCCTCGAACTCCGCCTTGAACCGCTCCCGCGCCGTCTCCGACCATGCCGGAGACTCCGTCGGCCGCTCGATGATCCCTCCCATCCGGGCTGCATTCGCCCAGAAGCTCTCCCGATAGTCGCCTGCCGCATGTTCCTCCGCCAGCACCCGCCGCAACGTCTCCAACGGCGACAGCCCCAGGATCGCGCTCGCCGCGTTGTATCCCCGAAAGTGGACCAGTTCGTCGGGCGCCGGTTTCAGCAATTTGCCCCCCACCGTCACTTCATAGCCCGTGGGCACCAGCCCTCCTTTGACTGCGACATACGGAGGTGGAATCCGCAGCAGACCCATCGGTCCCTTCGTCTTCACCTTCAACCAGAAGGCATTGAAGTAGACCCCCAGATCGGCCATCAGTCCCTGGATCAACTGATACCGCGTCATCTTGAACGATGCTGGCAACGGTTGGCCCAGCAGCTTCGCCAGCGGGTGGTCCCGCAACCGCTTCCGGTCCGTATCGCTCACTCGTCGAAACACGTGCAATCCCAGTTGAGCGATGTTCCGTGCCAGAAAGTCCACGCACGTTCGCACGTTTGGCTGCGTCCGGTACAGCGTGGCATAATCGTAGTAGCGCGTGTTGTACAGGCGCAGCCGCCCATACAGAGCCGATGGCGCCCAGCCCACATCCACATCCGTCAGCGCCCCCAGGCTCTGCACCACCGCCGGCATCAGGGAAGCACCTGCACAAAGTCAATGTTCCCCACGTCGATCACCACCTCACCATCCATCGGCACCGTCTCGCCACGTGATTTGAGCAGCTTTGCGTCGCGCAACACCACGTATCCCCTGCGGCGCCGCCATAGCACCCCACGGAACGCCTTGCC
>CAYUDW010000364.1:0-2558 GCA_964442595.1 uncultured candidatus Brocadiaceae bacterium
CATCTGTGGCTTCCGTACGCCAGCCGCTTGCCTTCACACGCTCCGCGTCCAGAAGTGTTGACAAGCATGCAGCGGCGGCGTAGGATGCCAGCGCGACCGGCTTGTGGGCGTCTTTGTATCTCTATCGACTGACATTGAAGAGGCCTGGATGGTACGGGCTGCCGATATGTGCGAATCAGGGGGGCGTGATGGCAGATTCGGCCGAGCGGTTCCTTTGGCGCTGGCCATTGTCTGCCTGCTGCTGGCGTTCAGCGGTGCGTTCGCGGATGCGGCAGCGCGGGATCGGCTGCGGGTCTTGGTCGACCTATCCCATCATTTCACCTTCGAAGTGCACAATGGCCTTCATGGATACTTGGAGGGACAGGAGGTCACCTCCAGCTTGGCGGCCCTCACAGCGGAGATGCTGCCGCCGTACGATGTGGTGGTCGCCAGTGATTCGGGGACGCCCGCCTGGTACAGCCCGCAAGAGATCGCTCTTCTGGCCGATTTCGTGCAACAGGGAGGCGGTCTTTTCATCTACGCCGGTGCTGGTACCGCCGAATCTGCTGTCGCGTCTCTTTGCGGAGCATTTGCCCTTGAGTTGACCGACATGCTGGCCCGCGAGCCCTACTATGGCCTCACTCCGGCGCTCCTTGAGGAAGGCGGTTTTGTCGCAGTGTCGGGTGGCAAAGCACGTGTCATACGCGGCCCTGGCACGCCTATCTTGTGGGATGCAGATAGGAGGCCCATCGGGATTGCCAGGAGATTCGGCAGGGGGCGCGTCATCTTTGTGAACATGGGCCGACTCCTCGACAATCCGGCGGACAAACGAATCGTCAAAAAGCCGTACCGCAACGTCGAGTTTGTGAATGCGTGCTTTGACTGGCTGGGGGGCCGCAGGATCGGCGACCGGGGGCGCGAGCTGCTGCCTACGCGCGTTGCACTCGTGCCGCCCGAGAGTCTCGTCTCGTTGCCGGGGTTCGAGGTACGCTACTCACAGAACATGCCGCTGGAGAAGCGGCGGTTCCTGGTGGAAGCGCTGCCGCGAATCTATGAGTTGGTTTGCAGGGAATTCGGCTACCAGCCAGAGGTCAAGAGAGAAGTCTGGGCTCTGATGACGGGCGGCGGCGGGTTCACCGGAGGCCGTGTGGTGGCCGTTGGTGCGACCGGCACTGAAGTAGCAACGGCATCCTTCATGATCCACGAACTCGCGAATTCCCTATGTGTTGAGACGCCCGTTTGGCTGGGAGACGGGGCCTGGTCAGGTCTGGTTCAGATCCGGGTGAAGAACAAGCTCGGCGGGGAGTTCGCGCGATCTGTGGAAGGCAAGGAAGAGCAACTGATTGCTCACTTGCGTGACTACGAGGAGAAGCACGGGGTGTATGACATCTCGAGCGGGGAGGATCTCAGCGCCGGAAGGGGCAAGCTTCTCCTGATCATTCGCGAGCTTGAATCGCGTTACGGTGAAGGCATCATGCCGCGCTATTTCGCGGCGGCCCGGCACTGGAAGGACCGACCGGAGCTGCGAGATGTGCCGCCTGTGGACCGAATCGTGTTCTACTTCAGTATGGCAGCCGGCGACGAACTGGCACCCTACTTCGGCCGCCTGGGGACTCAGGCCAGGCCGGTCTACAGCGCCCTCGACCGTCCGCGCCGCCGCAGGAGATGAAGGCGCACGGCCAGGATTCTGGAGCGTGCCCCGTTCATGGACCAATGGGCACGAATCCGGGCCATGGATCCCGGAGCGCGCTGTGGACGGCTTTGTGTCGGCCGGCTGGCCTGACATCAAGATGCGACGGCAGCAGAACCTGGCGGACCGCCCCGAGGTACCGCTTCACTCCACCAGTTGCAGGGAGACTTCCAGGGCCACCGGATACACACGGTTCGTCGGGTGGGGCTGGCGCGAACGCAGCGAGGAACTCTACGCGCTCGCGGCAGAGGTGACCAGCAAGTCCGGCCAGCAGGCCGAGCCGGGGAGGCGGCTTGGGAGGGAGGCAGGATGGACACGACGCGCGCATGGCACTCCGGTCTGGGCGTGGCCCTCGCCGAAGCGCTGGCTGCTGGCGTTGTAGCGTCCGAAGCACCCTCGCGGTGCCAGACCTGGGTCAGCGATATACACGACCAGCGGGGCCGGGAGGTGCGCGCGGGTGGAGCCTGCATCGGGATCGTCGGGGCCCGCAACGGGAGCTTCTCGGGCAAGGGGTGGTAAGCTCGGACAACACGCTTCGGGGCTGAGAGCCGCCGCCGGCGACTTCCGGGGACCTGGCGCGGCACAGCAACGTCAACCTGGCGCTGCCGCGCTAGGCGCACACGATGCTCGACAGTCAAGGCGAGGCCGTCGAACAGCTTCCCGACATCTCGGCCGAGACGGAGGCAGCGGAGGCAACGGGCACTGACGGGACGGCTGTCCTAGGCTCCTGCTTGGCCACGCAAGCTGGATCTGATTGGACTGAGCAGGACCAATCTGGACAGGTGAGGAGCGCCGCTCGGCGTGAGGTCGATTCGCGTAAGCCCTTTCGGACAAGGGCGAAAGGGCCTGTCGAGGCCGAGGAAGGGATGGTGAGGGCGCAGGGAATCGA
>CAYUDW010000365.1:0-2558 GCA_964442595.1 uncultured candidatus Brocadiaceae bacterium
CCGGTTCCCGACTACTCCGGCGCATCCGTATACCTGGTCCGCGGCCGAGGGAAAGAGTGCATCCTGGTGGACTCCGGGTTCCGGCGGTTCACGGACGCCATCGTGGCCCTGTTGGACCAGATGGGCGTAGCGGCCTCTGACGTGAAGATGGTCGCTTACACGCACGGCCATGGCGACCATGCGGAGAGCTGCGAGTACTGGCGTGAGCAGGGCGCGACCACGGCGATCCACGAGGCCGCTCGCAACGCAGGCGACTGGGGACGCTCGCCCGTCCGGGCTGACCGGTTCTTCCGAGACGGCGACGTCCTTGAAGCGGCCGGCCTCAAGCTCAAGGCCTACCACACTCCGGGCCATACGCCGGACAGCAGTTGCTTCCTGCTCGAGATGGCGGGTTCTCGCGTGCTCTTCGCGGGTGACCTGACGGGATGGTTCTTCCCGGAAAGGGGGTCCGACTACCGGCAGATGGTTGCGTCGGTAGAGAAGGTACGCAAGCTTGGCGCAGACCTTCTCTGCGGGGGCCACTTCCTGTGCGTAGGCGATCTGGATGCCCATTGGGATAAGCTGGCGAAATCCCTGGGGCAAGGCATTTTCTCCCTGGTCGACCACTTTAACGCCAGGGAGGACTACGAGGAGACGGCCAAGCACTTCCAGGCTCGGCAGCGCTCAAGGGGCGTGTCGACCTGACTGTCGGCCAATGGTCCGGGTGCCGTGCCGACCGCCGTTTTGTGGCCGCCCCGACGCTTCTCCATGAGGGGGGGCCGCGGGGCTGCCTGATCGGTAGTGGATAGAGACCTCGGAGGATAGCCGATGGGCTTAGGTGAGACGGTCACGGTGCTGCTGTTCGGATGGGTTCTATTGGTCGGCTTTGCCGGCGGAGTTGCCCCAGCCCAAGAAGGCCGGGAGGGTGCCGGCGGTGCGGCATCCATCCCGTGGCCGCCGCAGTACAAGGCCGGCGGCACCCCGGCGGACGTGCTGGGGCCGGACGGGCGCACCTGGTTCCCGGACTGGACGGCCGTCGGCGTGCAGGGGGGCATCCCCGACGTCGAGCCGTTCGCGCGCATCGAGGACTTCGGCGGCCTGGCGGACGACGACCTGGACGACGCGAAGGCCCTCCAGGATGCCTGCAACGCCGCCGGGGAGGCGGGCGGGGGCGCCGTCATCCTGGGGGAGGGCACCTACTACCTGGACGGCAAGGTGCTCATCAAGCACAGCGGCGTGGTCATCCGCGGCCAAGGCCGCGACAGGACGAAGCTCCTCATCCGCTACAACGGCACCGAGGATCGCAAGACGGACGGGATCATCGTCTTCAGGGGCGGCGACAAAGGCAGCCCGCGCCCCCTGCTGGCCGACGCCCGGCGCGGCGAGACGCGCCTGAGCATCAGCGACGTGGAAGGCCTGGCGCCGGGCGATTGGCTGACGGTGGAGGCCCGCGGCACGCAGCGCTGGCGCGATCTGATCGAGACCCGCACCCGGTTCACGCCCAGGATGGCCATGGTGCGCATCGAGGCCATCAACGGGACTACGGTGACCATCAATCAGCCCTTGCGCATCGACTTCCCCGTCATTGACGAGGCATATGTCTACCGCATGACCCCCATCGAGCGGTGCGGCGTCGAGGACCTGTACTTCACGCAGGTGCATAAGAAGCCCAAAATCTGCACCGTGCTCTTCCAGCGGGCCGTCAACTGCTGGGGCCGACGCGTGAGGGTGGACTGGAACGGGCGCATGCCCATCTACGGCTCGCACGTGAAGTGGGCGGAGATCCGGGACTGCGAGTTCAACGAGTGCCATGACGTGGGCGGCGGCGGCTCCGGCTACGTCGGATGGGAAGTCGCCTTCGATTGCCTGCTGGAGAACGTAACTACCTGGAACATGCGGCACGCTCCGAACCTGGACTGGGCGTGCAGCGGCTGCGTGTTCCGCAACTCCACCTTCTACAACAGCGACGCGCAGACCCACTCCGGCTGGTGCCACGAGAACCTGTTCGAGAACTGCGTCATCATCGACCCGATCGGCAACAGGCCCGAGGGCGGCCCCTACGGCCACGGCTTCTGGGCCACCGGCCCGGACGACAGGAGCCACGGCCCCAACGGGCCGCGCAACGTCTTCTACAACTGCGACTTCCAGAACGACGGCGACCACCGCGTCTTCGGGGGCATGCGCCGCTACGGCCCCTGCGGGCTGGTGCTGGGGGGGATGAACGAGAACTGGCTCTTCTTCCACAACCGCATCCTGAGCCGGGGGCCGGGCATCCTGCTGGGCGGCGCCAGCTTCGACCACGTCATCAAGGGCAACGTGTTCGCTGTGGCGAACGACTTCCCGGCCGTGCTCGTCGAGGACCCCTCGCGTGCCGCTGGCCTGGAGCTGGAGGGCAACGTGCTCTACGGCGGCAACGGTGCGCTGGTAGGGGGCGCGGAGGCGACCGTAGCGGCCAGCCGGGAGAACCGCGTCCTGGCGCGGGCCGAGCCGGCTCCCCCTCGCCCTGAGCCCGAGGTCCCGTCCATCTACGAGTGGCAACAAGCCCGCGCCGGCCGTTGACCGTCGCGTAACGCCGTGAT
>CAYUDW010000366.1:0-2542 GCA_964442595.1 uncultured candidatus Brocadiaceae bacterium
CAGGAGTAAAAGTAGAGTTGGGCTCGCCCCGTTAAATTCTCGTATTTATACGGGGGGGGGCCGCTCTGTTAAATGATTTCAATTTACCTGTGGAAGAATTGAGTAAAAATAAAAATACAATAAAAAGGGGTAAGCTATAAAGAAAATCATCTTCTTCAGCTTACCCTTTTTATTTTGTAATCTAAAAATCAATACGAGTCATCGGAGACTGGTCTCGACATTGGGAATCTGGACTTATCAGACCCCTTACGGAAAATTAGAATAATTTACAGAATTATTGAGCAAATATAAACCGTCCCCTGTATTTTTTGCTTTATTTCATCGGAGTTAAATTAGCGTGAATAATCCATTTCCAATCATCTTCGCTTTTTACCCAGGAACTAAGTCTCATAACGGTACGTTCCGGCAGGCGGGTACCGGCAAGAGTTTCTTCTACAGTAATCTTGTAAGTGACAATAATGACAGGACCCTCTGTTGTAACCGTATAATCGCTAATAGTGTAATCACTTAGGTCTAAACCTTTAATTAATTCTATTTGAGCATCCTTATCTCTCGTTCCATCTTGATGTACCGACTGAAATCCTGAACTCATTTGCTTTTCGATTTCCTTCCAGTTATTTGCTTTCATATCCACCCATAATTGTTGTACAAGTTTTTTTCCTATACTATCAACGTTTTCAGTTGTTTCACTAAAGGCAAATAGGCTGAAGGAAAAAATAAATAATACTAAAATAAAAAATATCTTTCTGAATTTCATAATTGATTCACCTCCTTCTTATTCAATAATCGGAAAATAGGACCACATCCTATTTTTTCTGTAGTTTAGCTTTCCATTTTACGAGGTCTTCCTTTAGAACGTCTATCTATAGTAATACCTAAAGACTCAACCACATGGTTAAGAAATTCCTCAGTTCCTATATATTTTTCGTTAAAAGTTATCGAATTATTGACCTAGCACCCCTTCCCTGTTTATCTAATTTAAAAGCAAAATATTAATTGTCTAAGAAAATGGGATGTGCGCCTATTTATTTCTATTATAAGAAATTTAACTAATTATGTCAGATGAAACCTCCCCTTATCTTACCTTTTGGTATCATCTTTTTTATAAAAAAAGTTTTAGTTAGTTAAAATATTAAGATCTATTAGCTGGAAAATTATCAGGGTTATCGAACCATTTAAAATAATCTTTTGTACAATTTTCTCCTGATTCAATTAAATCTTTTTTCTTTGATTCATTAACATTAAAATCTAAAGTTCCTACATCTAATGTATCTATATAAATACTCCGATCCCAATCGTAACTATTCAAATGCATACTATTTTCAATATTCAATATAGTTGAAGCAAGGCGAACAACATAAGAAGGCAAATCATTAATATCGTAGGATACCGGTTCAGCTTGGTCTCTAAATATTGCAATTTCTTTCGCAGAATCAAGGCGAAAGCCTAAAGTTTCTTTGTTATAACTAAAATGATTTGTGTTTCTTTTATCTTTTTCCAAAACAATATTGTAATTTTTATAGTATTCTGGTTCCTCAAAATATCTAGCAGAAGTAATATATTTTTTTCTATCAAATAATCTTATTGGATAGTTATTCAATAATCCTCCATCTATATAAACATCACCTCGGAAATTTTTCTTTGCTGTAAAAACTATCGGATAAGACATTGAAATTCTTACAGCATCAGCAACACGTTTTGTTGGAGTATGTTTATGAGAAAACACTTCAGCGAAACCTGTAGATAAATTGGTACCAATAAGAAACATATCCCGAAATCCCTTGTTTTCCTTCTGCTTATAAACATCTTCAAAAGTAGAATTACGATCACCTGTTTTTTCTCCGATGCAATTCGAAATCCATTTATAGAATTTATTTCCACTACATATTCCATATTCTTTACAAATTCTATATATATATTTTGTTATACACGGAAAATCTAAGAACTCTAGAATGTTCATCTCCATCAATATTTTTTCTATTTCTTCTAGTGAATAATTTAGTCCTAGTAACACTGTATTAATAGCACCAACAGAAGTGCCACCAACACGTTTAATGCTTGATACAATCCCTTTCTTTTCCAGAACTTTCAAAGCACCGATATAAGCTATCCCTCTTACGCCACCACCTTCAAATATAAAGTTCCTAAAATGATATTTCAAAATATAAAACCCCCTCCCTTTTCTATAAATTTCTATATATATAGGGACAAGCCTTAGAATTTAATGTATTGTAATTTCTTAAAGTATGATGAAAATGCAATTATAGCAAGCAAAAGGACCGTTACCTGTCATAAAAATGTAGGCGGCTTAAAAAAAGACAGAGTAAGAAAGTAATTATATTACTCTCTTACTCTGTCTTTTTACCTGAAAGATTCTTCCTAAGAAATTAGGAAATAATTCTTTAACGTAAACTCTTGTGGGTCTTCCTAAAGATTAGGAGTTGCCCCGTCGGTGCTTCTTTGTATAAAGCTCTCCAGAGTTCTGTCCGGTAACAGTCCTTTCGCCTGAAAGTTTGGATACTTTTGGTATCTTGCCTCTTCG
>CAYUDW010000367.1:0-2528 GCA_964442595.1 uncultured candidatus Brocadiaceae bacterium
GCCAGTCCGTCCCGCGCGTCGGCCCGGCCTGATTCCCTCAGATTGACGATCAGGTCAGCGTCGAACAGCGGTCGGCCGTTACGGGTGTCCATCCTCTCGCGGTCGTGATGATGCTCGATCAAACCGAGGATCTCCTCCTGGACCGCTTCGGGCAGGCCCAGGTCGCACAGGATCTCCTTTGCCGTCGCGCGGCCCTCAACGCCGTGCTCAGGGCCTGCCCGGCTGGCCGCCCTTCCAATGTCGTGCAGGATGGCGGCCGATACGAGCACGAGGGGGTCCGCGTCGGACCGGCGTCCTATCTCCTCCGCCAGTTCGAGGACGGCCAGGGCGTGTCCGATGCTGGCGCTGTCGTCGCCGAACGCCGCCTTCATGCGCGCGATCAACTCCTCCCGCAGTGGCCCTATCCAGTCGCCGTCGCCCTCGCGGAGCGCGCTCATGCACTGGGCGGCGTATCGGCACCAGCTCAGGCACTTCATCGAGTTCTCGGGATTGGCGAACCGATGTCCGCACTCCGGGCACTTGCGGACGAGTTCGTCGGGCCAGAATTCCACCCGATGGCCGCAAGCAGGGCAGGGCGCTTCGGCAATGTCCCCGGCCTTCAAGAACATGGGGTCCTGTCCCGGGCACTTGGGGCCGCTCATCTCCTCGCCTTTCCCCTTTTCCCGGCAGGCTCCAGAACGTCGCTCAGCCTGATCCCGGCCAGCTCCGCGTTCAACTCCACCTGAAGCTCGGCCAGCCGCACCCGCACCGGGCAGAACTCCGTGCGACTGCAGATATCCGGCTCGGCGAAGCACTCGTTCATCACCAGCGGGCCTTGGACCGTCTCGATGATGTCCAGCAAGGAGACGTCCTCTGCCGGCGCTGCCAGCCGGTATCCGCCGAACGGCCCCTGACGGCTCTCGACGAAGCCGGCCTGGTTGAGGCGTTGCATGATCTTGCGCAGGAAGGACTCCGGCACCTCGACGTCTTCGGCCAGAGCGTTGACTGAAAGGAAGTCGTCCGTCTCTGCCAGCCGCAGCATCGACCTGAGCGCGTAGTCCGTCTCTCGCTTGACTATTGCCATGTCGCTTAATGCCACCTTTCTGATCCCTTATAATAGGATCATATCAATCTTAGAAGCTGGTGTCAAGTGTGCTTCCCGACTTTTTTCTGCGGATCCCCATATTCCTACGGCATGGCTGTACGGCGGACCCGGCCGACCGCGATGGCCAGCACCAGGCCGATGGCGACGCCGAGCCCGTCGGCCAGCACGTCGCTCCATTCAAAGGCGCGACCGGTCAGCGGCTGCACGAGCTCGAGAAGGACCCCGAACGCCGCGGCGGCAGCGGCCACGCGAAGGCGCGACCGGAAGGTGCCGGTGCCGACGGCTCGGATGGCCAACACGCACAGGACGGCGTATGCGCCCAGGTGGCCCATGAAGTCGCGCCCCGGCAGCGCCGCCAGGGCACGGGCGCCCGGCGGATGCCGCAGCAAACTCAGGATCGTCACTGCCGCAGACCACAGCAGCAGGCACGCTACGTTCTGGATGCGCATTCCACGGCCTGGACCTTCGTATCTCATGACACGCCTGCGCCCTTCCCGTTACGCGCGTCGCTGGCGCCCACCACTATACCGCATCGGCCGTCCGCAAGTCGGTACCGGTCTGCTATAATCACCCGTGGCTCGCGCTGCGGGGGCTGGCCGCCGCACTTCCGTTGGAGATCCTCATGGCTGCGCGGAACGTACACGGCTTCTTCCTGGCCAGGTTCCTGCGGGGGCTGGCTTGCGCCTTTCGCGCGTTCGGCGTCATCTTCAGCAGCCGCCGGCTCTTCCTGCTCACGCTTGCGCCCTTCCTGCTGTGCCTGGTGCTCTACGTCGCATTCTTTGCGGTCTTTCTGTTTCTGCTGGACGACGTGGTAGACTTGGTCATAGCCCCCGGGGCATGGTGGCGGACAGTGGTTCGGGTGCTGCTTGCGGTTGCGCTTCCGCTCGCATTCGTCATCCTGGGGGTATTCACCTACACGCTGTCGTGCTTCGTCGTGGCGGGGCCGCTTTATGAATGGCTCTCGGCCGGCGTGGAGCGGCAGGTCACGGGCTCCGTCGAGGAGGAGCCTTTCAGCTTCAGGAACATGCTGACCGACTTCGGCCGCGCCATCGGGCTGGCCGTGCTGATTCTCCTGATTGAGGTGTGCGTTCTGATCGTCGGGCTTCTGCTCGTGCCCGTTACGACGGTTCTGGCGCTGATGGGTTCTGCCGTCCTGCTGGCGCTGGAGTGTCTGGACTACCCGATGGGCCGTCGGCGGATGCCGGTCAGGGAGCGCCTGAGGTTCGCCGGGCGCCATGCCTGGGAGCTTCTGGGGCTGGGGCTACCCATGCTGGTCGGCCTGATGGTGCCTCTTGTGGGCGCCGCGTTCCTGCCCATCGGCGTCGTGGGGGGAACGCTGCTCTTCCTTCAACTGGACCGCCGAGAGCCGCCGCAGCCCGGGCGAAGCGGGCCAGGACCGACCTGTTGAAGGCGGGGCAGGCATCTGCTAACATGCGGGGTACAG
>CAYUDW010000368.1:0-2512 GCA_964442595.1 uncultured candidatus Brocadiaceae bacterium
TTCCTGCACGGCGAACCGATATCCGCCGCGCTGACGGAGCTGCTCGACGGGTCGGGCACGTTCGAGCTTCCTCGCCTGGGGCAACAGGAGGCCGCCTGCGTGATGTTCCGAGTCGGTTTCAGGCGTCTCTATGACGAAGTGATCGATGCCCTCCGCGCTGTTAATCCCCAGGTCGCCGTCCAGTTTGAGGCCACCATGCAGATGACCCAGATGATAGTCGGCGTGGACTTCCTGGAGATGCTGTCCATGCTGGCGGGTGACGCTTATGTTTTCGTGGACGTCGAAGTCAAGGAGCGTGAGGTCCTCACCGACATGGAGCAGAATGAGGAAACCGGCGAATGGGAACGGGTGTGGGAGACGCGAGTCGGCCCCGTGGCGGAGGTGAGAACCCTCTGGGGGCTTCAGGATCCCCAGGCTGCCCGTAACACGCTCGACGCCCTGTTCACCGCGCTCTCGGGGAACCCCCAGTTTGCCCAATTCGTCAAGAAGCGCACCTACCAGGAGACCGACGTCTACTGCCTGGGGCTGGAACCGGGGGAGCAGGACCGCTACGAGGCGGGTTCCATGTCCGCGGCCATGGCCATCGTGGACCGCTGCCTCAGCATCGGTGGTTGGGAGCACGTGACTGCGACGATCCGTCAGACGCGGGCCGACGGGGCGCACGTGGATCAGGAGTTGCAGTCCATTGTGGGGCAGCACGGGGACGCGAACTTCCTGGTCGTAGTGCCTGCTGCGTTCCAGCAGAAGCTCAGGGAGATGGAGGACGAGCAGGTGGAGGAGGGCGTTGCAGGGCTTGAGTTCCTGATGGACCAACTGGATTCGTTCGAACTGGACCTACCCGACCCCGAGCTGGCCGGCAGGATCCGGCACGCGCTCAGGGAGTTGATCCTGGGGATCGATCAGTTGCAGGACAGGATGAAGGCCATCACGCCGCAGACGAGCGTCATCAGCGGAACGCACCGGGAGCAGTGCTACGAAGTGGAGTGGTCGCCCGAGCTACACAGATAGCCCGCGCTTCCCACTGCCCGCCGGGCGGCCGCGGTAAGGGCTGCGGCGGCCCCATCTCGTTGACACGTCCAGCCGGGCCGTGTACCTTCGGAAGCAGAGATCGGCCGAACTACTTTGCGGAAGGAGAGAACCCGATGGGGGAGGAACTCGGCGAAGCTATCGAGAGAGCCAGGAAGCTCGAGCTGGACGGGATAGAGTTCTACACGGACGCCGCGCAGAAGTGCAGCGTCCTGCCGGGTAAGCGGATGTTCGAGTCGTTCGCAGCCGACGAGCGGCGGCACCTGAAGATCATTGAAGACGTGGGCAAGGGGCTGGGCGTCGACATTGACCAGCTCCCGATGCCCAGGGATGAGATACGCACGCTCTTCAGCGAGGCGACCGAAACGCTGGACGACGCCATTCGGGCCACCGCGCAGGAGAGGGACGCCGTCCGGATCGCCATGGACATGGAGGCCAAGAGCTTCGAGCTCTACAAGGGAGCCGCCGCCGAGGCGACCGAGGAGACGCCACGGAAGCTGTTCGAAAGGCTGGCCCGCGAGGAGAACCAGCACTACGAGATGCTCGAGAACACCCTCGAGTACCTGAGCAGCAACGAGGAGTGGTTCATGTGGAACGAATGGGCCCTCATCGTCGGCGACCAAAGCAGCCTGGGCCAGGGGTGAATCGGGGGGGATGTCCGCCCAAGCGTCTCTCGGGTTAGACGCGTTGAAGCTCGCGACGCGTCTGGCAGAGCGCGCAGGGGGCTAGCGGCGACACGAAGCACAGGAGCCCGCCGAGCACGCGGCGCAACTGGTTGAGGAGCCGCTGCTCGACGACCTGGACGCGCCTTTGGAGTGAGCGGCGAAGGTGGAAAACGCCTTCCGCAGCTTGCGGCTGCCACACGCGTCGCATGAGTGCCTGGCCGTCTGGCCGGCCCGCTCCAGAAACTCGCTGGTCTCCCCGCATCGCGCGCAGACGTACTCGTATATCGGCATATGTGGCCTCTGCTCGCGCCTCTACCTTCGTCATCCTCATGCTACCTGGAGAGGCCGGCTGTGTCAAAGCGTGGCCGGCGGGCGGGCGTTGAAAAGGGGGTCGTCGAATCGTATAGTCGGCGTCGTGCCGCACCCAGAACGCCAGGCCAGATCTGTCCGGTAGGGGAGAGATGGAGCCCGGGAACTTCGCTGACGCCCTGATCGAGGCCGTCTGGCGCAAGCAGAGCCAGGTGGTTGTGGGGCTGGATCCCAGACTTGAGCGCCTGCCCGCCGAGCTCCGGCCTCGTGTTGATGATCGCGCGGACCCCGCTGCCGCGGCGGACGCCATCATGGCGTTCAACCGGGCCGTGGTGGATGCCGTCGCGGACCATGCGGTCGCCGTGAAGCCCCAGATCGCCTTCTACGAGGCATGGGGCTGCGAGGGTATGAGGGCCTACGCGGACAGTCTGAGCTACGCCCGCGAGCAGGGCCTCCTGGTGATCGGCGACGTGAAGCGCAGCGACATTGCCAGCACGGCCGAGGCCTATGCG
>CAYUDW010000369.1:0-2509 GCA_964442595.1 uncultured candidatus Brocadiaceae bacterium
GCGCGCTTCAACCGCCCGGGCCATCCGATCGTCGATCACTACACCTACGTGCTGGCCAGCGACGGGGACATGATGGAGGGGATCAGCCACGAGGCCGGTTCCCTTGCCGGGTACCTTGGCCTTGGCAAGTTGATCGTCCTCTACGACGCCAACGGCATCTCGCTCGAGGGACCGACGGACGAGTGGTTCACGGACAACACAATCGCCCGCTTCGAGGCCTACGGCTGGCACACGGACGAAGTCCAGGACGCGACGAGCGACGTGGACGCCATCGCCCGCGCCATTCAGGGGGCCCGGCAGGTCCAGGACAGGCCCTCCCTGGTCGTCTGCCGCACGCACATCGGCTACGGCAGTCCCCTCCAGGACACGCACGAGGCGCACGGTAAGCCACTGGACGCCGAGCAGATGAAAGCCACCAAGCGCGCCCTCGGCTGGCCGGAAGACGAGATGTTCCTGGTGCCGGAGCGCGCGCTTCAGCACTTCCGCAGGACCGTCGATGAGGGCCGGAAGATACAGGAGGAATGGCAGCAGGCGTTCGAGAAGTACGCCCGGGAGTTCCCCGACCTGGCCGAGCAGTGGCGCACGGCCTGGGCCGGCGAGCTGCCCGACGGCTGGGACGCCGATCTGCCCACCTGGGGCCCGGACGACGGCCCGTTGGCCACGCGAAAGGCTGCCGGAGCCGCGCTCGAGACGATCCGGCACAGTTGCCCCTTCCTAATCGGCGGCGCCGCGGACCTGGCCTCCTCGACCAACACGCTGCCCAAGGACAAGCTGAGCATCGAGCCCGGCCACTTCGAGCGCGGCAACATCCGGTTCGGCGTGCGCGAGCACGTCATGGCCGCTGCGTGTTCCGGCATGGCGCTGCACGGCGGCCTGCGGGCGTTCGGCTCGACGTTCCTGGTCTTTTCGGACTACGCCCGGCCGGCACTGCGGCTGGCCGGGATGGCGGGAGCGCCCACGATCTATCAGTTCACACACGACAGCATCGGCCTCGGCGAGGACGGACCCACTCACCAGCCCATCGAGCATCTGGCCGTCCTGCGGGCCATTCCCAACTGGACCGTGATTCGGCCGGCGGACGCGAACGAAGCCGCCCAGGCGTGGCGCGCCGCCATGCTGAACGCTGCCGGTCCGACGGCGATCATATGCAGCCGCCAGAACCTGCCCATCCTCGACCGCGCCAGGCATCCGGCGGCCGACATGCTGCACAAGGGCGCCTACGTATTGTCCGACCCGCCGGACGGCGAGCCGGAGCTCATCCTGATGGCGAGCGGATCGGAAGTGTGGCGGGCGATGGAAGCCGCCGACCGCTTGAGCGCAGATGGCGTGCGTGTTCGCGTGGTCAGCTTCCCGTCCTGGGAGCTGTTCGAGCGCCAGCCGGCTGACTACCGGGACTCCGTGCTCCCGCCGACGGTCCGCAGGCGCCTGGCCGTCGAAGCTGCATCGCCGATGGGCTGGCGGAAGTACGTGGGCGACGAAGGAGACGTGATGGGCCTGGAACGGTTCGGCGCCTCGGGCCCCGGAGAGGAGGTGCTGGACAAGCTCGGTCTCTCCGTTGAGCAGATAGTCGAACGCGCTCGCGCGCTGATTGCCAGGAAAGGATAGTCCACCGTTCGGCGGCGGAACGTGGCCGCCGCGGGAACCGCTTTCACTCACAACAGCAAGGGGCAGGACGATGGAGACCTGTGTATTCTCGAAGCATTTCCAGAGCATGGACGCCGATCAGCTCGGACGGACGTTGAAGGACTTCGGCGTGGACGGCGTGGACCTGACCACCCGTCGGGGCGGCCACGTGGAACCTGAGCGGGTGAAGGGCGATCTGCCCGCCTTCCAGCAGGCGCTGGCCGCACATGACATCAAGGTCTCGATGCTCACGACGTCCGTTACGGGCGCGGACGAGCCCCATGCAACGGACGTTATCGAGACGGCCGGCCAGCTCGGCATCCCTTACATCAAGCTGGGCTACTGGCGCTACCGCGAGTTCGGCACCTACCGGCAGAAGGCCGCTGAGGTCGAGGCCGGCCTGAAGAGCCTGGAACCCGTGCTGAAACAGCACGGCGTGAAGGCCGGCTTCCACACGCATTCGGGCCCCTGCATGGGGCTGAACGCGAACTTCGTGATGCGCCTGATCGAGGACCGTGACCCGGACACGATCGGCCTCTACTACGACGCCGGCCACTGCACCGTCGAAGGCGCCGAGCTGGGATGGATGATGGGTCTGGACCTGGCCGCCGATCGCCTCTTCATGGTCGCAGTCAAGGACCTGGCCTTCTTCTACATGGGCGGGCCGACCGCCCCCCGCAAGGGCTGGCGCCTGCAGATGGTGCCGCTGGACGCCGGGCTGACCGACTGGCCCGCCTTCATCAAGTGCTTGAAGGCCATGGACTTCCAGGGCCCCATCTCCTTCCACTCGGAGTACCAGGGCTCCTTTAGCTACATGGACATGAACGAGGAGCAGGTGGTGGAGCAGACGCACAAGGATCTGGCCTACTGGCGATCCCTCTGGAAC